>JBBRLF010000219.1:0-8693 GCA_038231515.1 candidate division WWE3 bacterium
CCTTTACGATTAATGCATGGAGCCCGGTTACCAGTCCCTGCCGTTCGGTGGTCGAGAGTCGACGAATGCCCTCGACAAGGCGTTCTTGGATCAGGGGTGGTGTTCCGTTTAGAAGCGCTGAACCTTTTTTAGTGAGGTGCAGTGCCACCGCACGAGCATCGAGTTTTGAAGGCAGGCGTTCGACCAGCTTTTGTTTTACGAGTTTGGTCACCACGACTGAAGCCGAGCTCTGATGAGTCAGGGTACGCGCGGCCAACTCATTAACTGAAAGGGGAGTGTCATTTTCAGAAAGTTTTTGAAGCACAAAGAGTTGAGCGGCGCTCAGGCCGATTCGCTTTTCTGTTTGCTTGGAAGCCTCTCGCAGAGCCTTAACGATCTTTCTAATCGAGTTCAAAACCTCTTGAGTCTCGCCTTGTATGCCTGGACTTGGCTTACGTGTCATAAAGAACTTCCCTGGTTCGCATATATATATGGGATACCATACATTATGCCGAATGACTAGTCAACTGGGTGATCCAAAGAACGCGAGCGATCTGCGTTTAAAATCAGGTTTTGCGTGTTAGTCTTAGGAAGATCCTGCGCCATGGAGAGCAATTCAAATAGTGAGTAACTCTGAGAGAACTCGAGCAACCCCAATGACGGAATATTGACGTAGATGAAATCAGTCGTTTTCGTCGTACTTGCGTGCCTTTATCCGCAACTTTGTTTCGCGGATCCTATGGTTCTCGTTCCCACTGGTAGGTATGTTCCGTTCTTCATCGAAAAGCCGGCCAAGGTAGCCGGACCCTTAAAGCGAGATCCAGTTGAGGTGAAGTCCTTTTGGATGGATCGTTATCCTGTTACAAACGGCGAGTTTTTGCGATTTCTTGAAAAGAAGCCAAAATGGCGCAAGTCGAAAGTGAAACGACTTTTCGCCGATGCTCACTATCTTGAGGGATGGGGGAGCGACTTGTCAGTACCTCAGGGCTCAAGAGTACCGGTGACCCAGGTTTCATGGTTCGCTGCCGCTGCCTACTGTCATGATCGGGGCAAAGAATTGCCAACCACTGATCAGTGGGAATACGCGGCCGGCGATGATGGACGGGGATCGGCAGGGGTCAAAGCACGGGTTCTCGAATGGTACTCCAAGCCTAATTCCAAGAGCCTTTCCGTGGTAGGCAGGCAGGCGAAGAATGGTTTTGGAGTTTACGACCTGCATGGTTTGATCTGGGAGTGGACCCTTGATTTTAATAGCGCGCTGGTTGGCGACGAATCGCGAGATGGCGGAACACCGGATCAAAATCTGTTCTGCGGTAGCGGGAGCCAGGGCGCGCTTGACTCTACGGATTACGCCAGCTTCATGCGGTTTTCTTTTCGAAGCAGCCTGAAGGCAAACTTCGCGGTAAGTAACCTTGGTTTTCGTTGTGTAAAAGGAGCTTTGTGATGAAGGCGTGGTCCGTGTTGGTTCTTGTCGCGAAGCTGCTGCCGTTGGTATTCGCACTCAGTGGTGAATCCATTTTTCAGCTGGAAAGCAGCTGGATTGACCAGAACGGCAAAAAGACGACACTGGGTGCATTCCTTGGCCATCCCGTGGTGCTTGCAATGGTCTATACGAGTTGCCAAGGGGCTTGCCCGCTCATCACGGCGGATGTTCAACATATTGAAAGTAGCTTGGCGCCCGCTATGCGCGAACGAACGCGGTTTGTGCTCGTCTCCTTCGATCCGGAGCATGACTCGAAGACAGTTCTTAAAAATTTTGGAGAGAGCCACGGGCTCGATTTTAAACGATGGACCTTGCTCACTGGTACACCGGGGAACATTCGAGAACTCGCGGCGGTTTTGGGAGTCAAGTACAAGAAAGATACTCGCGGAAATTTTTCTCATTCCAATATCATTACCGTACTTGATGCCAATGGAGTCCTTCGTTATCAGCAGGTAGGTTTGCGGCAAGACCCTCAGAATTCGGTGCGCGCCATTTTGAGCGCGATTAAAATGTCGACGGGGCACGGTGTGCTCAACCGGTAAAAGCCGTTGCACTGCTCGCTGTTGTAAGCCCACCTACGTCAAAGGGAACGAAGGCTGGTCGGCGGTTGAAACAACTGAGCCGGGTTCTTGCAAGAGCTATTTCATCAGTGGCATCGCACTCATCAAACTTAACAAGCTTGACGCGTTGGCCAAGATACTGCCGCCGTCACCTAGGAGTGGGGTCATGAAGTTGTTAATGATCGCCTTGCTGAGTCTATCAAGCCAGTTTATGAGTGCGGCTGAAAAGCCCCTGGAAACTGTCTCCCGTGTCGACCTGGATCGTTACGTTGGCAAGTGGTACGAGATCGCCGCTTTTCCGCAGAGCTTCGAGAAAAATTGCACGGGCAGCACCGCCGACTACTCGCTTCTGCCTGGCGGCAAGATTCGCGTTGTGAATACGTGTCATCTCAAAAGCTTGGAAGGAAAAATTAAAGTCGCAAAGGGAGTGGCGTATGTCGTTGATCGGGATACTAACGCAAAACTAAAAGTCACCTTCTTCTGGCCCTTCTATGGTGACTATTGGATTTTGGATCTTGATGCTGACTACGAATACGCCATGGTCGGGGCGCCGGATCGTGAATATCTTTGGTTTTTGAGTCGCACGCCGGTTGTTAGTTCGACGACCTTTGGTCATCTGCTGGAAAAGGCCCGCGATTTGGGCTTTGATGTCTCAAAGTTGAAGTTAACACTTCAGGCGCGCGAATGAGCACATGAAAGTATTGTTAACAGGTGCCACGGGCTACATCGGCGGTCGCCTTGTCCCGAAGCTCCTCGAAGAAGGGCACCAGGTACGCGTGCTCGTGCGAGATCCCGCGCGGGTTATGGGTAGACTGTGGACGTCCAAAGTCGAGATTTGCACTGGCGATCTCGTGAAAAATGAATCGCTGGCCGCCGCGTTGGACGGGGTGGATGCGGCCTATTATCTCGTGCACTCCATGCTTTCCGGCCCTGACTTTGAGAGTCTGGATCGCAAGGCCGCCAGGAATTTTGTGGCTGCCGCCGGAAAGTTGAAACACGTCATTTATCTCGGTGGTCTGATTCCTATGAACGGCGCAGTCTCAAGTCATTTGAAAAGCCGCGCGGAAGTGGGTCAGATTCTGCGCGCCTCGTTGCCAGCCACTGAGTTTCGGGCCGGCCCGATCATTGGGTCGGGCTCAGCCTCGTTTGAGATGCTGCGTTATCTCACCGAGCGACTGCCTGTGATGATCGCTCCGAAGTGGATTTTGAATGAGATACAGCCGCTGGCCGTGCGTGATGTGCTGGCCTATCTGCTTGCGGCTTTAGCGATCCTTCCCTCTGCCGTGGTTGAGGTGGGCGCTGACCGCCTGACCTTCAAGCAGATGATGACGGTTTTTGCCGAGCTTCGTGGCCTGCGTCGCACCATTTTGCCAGTACCTATTTTTGCGCCCAGCTTGGCATCGCATTGGGTGGGTCTGATTACGCCGATTCCCAACTCCATTGCGGTACCGATTATTGAAGGCATTATTCAGCCACTGCTTGCGGATACGCGGAAAGCGGAGCTGCTTTTTCCTCAGATCAAGCCTATACCATATAGAAAGGCGGTTGAGCTGGCTCTGGCGCGTCTGCAAACCGGCGAAACCGAGACGCGCTGGAGTAATGCGCTGGGCAGTGCCAGCTCGTGTTCTCTTAAAAACGAAGAGGGCGTTATTCGCGAGGTGCGCAGTCTCAACGTCAAGGCCAGTCCGGCCTCGTTGTTTGGCGCCTTTAGTAGTCTGGGCGGGCAAACGGGCTGGCTTGCGTGGAACTGGGCTTGGGAGGTGCGCGGCTTGCTCGATCGAGTTATTGGTGGGCCTGGTTTGCGACGCGGGCGACGTCATGAAACTCAAACGCTGGCGGGAGAGGCGATCGACTTCTGGAGAGTCGAGGCCGTCGAGCCTGACCACCTGCTTCGGCTGCGTGCTGAGATGAAGTTGCCGGGCCGGGCCTGGATTCAGTGGGAGGCCAATCGGTCGGGCGACACGACGCTTTTCACTCAAACCGCAAGCTTTGCACCCAGGGGGCTGGCCGGCTTGTTTTACTGGTACTCTTTGTATCCAATACATGCGCTTATATTCAGCGACATGGCGCATGCGATCGTTCGCGCGGCAAAGAAGGGTAGTTCGTGAATAAACCAAGGGTCGGAATCAGCGCTTGCCTGCTGGGTCAGAAAGTTCGGCATAACGGCGAAGACAAGCGAAACGACTGGCTTGTCGACATGCTGGGTAAGTTTGTGACGTGGGTGCCGTTGTGCCCCGAAGTCGAGATGGGCTTGGGTGTTCCGAGAAAAACCATGAGACTTAAAGGGCGAGTCGAAGATCCACAGCTGCTAGTCAAAGGCACCGAGGAAAATTTAACTGCGCTTGCACACGAAACTGCGCGACGGATGATGGCAGGGCGGCTTGAGCTGGACTCCTATATTTTTAAGAAGGACTCGCCAAGCTGTGGCCTTGAACGAGTCAAAATCTATGGCCGGAATGATTCTCCCTCGCGATCAGCGGTGGGGCTCTATGCGCAGGCCGTTAAAGAAAGGTTTCCGACGATTCCCATGATCGAAGAAGGGCGCCTGAGCGATCCCAGGCAACGCGAACTTTATGTCATCAAGCTGTTTGCCTTTCTGAAGCTGAAAAACCTGGAACCTAAAACCGCGGCGGTTCAGAAGTTTCATCAGTACTACAAGCTGCTGCTCATGGCCCATGCGCCGGATCGGTACCAGGCCTTGGGAAATATCGCTGCCAACTCCAGAAAAAAAAGAGCAGCTGAGCTCCTGGCTGACTACCGGCCCCTGTTTTTGGCGGCCATCAGCCGGGCGCCCACCCGCAAGCAATGGATTAACGTGCTTCAGCATGTGTTTGGATATTTTAAAGACAAAATCAGCGGCAAGGAAAAAAAGCAGATTATTGCGATGATCGAAGAGTATCGACGCGGCGAGCTGCCTTTGATCGCGCTGCTTACGCTTTTGAAATTTCTGGCGCAGAAACATTCCGTGGCCTATCTGGAAGAGCAGGCAATCTTTCACCCTTATCCCACGGGGCTATTGGTTGTGACGGAGTGACGGGCTAAAATGTCGGCAAGGTCATGATCAGCGGCTTGCCTTTAGTGATGACGAGCGTGTGTTCATATTGAGCCGTGAAGATTCCCGGATTTGTGACGAGGGTCCAGCCGTCGCCATTTTCGAATACCTCGTTGGCTCCAGTTGAGATGAATGGCTCAATCGTAATCACCTGATTTACTTTTAATATCCGCTTGTCTCGCTTGTCATAGAAGCCCGCAATGAACTCTGGCTCCTCGTGAAGAGCGCGGCCGACGCCGTGGCTTCCGAGGTTTTCAATGACCGTGAATCCGTTTCGCGTGGCTTCAGTCTCAATCGCGTGACCGATCCGGTTGAGCTTGGCACCGGCGCGCGCCTCCAGCATGGCGCTTTCGAGGGCCTTTTTCGCAGTGGCACAGAGCTGCAGGTGAAGCTTTGATTCCGGCGGAATAATTGCCGAACCACCCGTATCGGCAAAGTAGCCTTCCAGCTCAGCCGAAACGTCGATGTTCACCAAATCTCCAGCCTTCAGGGCCTTCGGGCCCGGGATTCCATGTGCGGCCTCCTCGTTGACACTAATGCAGGTGTGCCCCGGGAAATTATACGTGAGTCTCGGTGCTGATCTAGCCCCATGTGTTGCAAGAAATTGCCCGCCGAGGGCGTCAAGCTCGCCTGTCGTAATGCCCGGCTCCAGCTTCGATTGCATGTACTGAAGGCAGCGAGCGACAATTCTACCGATTTTACGAAGTGCTTCCAGGTCTTTTTCTGAATCGATCGACATTGTGTGAGTTTACCCGCATTTTGGGGGGCGGTCATTACCGAATGCGAGCAGCGCAGCGCCTCGGATACCCATGAGATACCCCAAAGCCAAAGCTTATCCAGGGCAGGGTGCCCAAGACCGCTGCAAGCGTTCCCAATGGAAAGAAGAGTCGAAAAGGGGCCAAAGGTGTTGTTTGCATGTTAGACTTCATGAAACCCTACTCCTTGGAGAGCAATTCAAATAATGCGTATGTCTGGAAGAATTCGAAATGCCTTGATCTCAGGATTATTCATCTGCCTTGCAGGACAGGGGTGGGCAGCGTCTCCCGAAGACAATCGGGATGAGAAAATTGAAGGTCAAGAAATCGCGGTTCTGTCCGACGGGCCAAATGTTCCACCACCGATCAGTAGAGAGCATGCGACCCAGGTCGTTGTGCATTTGGAAGTAAAAGAGCTGGAAGGCCGCCTGGCCGACGGCGTGCAATATACCTTTTGGACTTTTGGCGGCAAGGTCCCTGGAAAATTTATTCGCGTGCGCGAAGGCGATCTCGTCGAGTTTCATCTCGACAATCATCCCGGCAACAAAATGCCTCACAATATTGATCTTCACGCTGTCATCGGACCGGGCGGGGGCGCTGGGTCATCGCTTACAGCACCTGGCCATAGCTCGGTCTTTTCGTTCAAAGCCCTTCATCCAGGGTTGTACGTCTATCACTGCGGAACCGCTCCGGTTGCCATGCATGTTGCAAACGGAATGTACGGGATGATTCTGGTAGAGCCGAGAGACGGGCTCACAAAAGTCGATCATGAGTATTACGTCATGCAGGGCGAGTTTTACACCAAAGGCAAGAACGGTCAGGCCGGACTTCAGCCCTTTAGCATGGACAAGGCAATTGACGAAAAACCGGAATACGTTGTTTTTAACGGCTCGGTCGGAGCCATGCTTGGAGATAGCGCGCTTGCCGCAAAGAAAGGTGAGACCGTCCGCCTTTTTGTTGGCAATGGTGGACCGAATCTCACGTCATCTTTTCATGTGATTGGTGAAATCTTTGATCGGGTCTCGCCAGAGGGGAATACTTCCATTGTTGAACAGAATGTCCAGACCACAACGGTACCGCCGGGTGGAGCCTCGATTATCGAATTCAAAGCCGCAGCGCCAGGTACTTTCGTCATGGTCGATCATTCGCTTACTCGTGCTTTTAACCGGGGCGCGCTCGGATTGATAAAAGTAAGCGGGGATGAGGACAAGATCGCCTTTTCCGGAAAAATCAGAGATGAGGTTTACCTGCCCGAGGGAACAGCAATTCGAGTGACAGAGATGCCCCATCGAATTGCGGCTCCTGCAAGCAGTAAGAAGGATCAGATCACCAGGGGCGAAGGCATCTATAGAACGAACTGCATGGCCTGCCACCAAGCAGGCGGCCAGGGCATTCCAAGCGCTTTCCCGCCGCTTGCGAAGTCCGATTTTCTAAACTCCTCTGACAAAGCGAAAATCATTAAAACCGTGACCGGCGGGCTTCAAGGCAAAGTTGTCGTGAATGGCCAGGAGTATAACGGCGTGATGCCCGCGTGGAGTTTGAGCGATGAGGATATCGCGAACGTCCTGACCTTTGTCTACAATAGCTGGGGCAATTCAGCAAAAACAGTGAGTATTCAAGACGTGAAAACTCATCGGGTCAAAGCGATTTGACCTTGCGAAGGCGATAACGTGGCGTCGCTTTTAAGGCACGCTAGGATACCCGAGCACCCTTTGCCAGGTCTGTCGGAACAGTGAAGAAAAACACTGACCCTAGTCCCAGCTCCGACTCGGCCCAGATTTTTCCCCCGTGAGCGGTTATGAATTCCTGAGTGATCGCCAGGCCCAGGCCCGTACCCGCGCGTGCCGTGTTTTGTGCTTGCCAGTACCGCTCAAAGAGATGGGGAATATCCACTTTTGCGATTCCCGGACCGGTATCGCGCACGGAAAATCTCACCCAATCTCCAAGATGTTCCGCGTTGACGATGATCTGGCCGTCTCTTGCGGTGAATTTGATCGCGTTGCCAAGAAGATTTGAAAATACCTGTGAAATTCGGCCCTCGTCAATCCAGAGACGAGGCAAGGTGTTGGGAGTATCCCAGATGAGGTGAATTCCTTTGTTGGCTGCGAGGGGCTCGATCATTTCCCTCACGCCAGAGAGAAGCACCTCTGCGTCGCATGCAGCAGGATAGATGATAAGTTTCCCCGACTCGATTTTTGCTTTATCGAGCAGGTCGGTGATGAGCTTCCTCATCCGTTCGGCCGCGTGCCGGCTCTGTTCAAGGAGCTTTCGCCTTTTGTCTGTAAACTCGAAATTTTGCGGCAAGGTTTTAAGAAGCAGCTCATTGGTCAAAAGAAGCGCAGCCAGCGGATTTTTCAGATCATGAGAGACGGTTGCCAGAAGCTCCCTTCTGATTCTATTTGTCTGCTGCAATTCAAAATTGGTTCTATCCATTCGTGTTTTGGCCTCGCGCAACAGCAAAACGAAGAACATGGAAAGGAAAACGATTCCAACAATGAGCCACAGGCCACGGTCGATCATTCTATAAGGAGCATAGGCTTCATCCATGTCCAGCTCAGTCGCAAATCCCATTCCCAGTTCTTGGTCCCAAAGCCATGCGCCAACCACTGTGATGCCTCGATAGTCGCGATACCCTGAAAGATTAACTTCGTCTTGCCCCTTCGAAATGCCTTGAGCCATTAGTGTATAGGGCATTGAGCTTCTGGGTGTGGTGGGGCGAAAGCGGTCGCGACAAAATTATCAGGTCCAACGGATTGTGTTTAGTGAATCAACTGCGTGATCGTAGCCTCAATCGCGTTGCTGTTATTGCTCATGTGCCTGAGTTTTGCAAGACCCTGATGATCGACTGACACCTGACGCCACCC
>JBBRLF010000220.1:0-8677 GCA_038231515.1 candidate division WWE3 bacterium
AGCGCAAGGGGGTTTGAAAGCTGCCTCGAAACAAAAAGCCCATTCCTCGCGACATGAAAAGATGGGCGTGCAGGTCGACCAGGGGATAGGACGACGCCTGCGCGCATTGGGAGAGAAATATGCCGAAAACCGCAAATAATACCGCCATGAAAAAAACCTAGGCGGTCCTTCACAGCCCGTCAAAGAATCTCCTGAATCCCAAGCAACGGCGCGTCAAATATGCTATAGGCAACGCCATGGTATCGACGGTCCGGCTCATCACCTTAATCTTTTTTCTGCCACTTCTGGTTGGAGCTGCAACTCCTGCGCGCTGCGAAGAAGGCTATGGCGAACTCGCCTATGCCTGGGACGTCATTCAAGATCTGGTGACTGGATTCTTTGTCCCCGGCCAGCCTGATCCGAACAATCCCAAACACGTTGCTTATCACCACGCCCGTACCGGACGGGTTAACATCAATGCCAAAAAGCTGGGCCTGCGCATGGCAATGGTGACGAAAGCTTTGGGTCAGCCCATTACGCTGGATCGATCCAGGATGCAGTGCCTGCAGTGGAACACCACGGTAGCAGAACCGCGGCACCCCACCTTTATTTCCTACCTGGGCGCTGACTCCGACCGACTGTGCGATTACACCTCGGGCCACGAAGCCGCGCTCGAGCTTTGGATCTGGGCGCAGCCCGAAAATTCGATCGTGCCCCTCAACATTTACGAGCAGGCCGTGCGACTCAACCAGGGCAATATCTGGAACGCCATCCTGACCATTCATAATGTTCTTCGCAATAATGCCCGCTGGTGGGATGCCGAGCGCTACCACTACGAGTCGACACCGGAGCGACAGGCCAGCTTCTTCGATCGATTTGTCGACATTCGCGGCGATCTTGAGGCGCGAGGCCCCCAGTTCGTCGGCGATCATTTTGGCAGCTGGTACCGGCTTTGGGGCGTCATGCTGTATCGCCTGAGCCTGATCCGGGATGCCGATTTTCAGCAGGGTCTGCACGCCGGACGGCATCCCCGCCTGGCCCCAAGATTTTCGCGCTGGCTGAAGTTCAAGGCCACAGGCTGGAAAGCCTCGGCGGTTTTCACGGCCGAAGAATACCGCAAAAAAGTCATCGGCAACGACGACGACCTGGGCAAGCTCAGAGTCGATCTGGCCGGCGGCCGCGCCAGCTCGTGGCTGGTCAGCGGCCTGTGGCGGTCGCATGACTGACGCTCAGCCTAGAAACCCTTTGCACGGCGTCACCCTGGAAGTGGTGGTTACCAAGCTTGTTGCAGCCTACGGCTGGGAAGAGCTGGGCAGCATCATCGACATCAAGTGCTTCACGAACAACCCCAGCATCAAATCGAGTCTGACCTTTCTGCGGCGAACGCCGTGGGCCCGAAAGAAAGTCGAAGACCTGTACCTTGATACCGTGCAGGACGAGAAAGACGCCCTGCCCAAGTAGATTATCCCGGCATTGCACGCTACAATGGCTCAATGAAATGGCTTGGCATGCTATCCCTTCTACTCTGCACCATTCCCGCGCTGGCCGCCGCGCCCGATGTGCTGACCATGCGATTTCCCTACATGCACGAAAACTTCGACTGGCAGATGGGAAAGTTCAGCACCATTATTTTTCCGAACATGATGGAAGGGCTTTACGAGTTGGACGGCGAGATGAAGCCCCAGCCTCGCCTGGCGATGACCGCCACGCCGAGTGCTGACTTTCGTACCTATACCGTGCAGCTCAAGGCGGGTGTACTTTGGTCCGATGGCCGGCCGCTGGTGGCACAGCATTTTGTCGATGGACTGAAGCGCGTGCTCAGCCCGCTTAACCTGGCGCCGAACGCCGAATTTCTTTATCTGCTCAAAGGCGCCGAAGACTTCAAGCGCGGCCGACTTAAAGATTTTGCCCAGGTCGGTGTCGCCGCCCCCGCTGCCGACCGGTTGGTGTTCACCCTTGCCAGGCCGTCGCCGCGTTTTACCGAGCTACTGGCTCATTTTTACACGTTTCCAATTCGCGCCGACCTGATCGACAAGCTGGGCAGCACCTGGAACCTGCCCGGTAATCTGGTCGTGCTCGGCCCTTACAACATCAAAGAGCTGCGCAAGGGCGAACGGCTGGTCATGGAGCGTAACCCGCGCTACCACGACGGCAAGCCGCCGCTGCGTCAGATCGTCATCGAGATTCAGAGTCACGAAGACGCCAACGTCAAAGATTTTCGCGAGCACAAGCATCAGTTCATGAAGCTTGGACGCCTGCTGGAAGCCGGCGACCTGCTCCAAACTCCGGCCTTTCACACCGAGCCGTCGGTGCTGACGCAATATCTGATGCTCAACCACAAGAAATACTTATTGAGCCTCGCACCGGTGCGCCAGGCGCTGGCGCACGCCATTGACACCACTAAACTTTCGGCGCTGCTGGCTGATAAAATCATGACCACGCATTCGCTCGTGCATCCCAGCATCATGGCTGGGGTCGATTCCACCGGCCTTTCCTTTGACCTGAAGCTTGCGGCAAAGCTGCTGGCCGACTCCGGCGTTACCCGTGAGCAGCTCGACGGCAAACTTGCCATTACGGCCACTGATACCGAAGAAAATGCCCTGGTCGTCAACTTCGTGTGCGAAGAGTGGCGAAAAAATCTTGGCATCAAGGTGACGGTGAACCTGGTGGGCCGCAGCTCCTACCTCAACCATCTGCAGCTGATGGATCAGGACATCTATTATGACCAGTGGTTTCCCGATTATGGCGACGTCATGACTTATATCGACGGCTTTCGCTCGGATTCGCCTGAAAACTTCATGAAATTTAAAAATACCGAATATGACCGGCTCGTCCATGAGATCGATACGACCATGGCCAGTCCCGCCCGCGACCGCGCAGCCGTCCGCGCCCTCACCATTCTGCAAACCGACTTCACCGCAATTATTCCGCTGTTCTTCAATCGCTTCCCCTATCTGCTCGACACCCGCGTGCAAGGCGTCAGCTTCACGCCCCAGGGCCGGATCTATCTGCGCAACGCCCGATTCCAGTAAAACCTGAACCCCCGATGGCGCACGGCTGATCTCGAATGCGTTTGCGCCCCGGGATGAGCTCGAATAGACTCGCACCACTATGAGCCAAGCCAACTCGATGACCCCGATTCTGGAAACAAAAAATCTGGTTAAGGAGTTCCCGGGCCTGCGCGCCGTTGACGGCCTTTCGCTGTCAATCCGTGAAGGCGTCTGCTTTGGCCTGCTGGGCCCCAACGGCGCTGGTAAAACCACCACCATCGAGATGATGGAAAAAATTCTGCCCCCAACCTCAGGCGAAATTCTCTTTCGGGGCCAACCACTGGGCCGCGACTATCTTGACCGCATCGGAATTCAGTTTCAGTCCACCTCGCTGCCCGATCGGCTGCGCGTACGCGAGGTGCTGGTCTTGTTTCAGAATTTTTACAAGACCAACACAAATCTCGAAGAGCTCATCGAATGGTGCAACTTAGGTGAGTTTCTGCAGCGCGACGCCTCGGCCCTTTCGGGTGGCCAGCGCCAAAGGCTGCTGCTGGCCATAAGCCTGGTTAACGATCCCGATCTTATCTTTCTCGACGAGCCCACGACGGGCCTCGACCCCGGCGCCCGGCGCGACTTCTGGGCTCTGGTCAAAACGATCAAGGCTCGCCGCAAGACGATTGTTTTGACCACTCATTATATGGAAGAGGCTTACGAACTTTGCGATGAGATCGCCATCGTGAGCCGCGGCAAGATCATTGCCCAGGGTGCGCCCGACACCCTGCTCAAAGAACACTTCAAAGGACTGTCGATTCGAATTCCAAAGGCGGATGTCAAAGTAACCAGGGACCAGCTGCCCGGCACTGTGTTTGAGCACCCTGACGCCTTTGAGATTCAAACCGGAGAGGTGAACGAAACGCTGCGACGGCTTCTCGACCTGAATGTTTCGCTGACCGGCATTCAGGTGCGCTCACGCAACCTGGAAGATCTTTTTCTCAAACTGACCGGCAAAGGAATGGCAACATGAGGAGTTTTTGGGCGCTGGTGGCGGCTCGCAACAAAGAATTCTATCGCGACAAAGGCACGCTGGGCTGGACCTTTATCTTTCCGTTTCTGGTCATCTTGGGCTTCGCCTTTGGATACAGTGGCGGCTCAGATGATCTTTTCAAGGTCGGGGTACTGCGTGCCAGCGGCGCGGCCGACGCCGTGGCGGCCACGGAATTTTTGAAAACCAAACACATCGAATTCGTGCCGATCGACCGTGGCGCGGCGAACGCCCAGGAAATCGCCATCAATAAGCTACGCCACCATCAGCTCGATCTGCTGCTCGACACCAGCGGCCAGGGCCGCTACTGGATCAACTCCACCTCAGCCAAAGGCAGTCTCGTCGAAAAGCTGATGCTGAGCTCTGCAGCCCAGGGCAAGGGGCTGGCCACGCGCCAGACGGTCGAAGGCCGCGAGCTAAGGTATGTCGACTGGCTAATCCCGGGCATTCTGGCGATGAATATGATGTTCAGCTCGCTTTTTGGCGTGGGCTACACCATCGTGCGCTATCGAAAAAACGGCGTCCTCAAACGCATCAAAGCCACACCCGTCACCGCCTTTCAATTTTTGACGGCGCAGGTATTTTCCCGGCTGCTGCTGATCATGACCACGACCGCTATTGTCTTTACGGGCGCCAAGCTTGTCATTCGCTTTCCCATGGCCGGCTCGGTCGTTTCGCTCTTCGTCTTTGTCGCCGTGGGCGCCATTGCGATGATTTCGTTGGGGCTAATCGTGGCCTCGCGCATCGCAAGTGAAGAGCTGGCCGAAGGCGTGCTGAATCTTTTAACCTGGCCCATGATGTTCTTGTCGGGAATCTGGTTTTCTTTGGATACGGCCAGCCCCGCGATTCGGATGGTCGCGAAGGTGTTTCCGCTGACGCATATTGTGGATGGGATGAGAGCTATTGTGATTGATGGGGCGACGTTGACTAGTCTTGCGCCAGAAATGGGATTTCTGGCTTTACTGGCCGTGGTCTTTATTAGTATCGGGTCACTTATATTTAAGTGGAACTAGGAGCGGGATCAGTTTCAGATCGATGATCGGAGCCAGGAGCCAGAAGCCACAGCGTAGACTGAAGAGTCGTCTTTCTTCAATCTACGCTGTGGCTCCGATCTCCTGGCTCCTGGCTCCGATCTAAAAACTGATCCCCAGATCCCTTAGAAGAGCTCTTCACCCATCGTACCGAGGGCCTTAAACGTTCCATCGCCCTTGATGTAATAATTCAAGCTGTTCTCTTCATGCTTCATCACCGTGTCGATGCTCCAGTGCAGCTGCAGCTGCATGGCCGCAACCGGATCCTGCGCCGTGCCGGCATTCATCACGCTGGCCACCGTCGACTGCGCGTTGAAGGTATAACCCCAGCCCACCGTCAGGTGCGCGGGAATGATCGTGGCGTTGGTCAGATACAGACCTTTGCCGTTGACCGAGCCGCCGTGCGTGTACAGCACGCGAAATTTGAAGTCGACCATGGTCATGCCATACAGGTTCGTATAGCTGACGCGGTATTCACGAACTTGTGGCATCTGCCAGGTGGCGAGCTGGTCCCAGCCCTTTACCCCACTGGGCAGCGCCGTGGCCATGTCAGTTGAGATGTTCACCACGGGCTTGTTGGCCACGATGATGTCCCAAAGTTTTTTGCCCAGATTAATGATGTTTCCCAGATCAAGGTCGCCGGTAGGCGCATCCGTAGGCGTGGCTGGCGCTGGAATGCCGACACTGCCCGTGCTCTCTGCCGAAGCATCGAGTCTTTCGACTTTCACCTGTCCGATGGTGAAATACTTCGCATCAAACTGCGGAGCAGCGGCCTGTGCCACCGTTCCAAGAACCACTGCGGAAACTACAACTGCACTTAACAACACTGACTTCATCATGAACCCCTTTGTGTTTAACTGCCTAATGAGGCTGCAAGGCAATCACAGACAAATCAGAACGCAAAGCCGGTCTGTCGCTTTTTTCCTTAATATCGTTAACGCGGCGTAGCGGGCACTAACGCAGTTTCGCCCGATAATTTCGCCGACGCTGCCAGTCTTTAAGGCGCGTGAGCAGCAGCGGGCCGAAGAACACCAGATAGTTGGAATAGATGGTGATGAGGAAGAGGCGGTCAACCCAGGAGCCTTGAAACAGACGCAGCACGACAAACGCTGCGGCCAGCCAGCCCAGGTATTTCATCTTCACGGGAATGACGAAGTACATTTGAATTTCGAAATCCGGATAGAGCGTGGCCGCCGCCAAAAAGAGTGTCGAGGTGAAGTCGGACATCTGCGTAACGGGGTAGCTGAAGACGAATGAGAAGATAATGGTAAGGACGAGCGACACCAGCACATAAAAGGTGGTTTTAAAATCGCCCCATTCCGACTCGATCAGATTCAGAATGAAATAAAGAAACCAGAGCGTGAAGATCATCCAGATGGGGCTGAGCGACAACGGGAGTGCCAGAAATGTAAAAAGCCGCCAGACCTCGCCTTGCAGCACGCGCTCAGGAATCAGCGCCAGCCGCTCAAACCAAACCGAGTCTGAAAGGATGAACAGAAACCCCAGCACTTGCAGCGTGATAAAAATCACCGCGATGTTCGGCACCGCCAGCCACTTCAGCCGCCGCGCCACCGTTCTAAGCCACTTGGGATCCTGATTCCGAAACATGACCCCAAGCTAACACCGCAAAGCGCGATAGCTCAACTGACTTGCTGGAAGAGCTCCGGAATAATACCCATGATTCGACCGCGCACCTCGTCGCTCAGCTTCTGACACAGCTCATTGATCAGCTTCGGCTCGCCACTCAAGACCAGCTTGCCGTCGGTGCCGACGCCGCACAGACGTTCCATTTCTTCCGCGACGGATGAAAAAATATCCGTGGGATGTGAAATCGTAAGCATGAGCCGACCACCTTCTTCGAGCTCATCCATATTATAAACCTTGGCGCCATCCGTATCCGCACATAAGAGATAGTTGTTCATGATTGCCTCCATGCAATGCCCACCCAACATAATGCAAGGCATAGACCAAACGCAACTAGCCGAAAGTATTAGGGTCCAAAAATTCAAAGGGACATTTTGGATCGGCAGCCAAGCCGTAAACGGCACCAGTATTGTCAAAGTTCGGGAAATTCGACGCTGGCCGTCCACGCAATAGCCGCACGTACGACGACTGGTGCTGGGCCGATTCTTGCGAAGGCTTCCATGATGGGCAGTCCTAAACCTGATCCTGGCTGCACGGAGCATATTCATCCTGGCTGCACGGAGCGCCTGCTCGACCAGGTGCGTATCATTCCGTGGGAGCGGGACGCGCAGACACACCAATTTTCATATATTGGCCGTCAGGCCGTCGGAATTCTGGGCTATCCGATCGAGGAGTGGAAAGCTCCTGACTTCTGGACGCGTCACCTGTACTCGGCCGACCGCGACCGGGTCTTGGCAAGCTGCGCCCAGCACGGGAAACAGAACGACAATTTCACCCTCGAATATCGCATGATGACCAGCAACGGCCACCCCATCTGGTTTCTTGATAACGTAACGGTCACCCGCAAAGACGGCAGGCCGGTTCTGCTCAGTGGCTTCATGGTCGACATCTCGGAGCAAAAACAAACTGAGGCGGAAAAGCTGCGCCTTCTGAACGATCTAGAGGTGAAAAACGCGTACTTAAACGCCATCATCGAAAATTGCCCTGCGGCGATCACCGTACTTACCGGGCCCGACCTGATCTACACGATGGTTAATCCGGCAGCCCAGGCTCTTTCTCCCGAACGCCTGCTCCTCGGCCGTAAATTTCGCGAGGCCTGGCCCGAAAGAGCCACTCAGGTGGACGAGCTGATGTTGGAACGGGTTTATCGAACCGGCGAACCCTATCACGCCCGCGAGGTATTGGTGAATATCGCGAAGACACCGGACGAGCCGCCGTCGGCAAGGTACGTCACCGCCGACTGTGTCCCGCTGCCCGCGCGCAATGGCGAACCAAAATCAACGCTGTTCATGTATATCGACGACACCTGGGAAGTGCTCGCGCGCCGACAGCTCGTCACCCTGGCCGAAACCGCGCAGCGCCAGGCGGCTGAGTTAAGTGCGATACTCGAAAACATGGTTGATGGTGTAATAGTCTGCGATACCAAGGAGGTGATCAGCCTGGCAAACCCCACGGCCCTCGCCATTCTGGGCGCGAAGTCCATGCCAGACGCTAAATATAGTCTACGGAACCTCCTCGACGAATTAAAGATTCGCCACCTCGACGGCCAGCCCCTGGCTCTCGGCAACTTGCCGTGGAGCAAAGCCCTGAGAGGCGAGACGGTCAAGGTGGAAGATGTCATGATCAAGCTGCCCGGCCAGGACCGCACCGAATACCTGCGCACGAATGCCGCTCCGATTCGCGACAACGCCGGCGCAATCATCGGGGCGGTTTCGATCGCGCGCGACATCACGGACTTCGTCGAGGTGGATCAGATCAAAGATCAGTTTATTCAATATGCCGCGCACGAGCTGAAAACCCCGCTCACCATATTACAGCTCAATGCCCAGGTGCTGCCCAAGGTAACGCACAATCTTTCGAGCCAGGCGGAAAAAATTCTCGCGAACATCAATGATGGCGCCATTCGCATCGATCGCATCGTCCAGAACCTTCTTGATGTGACGCAGCTTTATATGAGCCGATTCTGGATCACCAAAGAAAACTTCGAGCTC
>JBBRLF010000221.1:0-8646 GCA_038231515.1 candidate division WWE3 bacterium
AAGCGATACGCCGCACCAAAGGCCAGCAGTATCAAGCGGCTGCTTGAATTTCAGCACGTATATTCAGAGGACATGTCCAGGGCTTAGGCAGCTCGGGCCGGTCTTATTGCTTCGTAAAAATATGGGTCACAGGATCAGCCTGCACCGGATTTGCGCCAGTGCACGTTTGATCTGCGCCACCCGTAACCAGCAGCCCAACCGTAGGGGCGGTTAACGTGTAGTGAAAAGTGGTGGAAGCCGCGGAAACTGCAGAGCCACACGTGGCCCCTGCGCAGCCGGCTGGATTACAGCTCCAACTCCCGACTGACGTTACCGTGGCCGAGTTGCCCGCAGCATAGCTGATCGTCATAGCCGAGCTGATGGTGCAGGCCCCGGTGCTGAATGAGGCCATACCCGTCGTGTTTGTCAGCACATAAGTCATGACGTTCGGCGGAGTAAAAGTTTGAGTGGCAGTACCCGTTGCGGCCGCGCCATTGCACAGCACGCCGGTTTCTTTCCACGTTCCATCGATCGGTCCCGCGGGCGCGACAACGTTGCCGCCACCGCCCGAGGTGCCAGAGTTGGAAGCGCCACCGGACCCGCACGAAGCGAAAGTGACCAACGAGATAAGAAGCACACTCAACAATAGAAGTTTTGACATGAGTCAATATCTAACGTGCCTTTGAATTGAATGCAAGCAACGTCCTGGCTCAGCTAATTGCGACTTTCAGCTTACTCCGCGTACTCGTACACGGCGCGCACATTGTCGAGAGTCGTTTGCACGAGGTGCTTTTGCGTTAGCAACATCGAAGCCTGCACCGTTGAATTGACCGTATTGATCACGAACGGAATTCCGCACCGGATACCTTCGGCCAGGTCGCCCGGGCAGTTCGTGTTGGCGCCCGACAGGGCCACTTTCAGCTGCGAATTGATGTCCTGATTGGCCACACTGAACTCTTCGATCAGCTTGTTGTGGGTGGCCAGCGCGAAATTTTTACGTTCCTGCGTGGGCAGATCATTGACGAAGACGAGATATTTTTGATCAGCCAGCCGAATTGCCGAGGTGTCTTCGATCTTGTGAGGTGCATCCAACGCCGCAATGATAGCGTCGAGTTTGGGGCAGACGATCTGCCACTTGCGATTCGAATCGAAAAGCCAGTTGAGCAAAGCCCGTGGGTGGGGCTTGCCACAGCGGCGCTGGGCCTTCATCATCTCAAATGCAAAGGCAACGCTACCGTCGGCCAGCTGGCGCGAGCGCAAATCAGTGTCGGCTGGAACGGGCTGCAACTTGGCAGCGCGCAAGATCATGGCCGTGACGCCAAAACATTCAGCCAAGCGCTCGGGCTTGCTGGCCCGCCATTTCTTATCGATGCAGTGCTGGTATTCGCCCGTGGTGGCTATCGTTTCCATGCGCGCGAAGGCGGGTTCGAAGTTTACTTTAAAATGATCGCTCAGCGCGCCACCCAGATCTTTGACCTGATCAGCCAGCGCGATTTTAAACTGCGTGGTGTCGGCCTCAAACTCCAGCCGCTGGCGATACAATAGCGAAATTTGATAAGCGCGGTCGACGTTCAAGATGCCCAGGTACTCGTGCAGCGCGATGGACTGCTTGGCGATGCGCCCATTGGCGGGGTTATTCCACATCGGGCGATTGACCCAGATCGTTTTTTCCAGCACCGAGTTGGCGGCCTCGCGCGGGACCTGCTTGCCATCGACCAGTACCAGCACCGGATCGTCGGTGGAGATGACCGGAATCGTGTCGACGGCAGCGAGAAACGCCACCAGATCGATGTTTAAAAGCTCAGACGAAACTTCAATTTTTTGACTCGCGGTTTCAGTGCGCAGCGCCTGCAGTTTGGTGGCGACTTGATGTCCCAGAGCACGAAGCTCCTGCTCGTACATATCGCCGCCGCCGCGATCAACCCCATTGGCCAGCACGGGCGACATGGCGCCAAGCAGCGGTACAAGGGTCATTATCATTGCCAAAATCGTACGCATTCGACCCTGCCTACCATAGATTGACACATATAGTCAATTATCGCCGTCGGCAGCGTCCGATTTTTCTCCATATCATCAGTAACCCCACTCCCAATATAACGCACCGCAAGGAGAACTTTTATGTCGAACATTTCGAGAACAAAAACCGCCCTGACCCTCGCCCTGACGCTGACTTTAGGCCTGGCTACCCTGGCGTCGCCCGCCTGGGCTCTGGGCCCCAGGCGCCATAACCCAACCGCGCCAGCCCCGGTTAAAGATCCGAACAACCCCATGCGTAATCTGGATCTGTCCGAAGAAGAAATCAAAAAACTTCTCAGCGGAATCGAACAGCAGGGCGTAATCGGCCCCGATGTGATCAATATCGATGCCCTGAGACACCCCGGCGACAAGGCCGCCTACGACAAGGCCATCGAAATTCTCTCGAGCCGCGTCTTCAACTCGATTCAGGCACTGGCCAAGATGAAACACGGCGTGATCCGCTACTCGGTCATCGTGAATCAGGCTGATCTGGACGAAGAGAAGGTCGCGACCATCACGCAGGCCTCGTCGCAGCTCACTCAAGACAACTACAGCTCGGCCATGTATGAAATTTCCAACTCCGTCACCGACGAAGCTGCCGCACTGGCATTGTGCGTCTCTGAAGTTTGCGTCATTGAGGTGAGTCAGGCCTTTGAAGATCTGACCCGGTTTGCGGAACACGCCAATCAGGATCTGGACTTTCGCCACCTGAGCAACGACACACGCATCTTCTGGAACTTTCAGCATCCCGTGCTGCGTGCCTCGTTTGCCCGCACCTTCAAGAAACTCGTGCCCAACAATCAGGACCACAACCTGTTCAAGGTAGCCGCGGCCGGTATGGTCACGCCACTCTCTGTCGTGGGCGTAACCACGGCCGAGCTGCTCAAAGGCGCAGGCAGCGCAATCTTCAATCCCCGCTATCGGCACATCAAGCTGGAAGTGGAGCGCGTGGCGATGTCGTACAAGGTGCTGTTCAAAGCACATCGCGATCTTTTTCGAAGCCAGTATGCCGATGCGGCCAATGGCTCGCGCGCGGCAAACTATCGTGAACCCGCCCCGGTCACTCCAGCAGTCATCAGCACGCCTGAGTCGACGCGCTTACCCGCCGACAAGCAAGCCCCCGAAGCACTCAATCGCGACAGCCGTGCCAAGTTAAGCGAAGGCGAGAAAAAGCAGGTCGACCAGGACCTACTTGATCTGCTGACACAGGGTTTGGCCAAACGTGACTACTACGGACGCGTCGTGTGGAATGCAAGTGACACCAACCAGATCAAGGGCATTTTGGAAACCGGCGCCAGCCCGGACGTCGGCCTGGGTGTAGTCGTTTTCGGCAACCTCGCTGACGTGACCACGCAGAACATTCTGGCCGACCTGTTCATCCAGTTCGGTGCAAATCCAATGGCGTCCTATGGAAACAGTACGCCTTTTGAACAAGCCGCTCTGACAAGCCGCGTGGACTGGATCACCAAATTTAGCCCCTCGCTCAACGTGAATACCCGTCTGACGGGCGGCCGCACGGCACTGATGATTATTGCTGGCGTAGCCGGCACTCCGGAAGTGCTGACGGCGCTGATCAATCGCGGCGCCCAGGTGAATGCTCGCGACCAGGAAGGCAAATCAGTGCTCTTCTATGCACGCCTGCAGCCTGCCAATCGCGCGATTTTCGTGACGGCCGGAGCCCAGCTCTGACCCACTGGCACCTCCAGCAAACATCCCAAGCCGTCAGAAGCCGGTGCGCCTCTGACGGCTTGTCCTTTTTTAGCGACCCGATCGGGTGTAATCTCGCTACTGAGAATGAAGAGCGCAACCGTCAGCACCATCGAGACCCTCGTACGCGAAAGAAAAATTCGAGCCGCCAGCGTGCAGATCAGAAAATTTCTGCGGCAGCCCGCGGTGCGCGGCGATTTCAAGAGTCTGATTCAGGCCTGTGACTGGTATCGTCGCCTTGGTCTTTTTCGAGAAGCCTTTCTGCTGGTCAGCGACTCACTCGAAGGCGAGGCGTTGCCCCTGGGCAAGGACTTCAGCACGCGCCAGCCGCGCGGTCGTAAAATTCTGTGGGCCGCGCGCCTGCTGAATCTACTGGGCGCAAGCTCGCAGGCATTAATGCTGGCCCGCAAGCTCGTGGCGCATGACGCTGAAGCCCACCAGGTGCTGGGAAATATTTTTCTCGCCAACTTTGATTACGAAGCCGCCCACGTGCATTTTAAGCAGATGCTGCGGCTGGACCAGGATCCTGACAGTTATCGCTCGTCGCTCAATCGTCTGAGCCTCGCCGACGCGCTGGCCGGCTTGCGGAAATTTGACGAGGCCATCGCGCATGCCCAGGCGATTGCCCAGGGTAAGCGAACGGCAGAAGACATGCTGCTGAAAGGTATCGCGCTGGAAGCCTGGGGCGAGTATCTTGCCCGCTGCTCGAGGTGGAACGAAGCGCTACCGCTATTGCTGGCAGCCCGCTCATGTTTTCCACCCGACGACCGCACGCCTGACCGGGCCATTTTGGACAAATGGGAAGGGTACGTCAGCTGCAAGCTGGGCGACACCAAACGCGGCACGGCTAAACTCAAAGAGTCCATCGCGACATTACGAATCCTGGCGCTACGACCTGAGGCCTGGCTTGATGTGTTTCGCCTGCTTGACGAAATCGGCGGGCTAACTCCCTCTGAGCAGGCGCGACTCACCCACTATCCGGGCCTGTCGCCAGGCTTCACGAAACAATTTCAAGCCACACCGGCGCATTTTGGTGAGCGAGTCTGCCCGCTGCACCTTGATCTCGACGCCGATGAGTTTAATGACAATGGAAAATGGTTTCTGGGAATGAATCATGAGCTGCGTCTGCTGGCGGCCTTGCGCATCGTCGAGGATTGGGGCCTGAGTCTGGAGCGGGCCAAGGCCGTGATCTGGCCCGACGAAGTATACGCGTATCCGCTGCTCGAGGCCAGGCTGCACAAACTCATTGGCCGTCTGCGCACGCGCTATCAGGCCGAGATCGAAGTGCGCGACCGCCTGATTTTTCTGAGCACCGAAAGCCGGGCGCGAGTTTCGGTTGCGGTGGGCTTCGCCGAAAAAAGACCTTCGTTTCTTAGACTGCATTCCGAGTTCGCGGCCAAAGACCTAAGCACACACTATGAGCTGTCGCGCTCGCAGCGCGCCGTGCGCCTGCTCGAATGGCAAGAGCGCGGTTGGATCAGCCCCTCTGGCCGTGGTGCCCAGCTACGCTATCGACAAGTGTCACCCGGCTGACACTGTACAGCGGCCAATGGGTTTCGGCACCGGCATTCCACTATCCATTAGTAACTGCGCAGACTACTGAGTCGCCAGGACTGCCCAAAAACCCACACTTATCAAAGCGATATCCGGATTAAATTTCAGCAGCTGCGCTCGCCTACAGCGGCACAAAGTATGCTGTATAATGTGTACAGAGAGAGAGATCATGACCAATCTGAAAGCGGCACTTTTACCTCGAATTCGCAAAGCCTGGTTGAAAAGCAGCTGCTTCCGCGTGCTCGCTGTCGTGGGCGCTTTCGTGGCTATCAACGCAGGCTCGGCGCGTGCCGAAACCTGCCGCAACTGCGATGACTTTAAATCAATCGTAACCGCCAGCTCGCTTGCCGCGGACATCAGCGCCATCGGCGTCGAAGCCCTGCACAACGAAGGCGCAGCCTTCTACACCAAAGTCGAAATGGCCGCGGCCCTGCGTCTAAAAATCGATGCCGATGCTTCAATTCCGGACTACTGCAAAAGCAAACTCAAAGCGCTGATTCCGCTTTCCACCTTCGACGTCATCGTACGCCGAAATCTGATCTCGCCTGCGCTTCCCGGGAAATTCGTCTATGACGGTGCCGGCGCCAACGCACTTTACGGTGCCTACAACGGCACCTACGCCGCAAGTTACAACAATGCCTGCGCTGCTCCCCCCGATTCGACCGATGCCGGTTTAAATGCGGCCTTCAGCGCGTGCCTCAAAAACAAGGCACCCGCCGCCTATGACCGTTTCGGGCGCGACTTGATGAAGGGCGAAGCCGCTGCACTTGCCGGCAAGTTCGGCGTCGCTGGCTCAGATCTTCAAGTCCTCAAGGCCTACCACATGATTCTGAACTCGGGCTCGGAAGCCGCGGCGCTGGCACTGGTTAAAGCGGGCAAAGACGGCTTGAGCTACGACCAGTTTTTAACCGCCGTGCAGATGATCGGCAAGCGCGGAAAAGACGACTACGACAACGCACGAACCATCAAAGGCAACCCAAGAAACAATGGCGCCGTGACCGGCGATAAAATCATCGGCGCGGGCCGCACCAATACGGTGTTCGGCCTTGCCGGCGATCCCACTGCTCAGGCCGGCGGCAGTCTTGAAGACAGCGAAGGCGTTTGCCGCGACATCGCGGCATTTCAGGCGAAGCTGCTCGATGCAAAAGGCTTCAAAAACACCTACGTCATTCACTATAAAACCTCCTCGGGCGGTCACGCCACCGTGCTGACCATGGACCCAACGCGGCCTCGCACGATTTACAGCATCAACTACGACGAACGCTCGACCCGTAAAGACATGGACGGCTCACAGGCCCTACAGATGGGCGCTAGCGGTGGCTGGGCTAACGACTACACGCTCAACTACCGCGTCTTTAAACCGGGTGGACGCCTGGTCGCCGATATTCCAAGCGAGATGGGAAAATTTCTGACCGAGGCCGCGGGCTTCGACGTGCGCTCACTCGACGGCCTGGCGCGGCCGGCACCGAATCTGGCGGCAGCCAATGTCACTTTCGGCGGCAGCCAGAACAACGGCTCGGTACGTCTGGTCACCGGCGATGACGCCAATGGCGCAAACTATCTCGGCGTGGGCGCTGACTTCAACTGGGCGCAGGGCACGCTTTTTCCCGGAAAAATCGGCGGCTTCGTAGGCCAGCAATACCGGCCCGACGCAAGCTTCGGCGGCGGCGGCAGCGCGGTCGTCATAGGCTATGCCCAAGCCGAGCAGCATCTCATGACACCAAAATTCAAACTCTCGCCAGAGCTCAAACTTCAGTTCGACGCCTCGGGCACGTACATGGTCGCCATGCATCAGATCGTAACCGGCGACAATGCCGACCAGTCCGCCACCCAAAGCGACCATCATGCGACAATCGAGGCGCGCGTCGAACAGAAGTCGGGCCCGCTGCAGGCCACCTACCGCGTAGGCGTAGTGGGCATGATCGGCGATCTCGACAATCGCGCCGAAGAAGCCAAGGCTCCCATCGTCACGAAAGCCTATGTCGGCGCCAGAGGCACCTACGCCATCAGCCCAGATACCAAAGCTTTCGTCGACGCCATCGTAATCGCCAGCCCCCTGGGCACGCGCGGTAAAGTTGAAGCCGGCGTAGCCACCCGCACCGTGGCCGCATCCGCGTGGGCGTCAGGCCGTCTAACCAATGGCTCCTCACTCTATGAAGACAACTCGATACGTCGAGTAGGCGCCTCGCTGACCTACAAGCCAAGCGGCCACTACAGCCTGGGCGTCAGCGCCGAAATTCCCGTCGAAGGCGACGATCCACTAGGCCGCTTTCGACTCTTTGGAGTAGGCGCTTTAAACTTTTAGCACTAGGGTCCACGAATTGCCACGGCCCCCATCACAATGAAGTGCGCGCCATCTCCTCTGCCCCACTTAAAAAAATATACTAAAAACGAGTTCTCGCGGCACCAGCCGCGAGCTGTCTGAGGCTTGTAGTATATTTTTTTAAGTGGGGCAGAGGAGATGGCGCGCCCGGAGAGATTCGAACTCCCGACCAACTGGTTCGAAGCCAGCTACTCTATCCAACTGAGCTACAGGCGCGTACCCGGACTTATAGTCGAATTATCTCGGAATCAAAAGCAGGAGTTCTCACTGCCTGCTGGTAGCCGGAACCGAAGCCGGAGCCCGGTCAATACCAACGCCTTCGGCCTGAATAGCCGCTTCGGTGGGTGACAGTGACGGAGCCGCATCGCGGAAAGCCTGGCGCTGCGCCACGAAATCAGGGTGCCCTAAGTCATAGGCGTATAGCCCCAGACCTTTGAGCACCAGGCCGTCGACTGCCGCGCTGGTCAGAATGGCGCTGACAAACTGATCGATTTCCTTGCTCGACCACATGCCGCCCTTGTTGTTGTTGAGCAACTTTTCGTCGCCCAGCTGTGCCGTCACGATGATGCCGGCGTCGTTGTGCCGGCTCTTTACGATGGAGACCAGATGATTGAGCTGCTCGAGCACGCCGCTAACGCGAACGCCCACGCGGTTCTCGTCAACACCTCGGCCCACGGAAATCAGCGCGATGTCGCATTCGTCAGGGCCGAAGCGATAATCATCCCATACGCCACCCATGGGGTGCGCCTTGCCTTGCATGCCTTCGGCTCGCACCAGATCGCTGCCATAACGTCGCACGATGGGAGTGTCGGGAAAATACTGCTTTGTCACCTGATACATCTTCTGACGTTGCAGCTGATTGGCAAAGCTCTGCGTATCGCCGCCAATTAAAATATAGTCAGCAAACCGACCCACGCTTTGCGCCTTGGCTTCGGCCAGCACGTGCGCGGCACGGCCCGAGACAAAGGTAAACGGCAACGGCTGCAGCTTGCCCGTGGCGTCTTCGCGCAAATCGACCCAGTCTTGCGCATCGGTGACTTGCAGAATGATTTTAAGACCGGCGCCAT
>JBBRLF010000222.1:0-8633 GCA_038231515.1 candidate division WWE3 bacterium
CTGTACGGTTCCCCAACGAGGATCATGTTTTTCACAACGCGTTTTCGGCTTCGAAGGGCAATGCGTTTGACCTGGGCTTGTTCAAAGGTGACGCAAAGTATGATGAGACCACTTTGTCGAAGATCGAAAAAGGCCCCTCAGCCGGTGTTGTGAAGTTCAAGCAGCCGGGCCGGGTTGACGTGTTCTGCAATATTCACACGTCCATGAGCGGAGTGGTGATCGTGCTGCCGCATATGTATCACACGCGCAGCAAGGCCGACGGCACCTTTACCTTGAAGACGCCAGCCAGCGGTGCCTATAAGATCCATGCTGTTGATGATGGGGGTAGCGAAGCGGTCGTCGCGGCGCCAGCCGGGTCCGGGCCGGTGAAAATCGCGTTCAAAGATCGCAGATCGTCAGTCCCAGAGCATCTCAACAAAGAAGGCAAGCCGTACGACCCTCATAACGCAGGGTATTAGGTTTAGCTGTCTTTCCGGCCTCTTTTGAACTCATTTCACTTTAACGCGCTGCACGTTTTGACAGGCGCGGTCAAAGTATATTACTTATAAAGAGTCGCAATCATAGAGGTAGACAGGAATGGCTACGAAATCAAACAAGATTAGTTCAAGCAGCACTGCGGAATACTTCTCAAAAAACCTGCAACAAGTCGGATTCTCGTCGTCAACTAAAGCCGTTCTGACGACTTTAAAAGAGTCGGTCGACAATGCGCTCGATGCCTGCGAGGAGAACGGAGTTCTGCCGGAATTGACGATCGAAGTTGAAAAGGTTGGTACCGGCACCGGAAAGAATGCGGACCAGATTCGCATTCGCGTTACCGACAATGGGCCGGGCATCGGGCCTGACGAAATTTCTCAGGTGTTTGGCGAGTACCTGGCTTCCAGCAAGTTTGGCCGGGGGCGTTGCTCACGCGGCCAGCAGGGCATCGGTATTTCTGCAGCGACCACGTGGGCGCAGCTGACCAATGCACAGGGCGCTCAGGTTATTAGTAAGACGAAAGAGATGCGCAAGGCGATCAAAACGCTTGTCGAGGTGGACATCAAACACAATAAGGGCGTGCTCAAGAACAAAGAAACCATCGACTGGGATCGCCCGCACGGTGTTTCAGTCGAATTTCTGATCGACGGACGCATTCAGCTCAATGGCGAAGGCGGACTGCTCAATTACATAAGCGGCACGGCACTGGTCAACCCGCACATGACCTTGAAATTCAAGGTGCCGGCGTCAGGCGACGCCAAGCCCGAGTGGCAGACGATCAAGCGGGTGACCGAGGTGATGCCGCAGATTCCCGAAGCCGTCGAGCCTCATCCGCATACGATGAAGCTAGGCGAGTTCATCGCGCATTCCCATCTTTTCGGAAAAATTACCGTCTCAAACTGGCTCAAAAAGGGCTTCTCGCGTGTCAACGAAGGCACGCTCAAGGAATTTAAAAAGAACGGTATCAAGCCGGCTATCTTGAATAAGAGCATCGATGCGCTCAAGGAAACCGAGTTTAAAGAGCTGTTCCAGAAAATTCAAAACACCCAGCTCATGGCCCCCAGCACGAAGTCGGTGCTGTCGATTGGCGAGCAGGCGTTGTCCAAGGCGATTGATCGGCTGGGCACGGTGGATTTTTTCTCGGTCATCACTCGTAAACCCTGCATCTGCGACTTCAAGCCGATTCAGATCGAGGTGGCGATTGCCCGGTTAAAAGACCGCGTGGTCGAAGACCCGGAAGCGCCCGCCACGGTTTTGCGTTTTGCCAACCGCGTGCCGCTGCAGTTTGACAAGGCCGCGTGCGCGATTATCAAGGCGATTGAAAGCGTGAACTGGCGTGCCTATGAGCTGGTGCAGCCCAAGAACAGCGTGCCGCAGGGCCCGTATGTGATCGCCGTGTCGGTCGTAAGTCCGTTTATCAAATTCAAGAACGCGTCTAAAGAGACGATTGATGCCAGCGACGAGCTGGTCGAAGAGCTGCGCCGCGCGCTGATTCAGGCCGGCCAGAAGCTTTCGCGCCACATTCGCCGCGAAGGACGCGCCAACGACCTCGAAGAAAAGCTGCGCCACATCGAGCAGTTTTGCCCCATCTTAGTCGACGGGCTTTGCCGCATTACCGAAGCCCCGGCCGCTCGCAAGCAAAGGGCTGAAGAGGGTCTGGTTAAAATTCTGGGTCGTGACGCCAAAGTGGCCGAAGAGGAATTTGCGAGTGCTGACGCCATCGTGATTCAGGCCGAGCAGGCCAAGGTTGAAGCCTCTGAGAAGGCCAAGTCGAAAGGGAAAACCAAATGACGTTAGCCGCCGATAAAGTTATTCCAAAACTTTCCAAAGACCTTTGCAGCAGGCTGCTGACCGACTTGGAAAAAGCCCGGCGGCCCGTGCTGCTCGCCACCAAATGTTCGCTCGACAACTCGCGCTACAATCCCAAGATCGGGTACCTCACCCCAGGACCGAAAAAAGTGCGCACCGAGCTGAACGTCTCGTCGGTTAAAAAAATGTCGCGCGCGATTTTTATGCTCGAAGTTCTGCTGCGCAACATCGATACGGGCGCGGTGAACACCAAGCGCGAATTGTATTACATCGCCAAGGGCGAAATCAAACACAACTCCTCGCTCAAGCCGCTCGACTTTGGCGATCAGGACGAGAGCGACTCGACGGTTGATTTCATCTGCGAGATGCTTGAGTGCTACCGCGAGGAAGTAAACTGCTACGCCAACGACCGCGGCGGCCAGACTTATTCGCAGCAGCTCGTGGTGACCGAGACGATGCCTGACGGCACGAAGGCCACGATTGATCTGTCCAAGCTGGGAACCAGCCCGTTTCAGCCCAAGAATCGTCCGCAGAATCTTAAACTTACGGCTAAGAAGAAAATCGACTTCGGCCTGATTGTGGAATCCGAAGGTACGGCCAATACGCTGCAGGCCAACGGCTTCACCAAACGCAACAACTGCATCTTGATGGGCGCCCAGGGCGTGCCCTCGAACGCCGTGCGCGGCTGGGCCAAGCTGATTCAAGATCAGCTCAAGGTGCCGCTGTTCTTTTTCGGAGATCTCGACGCATACACGATGCAGAACATTTTTCGCACGCTCAAGGCCGGCTCGGCCGCGAGCTTGATTCGTAACTCTGATTTTTCGGCCCCCGACGTGCGTTTTCTGGGCGTGCTGCCCGAAGACATCAAGAAATACGATCTCAACGATTACCCAGTGAAAGAGAACGACGCCCAGGAAGTGCGCGCGTTGAAAAAAGCCGAAGACGCGTTGAAGAACGATCCGTTTTTCCAGGACAAGAAGAACAAAGGCTTGTCTGAGATCCTGCACTGGCTGCTCAAGAACAAGCGCCGTTGCGAGCAGCAGGCTTACTTTACGGTGGACCCGCGCGATCCGACGATGCCTGAGAAGATCATTGTGGATAAGATCAAAAAGGGTAATTACGTCTAAAGGCGGCCAAGCCCCGAGGCAGGCGACACAGCGCTGCGTGCGCTTTGCGCACGCTGTCGCGGAGTCGCATGACCGGGGCTGACGGAGGATGTATAGTTATTCAATGCCAGCCAACGCAAACGTAAATCCGCTCGAGCAAGTTTTCCGTACGACGCTGGAACGCTGCTCCCCCGACTGGCTGGTCAGCAATCGACTCGAACCACGCGATGCCAATCGCGGCTTCGCTATTCCTACTGCGCGTTTTGACGTCAAGTTGGCTGCACCCGGACACCTCTGGGTGTTCGGCGCAGGAAAGGCCGCGCTACGCATGGCTCAAGGCGCGCTCGAAAAGCTGGGCGCCCAGATTCGCGGCGGCGTAATCATCATTCCAGACCGTGTCGCTTACAACGGCGACAACCTTGGGCCCATCGAAGTTCTGCGTGGGACACATCCCTTTCCGAGTGAAAAAAGCGTGGCTGCTACCCGCAAGCTGCTGGAAGTGGCTGCGCGATGTGCACCGGATGACCACGCCCTGTTTCTGCTTTCGGGCGGCGCTTCGGCGCTGCTGGCGCAGCCAAATCCCGGAGTCACCTTGGAGCAGAAGGTGGTCGTATCGCAGGCGCTGATGGATGCCGGCGCCTCGATTACCGAGCTCAATACGGTTCGCAAACATCTTTCGCAGGTAAAGGGTGGGCGGCTGGCCGCGCACTTTAAATGTGGCCTGACCGTACTTGTGCTTTCGGACGTCGCGGGCAACTCGCTGGCTACGATTGGCTCTGGCCCCTTCGTTGCCGATGGCAGCACCTGTGCCGACGCCATGCGAATTCTGGAAAGTCGCTTGAGCGAGCCAGACCTTGGGGGTGGGGCTTCGGCAATTTCGCAGGGCCTGCGCGAAACTCCTAAAACGTTAAGGCCGATTCGCCACGTGCTGCTGGCCGACGGTCATGAGATGGCGCGAGTGGCGGCACGGGTTGCGCGCGAGCTCAAGCTGATGAACGTGAGTCTCAACGAAGCTCCGGTCGAAGCGGGTGCTTTGGGCTTGGCCGCTGACTATGCGGCAACCGTGGCGGACCGCCGTGGGCCGCTGCTGCTTGTGCGGTTTGGTGAGCCGGTTTTGCGCATCACGCGCAGCGCAGCCGGGCGTGGGGGACGCAGTCAGCATCTGGCGTTGGCCTTGGCCGAACATCTGCGTGGAATTCCGGGTTGGAGTTTTTTGGCGGCCGGCACCGATGGAATTGATGGAAACAGTGATGCCGCCGGCGCGTTAGTCGATGGCGATACGTGTAAACGCGCCGAGCTGGCAGGCGTAAGTGTGGCCCAGGCGCTTGCGCGCTTTGACTCGTACCGCGCGCTTCTGGCCGCAGGCGCATTGCTTAGGACGGGGCCGACGGGGAATAATCTTCAGGACTTACACCTGCTTCAGTGTAAATAAATGGCAGGGAAGGGCATCTAAGATAGCTATTGTCGTACTTGCCTAAAACGGCTATCAATACAGCACAAGCCGCAACAAGGAGTCCCGTATGAGCGAAGCCGAAAGAATCGACATTTCCCTGGAATTCACCCCGAACCCGAACACCCTCAAGTATGTCGTGAATCGCACCTTGCTTGAAAAGGGCGCGGCCAACTTTCCAAACGTCGAAGCTGCCGAACGCTCGCCACTGGCCAAACGGCTTTTCGGAATTCTTGGTGTCGCGGGCGTGATGGTGGGTAAGAACTTCGTCACCGTGACGAAGGGAGATTCCGGTGACTGGGAAGGTCTGAATCGCGGCGTTAACGACATTCTCAAAGATCATCTGTCCAACAACATGCCAGTCGTCGACGAGTCGTCGGTAAGCAGCGGCCCCACCGGGGTTGGAACCGGCGCGGTTGAAGACAAGATTCGCGCGATTCTCGATGCCGAAATTCGTCCGGCAGTGGCAATGGATGGCGGCGACATTACTTTTGAAAGATTTGAGAACGGTACGGTATATCTGCTGCTTCAAGGCTCGTGCAGCGGCTGCCCAAGTTCCACGGCCACGCTCAAGATGGGAATTGAAACCCGCCTGAAGGAAGCAATTCCGGAAGTTCAGGAAGTCGTTTCAGTCTGAACAGCTGCCGCAGCCACCGGTGCCACAGCCCTTTGAAGCAGACTTGCTTTTAGGTGCGCTCGTTTTTGCGCTGCAGCCTACAGCTTCGTATACCCATGGACGAGCGATGGCCGCCAGAAACTGCAGTGCTGGCTCTGCGCGTTCGAACTCCTGATACTCATACGTCTCACCCGTAAGATAATGGCTGACATACGCGGCGTACACCGGTGTCGCGCCGCCATCCATTTCGGTGACCCCGGCGATGACTTCGTCATCGACCAGAAATCCGTTTTTATAATTTTCGAGTGTGAGCTGCATCAAGTCTTACATACACCGAACCGTCGTCGCCGGCAATGGTGGTGGCATGTGGTTTGCTTTTCGTCTTTATAAAATTTTGGATAAATTTGGGGGACGATATATGAAAATCTTGAAGAATCTATCATTGGCGGTCGGCCTGCTTGCGATGAGCGGCGCCTTTAGCGCGGTGGCTCGGGCAGGGGACGAGCAAAATCCTCCACCAATGATTCAAGACGAAATGACTCAGGACGATATTCAAGGCAAGGCTGCGGAGAATACCCAGAGCACTATTCAGGACCAGATTTCCAAAGAGCAGGCCGAAATTAATAGACGGCAGGCTGAGGTGAATCAAGAGCAGGCAAAACGCGCAGGGCAGATCGAGCAGGAGCAAACTCAGGCCATACCGCAGCGAACCGAAACTACAGCGCCAGGCGCCGAGGGGGCAGGGGCCGTCGGGGTGACGAACTTCGCTTTCCGGCCACAGGTCGGCTCAGTCTTTTTCAATGGCAATCAAAAGTTCACGGCCGGCGTGCTGATGGATTTTAATGTGATGGGCACGCCTTGGGTGAAAATCGGCCCGGCGTTCGGCGCCCTGTATTCCAGTACGTCACCAGGGTCATTCCTAAACGGTGTTTCCGCTGCCAATACCAACAACATCATTCAGCTGCCCGGTAATCTCAAAGTGACCATCTCGCCAGACTCCGAGCATCGCCTCAATATCGGCGCGCACGGCGGTGTTGACGTCATTCGTTCGACGGCGGCTTCGGCCACCGCGGCTGGCGCCTTTGGTGGGAAGGGTGCCAATGAGAAAAATCTTGCCACGACCTCGAATGGCGCAAGCTGGGATCTGCATCCCAATGTGGGCGCCGATCTGGATTATGCGCTGAGTACGAATATCGATCTCACGCTTCGTCCTGACGTCACGTTTCTTTCGGACTTCAATATGATCACGACGACGCTTGGCTTTGGCCTGAAGCTTTGATTCCAGGCAACCAAAAGCAAAAGGCCCGGGGAAGCGGTTCCCCGGGCCTTTTGCGTATTTAATACTTAAGCTTTTTAAGCTGGGTCGCTTAGTAGCGGCCGCCGCCTCCGCCGCCACGACCACCACCGCCGCCACGGCCGCCGCGATCACCACCGCGACCACCGCCGCCACCGCGCCCGCCGCCGCCTTCACGGGGAGCCATTGGTTTTGCCTCGGCCACCGTCATGGGACGGCCTTCGTAATCTGCGCCATTGAACTTGGCGATTTCATCAGCAGCTTCCTGGTCATTCGACATCTCGACGAAGCCGAAACCTTTGCTGCGACCTGAGTCGCGGTCTGTGATGACCTTGGCTGATTCTACGGTGCCGGCTTGTGCAAAGATTTGTTGTAAAGCGTCGTCGGTTGCGGAAAACGGAAGATTCCCTACGTACAGTTTCTTACCCATGAGACCTCCTTCAAGGCAGTGGGTGCCGCTAAAGAGGACCGGGCACCATGCTCGAGAGACTCCGACGCGGACAGGACCTGATTGAGCGCCGTCAAAGACGCCGCTCATTTGTAATGTCGCTGGTCTCGGCTGAGACGTGTGCGACTTCATAAGTTTAGCATACTGCTTTGGGATTCAAATTGATTTCTGGTCAAAGCCGCCTGGTGGGAAGGCGTGCCAAATTGCTTGAGATATTGACAGGTTGCTGCAATATTCCGGTGCTGATTTTGCCTAATATCCAGCATCGCGTCATCGCTTTTCAAACACGGTGCGCCACAGGAAGTCTTACTACTCGCTTCTCGGGTTACTTTTTTTAAACTACTATTGCCGCATGCTAAAGCGAACGAACCGCAGTTGGGGATTCTTCATATTGGTCTGTTCGTTGTTCTATTCTCTCAGTGCCGGCGCTGGTGATCGAAAGTGTTTTCATCAGTGGTTTTTACAGCCCGACGAGGACTGTGCGCTGAAGCTGGATATTCTTTTCGTGGTCGATAGCTCGAACTCACCGGCGCTAAATGAAGTGCGCCACGCCATTGGCGAAAAGATCGATGGATTCCTTGCGCAGCTTCGTCCTCACACGGATTTTCATATTGCGGTGATGTTGGGTCATGGCAGCAAGTCTGAATATACTGGAAGACTGTGGCATGCGGCCCGGCATCCAGCCGTACTCCGGTCGCTTAGTATGTCCCTGTCCACGATTCGCGGCCATCTTTCGGCCAATCTGGCCGCGCCCGCCGAAGATGTTTTCAGCGATGGTGGCCAAGAGGGTCTGTACTCGCTTTCTCGTGCGTTAGATGGTGATAAAATTGAGCGGAGCCGCAGGCATGGTTTTTTTCGCGAAGACGCTGCGCTGGCCGTCATTTTCGTTTCGAATGAAAATGATATCTGCGCACCGTATCCGGCCGGCGTTACGCCCGTGCCCAACCCGAATGGCGTGGAAGCTGCCGCCAAAGCCCGCGACTGCCATGGCATTACACCTGGGGCGATCCTGACCCGGCTCAAACGACTGCAAGGTCCAAGGCCTTTGGCTGTGAGCGGCATCCTGTACAATAATCTCAGCACCGCTTCGCACGTCGGTGAGAGTGAGTATGGTTATGGCTATCTCGACCTGATCGGACTTGCCAGTGGCCTGTCGGCCGACCTGGCCGATGCAAATGTTGAAGCTGGGCTGAGCCGGCTTGGCGATTTTACCTCGTCGAAGATGCCTCTGATGACGGATTTTCCGCTGAAGCGACATCACGTCAACGCCAGCTCAATTCGAGTGCTGGTGGACGACCTTCCCGCTACCTTTAGCTACGATCCTGAGCTAAGTTTTGTTCACGTTCCAAACCCGGGGCAGCCGCGCTCGAGAGTCGATATCCGTTACTGTAGAAAATCGATGCCTTGTCCGACGCCAACACCGACGCCGACGCCGA
>JBBRLF010000223.1:0-8597 GCA_038231515.1 candidate division WWE3 bacterium
GGGTCTGAAATCTGCTAACGAGGTTCATATATGTTTGATCGCCTTACAGAACGTCTGACCACTACTTTTCGAAAGCTTTCCGGCGGCGCGGGTTTGACCGAAGCGCAAGTTGACGAAGGACTCAAAGAGATTCGCCGCTCGCTGCTCGAGGCTGATGTGCATTTTCGCGTGGCGCGCGAGGTTTGCGACAAGATTCGCGAAAAGGCGCTCGGTCAGAAAGTCTGGGAAAAACTTTCGCCCGGGCAACAAGTCGTTCAGATTTTTCATGACGAGCTGGTCGAAGTGCTCGGGGGCGCCCAGCAGCAGCCGCCGACTTTTGCGGGCAAGGCCCCGGTTGTCGTGCTGATTGCGGGACTTCAAGGCTCGGGCAAAACCACGTTTTGTGCCAAGCTGGCCCTTTATCTCTCCAAAAAATTGAAAAAAACCGTAGGGGTGCTGCCCGCCGACTGCGCCCGCCCGGCAGCCAAAGAGCAGCTCATGATTCTGGCCAAGCGTGTGGGCGTGCCGGTTTTCGATTCGCCCATCGAAAAAGGCGCAGTCGAAGTCGCGCGCCAAGGTTTGGCCTGGGCCCAGAAGGAATATTTCGACGTGCTGATCGTCGATACGGCCGGACGTCAGCAGATCGATACCGAGTTGATGGACGAGCTTGGTCAGGTGGAAGCGATTCTCGCGCCGCAGGAAAAATTTCTCGTCCTCGACTCGATGATCGGCTCGCAGGGACTTGAGGTGGCCAAGACGTTCCACGAAAAGGTGAAGCTCACCGGGCTGGTTTTGGCCAAGCTCGATGGCGACTCGCGCGGCGGCGTGGCCTTGTCGGCACGTAGCGTTACCGGCGTGCCCATCTGCTTTGCCGGCCTGGGCGAAAAACCCGAAGACATGGAGGCGTTTCACCCTTCGCGCATGGCGCAGCGTATTCTGGGCATGGGCGACGTCATGACCTTGATCGAGAAGGCCAAGGAGTCGATCTCTGAAGAAGACGCCATGGCGTCTGCCGAGATGATGTTTGGCGGCTCGTTTACCCTCGATGATTTCAAGGATCATCTGAAGCGGCTTCAGAGCATGGGCCCCCTGGAAGGCATCATGAAGATGATTCCCGGTATGGGCCAGGCCATGAAGCAGATGCAGGGCATGGAGCCCGAAAAGGAGTTCAAACGCATTGAAGCCATGATCAACTCCATGACCAAAGAGGAGCGCCGCAACCACGGCGTGCTCAATGGCTCGCGTCGGGTGCGCATTGCCGAAGGCAGCGGAACGACGGTTGCTGAAATCAATCGGTTCATCAAGCAGTTCGTGGAAACACAAAAGATGATGAAGCAATTTGGCAAAATGGGCATGGGTGGCAAAGCGCGTTCGATGGCCAACATGATGTCGAAGGCGAAGAATAGGGGCGGTGGCGGAGGCTTCCCGCCCGGTTTTTAGGGTCGAATACCCCCTGAATCCTTAAAAACACTTGCAGATATTCAGGAATTAGGTAAAAAGCACCCATTAAAGCTTTGTCCAAGATTCGTTAAAGTATAATGCTAACTAGGAGATACTGATGTCCGTAATGATTCGTTTTGCCCGCGCTGGCACCAAGAAAAAGCCTTTCTTTCACCTTGTGGCCGCTGACAAAGAAGCCTGCCGCGATGGAAAGTACCTCGAGCGCCTCGGCACCTTCAATCCCAAGCTCAAAGTCGAAGAACGTTTCGTCGTAGACATGGACGCCACCCAGGCCTGGATCAAAAAGGGCGCTAAAGTCTCAGAAACTGTTGGACATCTGCTCAAGGCCGCCGCAAAATCTAAGTAATAGATTTAGTCCGTTGTTCTGATCGAGAGTCGTTGCATGACGTATACGTGGTGCTGAAGTTGGTAGTTGCGGTTTGTTGAAGCTAACTGTTGAACGACTGGTTATGACGGGAGAGGTATCATGGCAGATACTAGCGAGCTCAAGACATTGATCGAAGTACTGGCAAGGGCATTAGTGGATTTGCCCGACCAGGTCGAAGTCCACGAAATTCAGGGCGAGCAGACGACCGTGCTTGAGCTGAAAGTGGCGAAAGAAGACCTGGGTAAGGTGATTGGCAAGCAGGGCCGTACGGCTCGCGCCATTCGCACCATCCTCAACGGTGCCAGCACAAAGCTGCGAAAGCGCTCGGTCCTCGAAATCATCGAGTGAACTGAACTCGTGCGTTTTTCGATCCTGACACTCTTTCCAGAATACTTTCAGTCTCCACTTTCCAGCTCAATTCTGGGGCGCGCTCACACCAGTGGGCTGCTCACTACCGATCTGGTGAATCTGCGCGACTTTGGCGAGGGCAAGTACCGGGCAGTCGATGACAAGCCTTATGGTGGGGGTGCGGGCATGCTGCTGATGCCCACGGTGCTGGAAAAAGCGCTTTCACAGCTGCTCAGTGGTCCTGAGCGCGTCGATCAGCTTGAAGCTGATGTGGCTGCCTTTAAGGTTGATCCTTCGCGTGAGGCGGGCACGCTACCGCATCTCATCTATCTGTCTCCACAGGGCCGCCGGCTTGATGCCGCCACTGCGCGCCGCCTTAGCCGGTACCAGTACCTGATTTTACTCTGCGGCCACTACGAAGGCATCGACGAACGGGCAGTCGACACCTTTGTGCATGAAGAGATTTCCCTCGGTGATTTCGTGCTTACGGGGGGCGAGCCGGCAGCGTCCGTGCTGATCGACTCCATTGCGCGCTTTGTGCCGGGCGTGGTGGGTGAGATGTCCAGCGTCGAGAGCGATACCTTTGAAGCCAACGCACCAGACATGGTGGCGGGCGGCCTGAAATATCCGATGTTTACGCGTCCGGCCGTATGGCGCGGTCGGGCCGTGCCCGAGGTGCTGAGTTCGGGGAATCATGCCGAAGTGGCCAAATGGCGCCGGGCCCAAAGTGAGGCTCGGACCGCTAAACGTCGGCCTGATTTGGTGCCACCTAAAAAGCTCTAGGAAGACTAAAACCTCTGTGTTATTAGCCCTAGACTTTGATGCAGTTGGAAGTTGCTGGAAATTGAATGATAAGTGACGCGCATCCGATTTATGTAGTCCTTTTGCATAGCCCGATGGTTGATCGGAATGGCATAGAGGTGACGACAGCGGTCACGAATCTTGATATCCACGACATCGCCCGATCCTGTCGGACGTACGGAATCACGAAATATTTTATCGTGAACCCCGAACCCCAGCAGGAAAAACTGGTGAAGATCATTTTGGACCATTGGAAAGAACATGTTTCCCAGGTGCATCATCCTTCACGAGCCGCGGCGCTCGACATCGTGTGCTTCATGCGCACCTTCGAAGAAGCCTTTAACGAGGTTTCGGCTGAAGCAGGAACACGGCCTTTTGTCGTGATGCCTGATGCGAGAGATTTGACCGAGTTCGGCCCGTCGTGGTCGTACGAGGAACTCAGGTCGCGATGGGCGGATGGTCGAGGAGAAATCAAGCAACCGCTGATGATAGTTTTTGGAACGGGCTGGGGAATTTCCCCGTCGTTCTTCGGTCAGGTAGACCAGCTTCTCAAGCCCTTGAGAAGATCAGGCTTGCCGGGCACCGAAAGAGGTTATAACCACTTGTCTGTACGGGCTGCGGCTGCCATAGTGCTGGACCGGGTCTTTGGAGACAGGAATTAGGCTAGGAAATTAGGAGAGTCGATGAGTCACGTAAGCGCAAAAGTCACGTTGGTGGAAAAAAAGTTTTTGAAAACGGATCTTCCGAAGTTCATGTCGGGCGACACCGTTAAAGTTCACGTGAAAATCAAGGAAGGCGACAAAGAGCGCGTTCAGGTTTTCGAAGGCGCAGTGATTGCGATCAACAACGGTGGCGCTCGCAAGACGTTTACCGTTCGCAAAATCTCCCACGGTGTGGGCGTTGAGCGCGTGTTCCCCATGTACTCGCCCAACATCGCAAAGATCGAAATGGTCGACGAAGGCCGGGTTCGCCGCTCGAAGCTGTACTACATTCGCGAACTCTCGGGCCGTGCCGCTCGCATTCGCAGCGAAAACGAAATTCAGTAGTCGTTAGCCGTACCGTAAAAATTCAGAAGGCGCCGTTTTTTCCAGGGGAAGAACGGCGCCTTTTTTTATTGGTGGCCTGGGCGCAGGCTCATTCCACGGTTGGGTGCGCGTCTGTCGTTTTATTCACGACTCCGAAAGTGCCGTTTTTATTGCGACGAAGTCGGGTGCGCACGAGGCTCGAGACTCTGGTCTCGACCACCTCTTTTTCCTGAAACACCTCTTCGGGGATATGTTTTTCAAAATCAACGGTCGGCTTGATTCCGCGTTTGGGCGCGCTCCAGTTGGTGGTGACTCGAATCAGGCCATCGTTGCTTGACGAACGGGCGATCGGCAGGCCAGCCAGCCAGTCGCTGATGACGATGTCGCCGTTGTCCTCCCAGGTCGTGAGGCGGGTCTTGATGCCATCCGCCCGCGTTTGGGTTGCGATCAGCAGCTTTACGGTTCCATCAGCACGAAGTTCTTTTTTGAGCTCGTGGTAATCGTGCGCGTCTTCGGCCGCCTCGACGCACGAAGGCGTCAGGGGCCAAATTGCAAGATGTGCCGCGATGAGACTGCTGACGATCAATAGCCGCATCCGACCTCCCGGCCCGCGGCCGTTTTGAAAGAGCCCGCAGGCAAAGTAGCGGCCGAGAAGTTGCCAAAATCAGCCGCGCTGGCGCATAGATCCCGGGCATTGGCGGTGTCGGATTTTTTCATGCCGACACTTTCCGGAAAACAAGAGGCATGGCAGGCATAAACCGGATCCGTCTCATATCTGGGGGGCAACATAAAGAGCGGCTGCCCCTTGGGGCAAGTCGCCATGCCCGCGCAGGCGCACTCGCCTGGAGACACGCCTTTTTCGGTACCAACCATAAAGGACATGACCATCATGGAGTCATGATTGTTGGCGCCGCGTTTGGCTCTTTCCCGAGCCACTTCTCTTTGAGTGTAAAGGTCGTCATACGTTGCCATTTCTGCGGCGGTGAGTTTATTATAGCCCGTCCGGCAGGCGGCCGAGGCGTCGCAGGAAATCTTATAGGCCATGGTTTTGCCCACGTCATTGTGGTCTGGGTTTTTGCAAAGTCCCAGCCGGTGCAGCATTTCGTGAAAGAGCTCGCCCGACAGCTGCTCAGGGCGCTTCAGCCCGCGGCCTAGCAGCTGAATCGTCGCGAAGCGTGACTCACTGGTGAAGCCCACGACGCCTTTCTTGGCCAGCTTCCTGTCGATCGTGACCTGATCTTGCGGTGGCAAGACGGGTGATTTGCAGGTCGTGTCGCCACAGCAAACTTGAGTGTGGAGCTGCTTGCCCTGCTTGGCAAACTCCGAGCTCGCGGCCTTGCCGCCAATGCCACCGACTTCATGGGCCAGGCACGAAGGCCCTTTGACGGTGGCTTCGAAAATCGCCTTCTTTAGGGCGTCGAGCGTGGCGCCCTTGAGGTCGAGACAGGATTTGTCGAGAATAAGGCCGTGGGCAACGCAGGCCAGGCGCTGCTCTTTGCAGCTTAAAGTACAGTGCCCAGCTGTCGTACAATGTTCGGTACAGTCGTCGTCGGTGAGCATGACCTGTACCTTTTGCAGCTGGCCGCCGAGCGCTTTGCAGCCGGTCGGTTTTACGAGTTTGCAATATTTCGCACCGGTCTCTTTGTCGTCAAGCGCCACCAGGGTAGTGATCTTCGCTGAATCCGCAATCAGGGCGTCGTTACCCAAGGAGTGTGAGCGCAGGCAGTCCGGCTCGACGGCGCCCAGGCGGCTGCCCAAGGTCAGAATGTCAGAGGGGTCGTTCTTATCCTTGAGCGCAGCTTTGGCCTGGGTGCTGGCGGTGGCCAGCAGATAGTAGCGGCAGGCCGGGGTGCCGGGCTGATCGTCAAACGCCGAAGCCGAGATGGCATAGGGATTGGGAAAACGCAGACCGTCGTCGCAGAAGAATTTTCGGTTGCGAATTTTTGCGTTGCTGCCACCGGCGCAGATGTCGTGGTTATAGGTTTTTTTGAAAGTTTGTTCGCTACCCATTTTCGCGCAGGCTCCGTAGAGCTCACAGCTGGCGCGCGCCAGGGCTTCTTCTTTGGAATTCTCGTCGTCCTGCAGCTGAGCATCCGCGGGATCGTTCGTCGTGCTGTTCTGTCCTGAGTGGCATTCGTAGGTGCCAAGAAATAGCGCCGCCCACGCCACCACAAAGGCGGTGATGAACACACGAAGATCGAGCTGAGCCTTGATTTGATTCCCCCGAAACACTGTATTGCTCCCCGTCCCAGTAATTGTACCAAATTATGGGCCTCTCTGGGCGGCGATCGGGAGCGGATATTGTGTAGCTATTTCAATGTGTTACAGGTGGCAAAACCGCTCTTGGCGTTGGCCTTCAGTAAATCCGACAGACTTCTGGCCATAGCTGCGCACATTGGCTAATTTCGCCGCATGCCTGCCGGAAAAAAATCCAAACCACGCCCGACTTTTGAGTTCGAGCGGCGCCATCGCGCCCAAGGCCGCGTCACCGTGGGTGTCGACGAAGTAGGGCGGGGCTGTCTGGCCGGCCCGGTAGTTACCGCAGCTGTGGTGATGCCCGAGGCAATCCTAGTGTCCGAAGACGCCGACGCCTGGTGGCTGGCCATCAACGACTCGAAGCTGGTGTCGCCGCCGCTGCGCGAGCGACTGGCGGCACGAATTCTCGAAACCTGCGAAGTGCAGATCGCCTGGTGCTACCCCAGAGAAATTGACCGCTGGAATATTCTTCATGCCTCGCTGATCGCGATGCGCCGGGCGCTGGGACCATTTTCGGGACTGGCGCAGGCTGTTCTGGTCGACGGGCACATGAATCCGTTTGAGCCGCGCTTTCGCTGTCGGCCGGGGCTGGCGGAAAAGCTGGGGTTTACCCACGTCGAGCTGCTCGTCAAAGGCGACAGCCGTTCGATCTCGATTGCTGCGGCCAGCATTGTCGCCAAGGTTTACCGCGACCGCTGGATGGTCGAGCTTGACGCGCTTGTTCCGGGCTATTCGTTTGGTGTGCACAAGGGTTACTCCACGCCGCTTCATTATCAGGCCATCGCCAAGCTTGGGCCGTGTGCGCTTCATCGTCTTAGTTTTGCGCCCTTCAAAGGGCAGCCGTCGGGGCCCGTGGCTTGCAGTCCATCAAGTGATGGTGAAGAAACCCGTCCCGTTACCCTCAACCCGTGACCGTGGCCTAACGGCTGAGTCCCTTGTGCGACAGGCGCTGGTCAGGAAGGGCTACCAGTACATTGAGAGCAACTTTTACTGGAAGGGGGGCGAGATCGATCTCGTCTTTCTTGACCGGCTTGGCGTGCTGGTCTTTGTCGAGGTGCGGTCGGCAGCAGTGGCTTCACCGTGGCTTCGCTACACGATTACCTCGGGCAAGCAGCGGCGGCTCGTCAATACCGCTCATCGCTATCGGCTGGCGCGGGAGTGGGCCGTGCTGCGTCCTTTTCGCTTTGATCTGGCGTGGGTCGAAGCCGAGCGTGTTGAGCATTGGAAGAACGTGCTGCTGACCTGAAGAGTTATTGACAAGACTGGCGGCGCGACCGCAGAGTTTAATCATGGCTCGAAAGTCTTTAACTCTCCTCACTGTTCTCGTCGGTCTCGCGGTCTCAACCAATGCCTTTGCGCTCGACAAGCGCCTGAAGCTTGCGTTCAAAACAGCGGGCTATGGCGCGGCAGGGGGCTTGATCATTGGTGCGGGCACCATGGCGATGGGGCTGGGCGGGTTTCGCAATGTGCTGATGGGGACTAGCGCGGGGCTCTACGCGGGCCTTGCCTTGGCCGCCTATATTATCGCAACGCCGCCCGAAGATCAGCAGTCCGGCCGCCGGCAGGGGCCGCGCAACCCCTATGGACCCCGAAAGCCGGTGGGGCCAGATGACTATGACGAAGATGAGGATGGGTTGGAGCAGCATCTGCAGCCGAGGCAGCCGGAGTCGAGTTTGGCGCCAGACTCGCCCGATCTCGTGGACCGGGTGGAGTCGGGAACCGGGCGCCGCATCTCCGAAGTTGCGGTATGGGCGCCCCTGGTCTCGTGGGAATTCTAGAGGAATTCGAGGGTGGTTCTAGTCGGGGTCTGTGACTTAGTTGTCAAAAGACTTGAGCGCGCGTTCAGTGTTGTCCCAGAACTCAAAAGAGCCGTTGTCGTCAAACGCCGAAATGATCTTCTTGAACTCAGACTTCACGTTCGTGTAGCGCGGCTTGGTCGAGGCCCGCGAGTTGAAGTCGCGCAGCGTCTGCACAAAGGCGCTGATTCCGCTCGATCCCACGAACTGTAGGTTTCCCAGGTCGAAAATGACCCGGCTCTTCGCGCTTTGCGTTTCGAGCCTCATTAAGCTCTCCCGAAAGGTGTCGGTCGTCTCAAAGTCCAAATGCCCTTCGAGCGTTACAATTACCACACCCCCGGCGTCGTCCCTGCGAATACTTGTTTTCATAGCCATGGCTTCCTCCTGCTCAGTATTATAGGGTGCCTCGCAATATGAAGAAATCGGCAAATAATGTAGGCACTCTCTACCTAGTGGCAACTCCCATCGGAAATCTCGAGGACATGACCTTTCGGGCTGTCCGTCTATTGAAGGACGCGGACGCGGTCTTCTGCGAGGACACGCGGCGTACGCTGATCTTATTGA
>JBBRLF010000224.1:0-8474 GCA_038231515.1 candidate division WWE3 bacterium
CCCGCCACGAGTTTCGTCTTGCTCGTGCGCGAGGCCGACGCGCCCGAGGTGACGGCGCAGCTGTCAGAGTTCATGGTGCTCGACGTGGGTCGCACGCGCGGGATGCACGTCGTCGGTGCCGGTGGTGCGGAGCCGTCTCTGGACGTCAAGGTGCGCGGCGGACCCATTGAGCTTATCGGGCATTGGCCATTAACCGAACTGGAGCACGCATATCATGAGTAAGGCGCTGATTCTGGCCGGCGACGGCATCAACTGTGAAATCGAAACTGCCTATGCCGCGCGCGATGCGGGCTTTTCAACGCAGACTGTGCATGTGAATGATTTTTTGAAAGCCAAGGGCGCGCAGCTCGCCGATACCCAGCTGCTGGTTGTGCCCGGCGGATTTTCGTTTGGCGATGAGCTGGGCAGTGGAAAAATTCTCGCGCTCAAACTCAAACATGGCGTGGGCGAGGCCCTATCCGGTTATATCGCGGGTGGTGGCGCGGTACTGGGCATCTGCAATGGCTTTCAGGTCTTGACGCAGCTGGGTGTTTTCGGTGCTGGCATCGTGCTGACCCACAATGAACAAGGGCAGTTTTTAAATCGTTGGGTAGGTCTTGAAATAACGGGTAAAAGCATCTTTACTGATGGTCTGAAGAAAGCTGGAGTAACGCGGCTCGAGCTGCCCATGCGGCACGGTGAAGGACGGCTGATTTGTCCCGAGAATTTACAAGAAGCGCTGGTCGCGGACGGATGTCTGGTGCTGCAGTACGTAGAAGACGTGAACGGAGCCTGGAAACGCACGGCGGCCCTGAGCTCACACCGCGGTCGGGTGATGGGGCTGATGCCGCACCCCGAAGCCTTCTGGACCGAGGAGTTGCATCCCTGGGGCAACGGACGTCGCGTGCCCCTGGGAGTCGAGCTGTTTCGAAGCGCATATAGTGAGCTGACTCATTCTGGAGGAAAATCATGACTTCAAAAACGATTCCCATCAAACGGGCGCTGCTGAGTGTCTCAAACAAGTCGTATCTCGAAGAGCTGGCCAAGGTGCTCGTTGGTCTTGGAGTGGAGCTGCTCGCTACCGGCGGTACCGCCGACAAGCTCAAGCGCGCAGGCATCAAGTTTCGGGCCGTGGAGGAATTCACGGGGAACCCGGAGGCTTTCGACGGGCGCATGAAGACGATCAGCTTCAAGCTGGAGAGCTCGATTCTTTTTGATCGTACGAATCCGGCGCATGTCACGCAGGCTGCTGAGCTTGGCATCGAGCCCATTGATCTCGTGGTCTGCAATTTCTATCCTTTCGAGGAAGCCGTGTCCAAGGGCGCCAAAGAAAGTGAACTCGTGCACGAGATCGACGTGGGGGGCCCCACCATGGTGCGCTCGGCTGCCAAAAATTTTGAAAGCGTGCTCGTGCTGACCGATCCGAGCGATTATCAGGATGTGATGAGCGAGCTGCGCACGCTCAGTGGCCGCGTCAGCTTCGAGACGTGCCGCCGCATGGCCATCAAGGCCTTTGAACGCACGATGTCTTACGACCGCGCAATTTTCGAGGCCTTCAGCAAACGCCCCCTTCGCTATGGCGAAAATCCCCACCAGCTCGCCTATTTTGTTCCCGATGTCGCAGCCGAGCTGCCTATGTCCTGGGAGCTGCTTGAGCCGGCCGGACTGGAGCTTTCGTACAATAATATTCTCGACGCGCAGGCGGCCCTGGGTGCCGTACGCGATGCACGCGAGGCGGCGCCGGCCGGCCATGGGGCCTGCGCCATCGTGAAGCACAATAATCCCTGTGGCCTGGCTACGGCTGCGACCATCGACGAAGCGTTTACGCGGGCCTGGGCCGGCGATCCGGTTTCGGCATTTGGAGGCGTGATCGCCATGTCGTCGCAGCTCACCGTCGAATGTGCGCGCATGTTCGAAGAGAAGTTTGTCGAAGTCCTGATGGCGCCAGGCTTTGAAGATGGGGCCATTGAAGAGCTGCGTCGCAAGAAAAAGAAGCTGCGCGTACTGCGCATTCAATCTCTGGCGACCAAGCCACCCACACCCAATGTCTTCAGTCGCGTGCGAGTGGATGGGGGTTACCTCGTGCAGCAGCCCGATGAAGGCCTGCATGAAGACTTTCGTGTGGTGACGAAGGCCAAGTTTCCAGATCGGCTCGCACCTGCCGCGCGCTTCGGCGTGGCCGCCGCGAAGTGGATCAAGTCCAATGCGATTGCCATTGTTCAGGCCCTGCCCGATGGGGGATTTCAGCTCGTGGGAATGGGCTCGGGGCAACCCAATCGTGTCGATGCGATTCGCAAGCTTGCACTGCCCAAGGCGCGCGACGTGCTGAAGGCCGCCAAGGTCGATGTTGAAAAGACGCTCGCAGAGTGCGTGCTGGTCAGCGATGCCTTTTTTCCGTTCCCAGACAATATCGAAGAAGCTGCCGGAGCAGGTATCAAATATATCGTGCAGCCAGGTGGCAGTATTCGCGATGCGGAAATCATCGCGGCCTGCGACAAGCTGGGCGTAGCCATGATTCTCACGGGACGTCGCCACTTTCGACACTAGGGTTTGATCTCGCGCACCGAGTTGACGATAGGCGGCAAATCCGCCTCCCCGCAGCAAGGCTGGGTACCTATTTTTAACGTCTAAAAAGTGAGTTTTTTTCTTTGCTCTTCCGGCCGCTCGGGTTCACTATTCGTGCTCTCGGAGTGATCTCAATGGCAGCAAAACCCAAATCCAAGTCCGCATACGCCAAAGCTGGCGTCGACATCGAGAAGGCCGACAAGTTTGTCGGCGCGATTGCCGACATGGTGAAGTCGACTCTCAACGACAAGGTCGTCAAGAGCATTGGTGGTTATGCAGCTCTTTATCAGCTGGGAGTTGACGAGTTTCTCGCGGCCACTACGGACGGCGTTGGCACCAAACTCAAGCTGGCCTTCGAGCTTGGCCGGCACGATACCGTGGGCATCGACCTGGTGGCCATGTCAGTCAATGACCTGATCTGCGTTGGCGCCAAACCACTTTTCTTTCTCGATTATTTCGCCACCGGCAAGCTGGATCTGAAAACCTCGCGTTCCGTACTCAAGGGAATCGTCGAAGGTTGCAAGCTCGGGCGCCTGGCGCTCATCGGTGGTGAAACCGCCGAAATGCCCGGCATCTATCAGGCCGGTGAGTACGACCTTGCTGGCTTTGCCGTGGGTCTCGTCTCTCGCGAGCAGCTCATTGATGGTTCGCGTGTCCGTCCCGGCGATGTCATCCTTGGCATCGAAAGCTCGGGCCCGCACAGCAATGGTTTTTCGCTCATTCGCAAACTGCTGCGCGGCAAAGTCAAAGACGCGGCCATGATGAAGGCCTGCATGCAGCCCACTCGAATTTATGTAGACCCGGTGGCTACGCTCCACCACGAGCTGGGGCCGCAGCTCAAGGGGCTGGCTCATATCACTGGTAGTGGTTTTCTGAACATCCCGCGAATCAACGACGGGGTGAATTACGACATCGAGTTGCCTGACACTTTCAATATGCCCAAGGTATTCAATGAGCTCAGGACACGCGGTAAACTTTCGTGGACCGATCTTTATACCACCTTCAACATGGGCTTCGGCATGATCGCGGTGGTGGAGTCGGTACTGGCGATACGTGCCCAGAATGTCCTCGAGCGCATGGGCGTCAAGTCGCACCTGCTCGGAATGGTCGGTCGTGCCAAAGGCAAGTCCCGCGTGAATGTGAAATCTTCGGAGTTCGAAGTTTCACTGGAATATTGAGAGTCGGAACGACACGTGCGTTTGGAAGAAGTTTTTGTCGAGATTCTGAATGATCTGCCCTGGCTCGATCATTCGCGGTTGATTGTCGGGCCCTTGTGCTCGCGCGAGGCCGTGAAAGATCAGCTTTTGCTTCGGGCTTCCGTCGTGCCTTCCTGGGCAGCGGGTACGCTTGCTGAGTTCGCAAAAGACATTCTAAATAAATCTAAAGTTTCTGTGGATAAGTCGCTGGGTTTGTCGTCTCAAGCTGATGCCCTCGAGCGGGTGGCTACTCAGGATTTTCTAATTCAGGCAGTGCCCGAGCTTTGTCAGCATCTGAAGTCGCGAGCTGTGGCATTGAAGATCGCGAAATTTCTTACGCACCTCGATCGGTTTTATGTTTCCGAAGAAGAGCTGGCCGCCGTGGTGGAATATTTTCAGACGCGTGATGCCAGCCTCGGTGGCTTCACAAAAGTGATTACCCACCTTTGGCATAATGGTCAACTCACGCCTTGGGGCGAAGGTGAAAGTCTGCGTCGTACACTTGATGTCCTGGACGCAGGGCAAGCCAAGCTGCCTGAAACAATCTGGCTCTGGGGCTTTCAGGAGTTCACCCCGCTTGAAGAGGTTTTGCTTTCGAAGGTGGCCGAGCAGGGCGTGGCCTTAAAACTTTTACTGCCAGCTGCGGCCATCGCGCAGTTTGCTCCACGTTGCCAGGAGCTGGGCATTGAAGTCATTGCGCTTGATCAAACTCCAAACGAACCCGAGATCTGGACGCCGCATTCGGCCTGGGACGAGCTGGAATTTTTACGCGAACGTCTTGAGGTTTTGCGTGGCCAGGGCGTGCCTTGGCACGAGATCGCGCTTTTTGTTCCCAACGACGATCTCTATAAGAGATTTGCGCGCCAGCGTTTACAGCGTTGGAATGTACCGCTGCACGACCCCACGCTGTCCGGTGCGTGGAAAGACAATGCGGACTGGCTCTGGTGGCGCGATCTGCTGAAAACGCTTGCCTCCGGGTTGAAGCTCGACGAAGTGCGTTCGTGGCTGGGCGTAAATGATGGCCGTAAAGAACTTTACGAGGCCGCTTTTAAACAAGGGCTGCATGGAGGCGCTGCGCAATGGGCTCGTCTGCTGCGCGAGCACGAATCGCCAGAGCTGCGTCTGCTGGTCGAGGGCTTTGGAATATTTAGCCGGGCCCTGGGGCCAGAGCAGTTTAGCGAGGCGGCCGGGCGATTGGTGACGCGCATGAACGAGCTGCTGGGCCCGCAGCCCGGTGCCGATATTTTTCTCGAGTTCGCCCGCCACCTGAGCGAAGAGCGTCCTTATCTTGAAACGTTTCGTGCCCGGCTACCGCGTTATGTTCCACTCTTCGAAGAGTTTCTGGATGCCAAGGCTCGTACGCAGTCTTTGCGTTCGGCTGACGGCGTGCATTTCGTGGGTCATGGAGTGTGGTTGCCTAAACCCGTGCCGCATGTGTTTGTCCTCGGCGCCAATGCCCTTACTCGTGCAAAGCCTCCGGCCGATCTTTGGGACTGGGAAGCGCTCGAGGTGCGTAAGATCTGGGACCGCGTTCATCTTGGACTCACTCACGCCGAGCGGGTTGCGCGCGACGAAGCTCTGCTTTTGTATGGCCTCACCCAACACCCGAACGTGGTGTTTTCAGCGACCAACCATGGCATCTCCGGTGAGCTGTTGCCAGAAAGCGCGATCTTTAAAAAAATAAAAGGTGAGCGTAACGCGACCCACAGCGGCGGGCATGAAGCAGTGGGCTGGACCGTCGGCGGTACTTCGGCCACCGCGGTTGTCGAAGCGTTGCTACGGCCCGATCTGGGCCCTGATCTTTCTGATGGAAAGTCCGTGCGAGTCTCAAGCTTCGAAGACTATCTGAAATGTCCGTTTCTCTATTACGCCAGGCACGTCTTGAATCTGGCGCAGGAAGACGAGCTGGGCCTTGATCCCGACGGCCGGGCTCGCGGCAATATTCTGCATCGCGTGCTTGAGCGGTATCTGGCCGACGAGCTCACGGGCGAACGGGTTGCGGATCTCGAGGCGGCCAAGAAAAAAATAGGCATCCTGGTCGACGACGAAGCCACGCGCAAGAATCTTTCGGGCATGTTCCGGCACGAGCCGCTCATCACCAAGGCCAAGGCCCTGATTCGCCGCCGTGCCGAAAAGTGGCTCGAATGGGAATTCGAAAACCGCGAAAAGCATCCTACCCTCCGTCCCTACGCTGTTGAAAAGGCCATCGAGCTCGAGCTGGCAGGCGTGCTCAAGCTGCGGGGCAAGGCCGACCGGGTCGATAGCGATGGCAAGCATTCAGTGGTGATTGATTACAAGTCGGGTGGGGCACCGCTCATCGGCCGCGAGCTGCAAGAGGGCTTGGGTGCGCAGCTGCTTATGTATGCGCGCGCCATCGAGCTCGAACATGGGCTCGAGCCCGGTGCGGCGTTTTATCTCACCGTGGGCTCCAAGGTCGAAGGCAAGAGCGGCGTATTTCTCAAGAAGCATCAGAAAGTTTTGCACACCACCAATGCCCGCAACTCCGGGCTGTTTGACGGCGAGTTTGCGACGTTGTTCGAGCAGGTCAGCGAAAACTGGACGCGCGCTGCGCGGCAGCTGCGCGCCGGTGATTACGCGGCACGGCCGTCGCGTCCGAAAAAAGATTGTCCCACCTGCACGTTTCAGCCCGTCTGTGGTTTTGATGCCGAGGCTCAGGCTCAGGCTCAGGCTCAGGCTGACGAAGGGGGCGTCTCATGAGCCGCGAATGGACAGGCGAGCAGAGCGAGCTCTTTGAGCGCGATCAGGCCGGAGCTCTGCGATTGCCTCGTGTGGCCGTTGCCGCCGACGCCGGTGCCGGAAAAACTTCAGTCCTGGTCGAGCGCGTGCGCAATCTGCCCACGGATAAGCGTATTCTTTGCGTCTCGTTCACTGAAAAGTCCAAAGCGGATCTGGAGCAGCGGCTGGCCGACTGGATCAACGCCGAGGTTTACACGATTCACGGTTTCTGTGGTCGCATCGTCAGTGAGTTTGGCCGGCTGGCCGGACTGGCCCCGTTTTTTCGCATCATGGATGCCGACGAGCGCGACGAGGTTTTCTATCGCAGCTTTGAAAAAGTTTATCGCCGCACGCCACCCGACAACCTCGATCACGGCGTGGACCGCTTCTGGAATCTGTGCCGCATGGCGCAGGAGGCAGGCGAGGGCGCGCGCGTGCATGAGGGAACGGCAGAGCCTTCCAATCTTGATGCCTTCGTGCGAGCCGTGCTCGAAGAGTTTGCCAACAGCAAGCGGGTACTGCGCGCACTGGAGTATTCTGATCTTGAACATTTCGCGCTCACCCTGGTGCGACTGCCCGAAGTCGTGGCCGCCTTGCGCAGCCGGTATCACCATATTTTTGTCGATGAGTTTCAGGATACCAGCTCCTTGCAATGCGAGCTGGTCAACGCGCTGACCGGTACCGAGGGCATGGTCTTTGTCGTGGGCGACGTCAAGCAAAGCATCTATCGCTTTCGCGGCGCAGACGTTGGCGTCTTCAAGGAGTTCATCAAGACCCTGCCGGCACGCCGGCTTTCGAAAAACTTTCGCAGCCATGCCGAGGTCATCGACGCGGTCAACGCCGTTTGCACTCCGGCAATGGACGGGTATGAGCCGATGCTCGCTGGCCGCCGGGACGATGACTTTACGCTGCCCCCTCGCACGTTTGACGACTTGCCACGCGTGGCGCGCATCACGGGCGAAAGCGACGCCGAGGCCATCGAGGCCATCTTGCGCCGGCTGCGTAGCCAAGGCGTGGATTGGTCTCAGGTCGTGCTGCTGCTTCGCCGAATCAAAGGCAACGCGCCGCTGTTTGCCCAGCTTGCCGCGCGCGGCATTGGCGTGGCGATCACGTCGAGTGCCAGCGCCTCGGCCAACGAGGAACTTAAAACGCTGGTCAATCTCTGGATCTGGGCCTGCGAACCTTGGCAGGCCTTGCGCGCAGCGCAGGTGGTGACTGACTTTGCGGCACCGGCCTCTGGCGTAAGGGCGCAGTTAGGCGAGCAGATGAAGGCCTTGAAGACACCCTGTCAGCCGGGTTTTCGGCTCACGTGTGAAGAGCTGCTTGGGCGTCTGAACTCTCAGTTCAATCTGGGGGAACGTTTTGGCGCGGTGTTTGAGCAGTTCGAAGTTTTCGTACTTCGTCATCAAAGCGAAGGGCAGCTGCCCTCGGTGCTGGCCCGCAGGCTAAATCATCTGACCACCAACGGTCAGGACATCTCGGGTTTTATTCTGCTGCCGCCGCCAGCCAATCTGGCGGGCACGATTCGCGCGCTGACCGTTCACAGCGCCAAGGGACTTGAGTTTCCAGTCGTCATCTTGGCCGACGTTAAAGCCCAGCGCAAACGGGCGTCTGGATTGCTGCGTCGGGGCCGGGATCTTTGGCTGCCCCCGCGCGACGAAGACAACAACCTCGACTGGTCCGCGCCCGAACTGCAAAACGCCAAAACCTTTGAAGAAGACGCCGAGACTGAAGAAAGCGCGCGCCTCCTGTCTGTCGCCATGACGCGTGCCCAGGAAGCGCTCTACGTGGTTGACCGCTCGCCAGAACCCATCGTCGACGAGCCAACATTCAAAAAGAAAGCCGCCAAGAAGCCGGATACCTCGTGGGCAAGCTGGCTCAAAGCCGGTATTCCCGTAAGTATCCCGCACGAGCTCTTTCTGGCCTCTGCACCTGCACTCGTCCACGCGGCCAAGTCCACCGGCCCGCGCTCCAGTTCACCGCTAGCAGCTGAGCCCC
>JBBRLF010000225.1:0-8464 GCA_038231515.1 candidate division WWE3 bacterium
AAATCGCGGCGGCGTAGTGAATCGTCCCTCGAATCCAAATCGCGGCGGCGTAGTGAATCGTCCCTCGAATCCAAATCGCGGCGGCGTAGTGAATCGTCCTTCGAATCCAAATCGCGGTGGTGGCTTTAATCGCCAGCCTCGTGTAGTTGTCCGCGGCGGCACAACCTATAACTATCGCTATAGTCGCAGTGGAAATAGCTACAGCATGCAACGGACTCACATTCGTGGCGGCGTTACCTATGTTCGCAACTACAACGGCTACAATATCGGCCGTCACCACTACTACGGTTATGTGCCTTCTCGTCACTTTGACAGCTGGTACTACGGCTGGGCTTACACTGGCTGGAATCGGCCCTGGTCTTACCAGTGGGGATGGAGCCGCGCTCCTTGGTGCGGTTACTACGGTTACTACTACCGTCCGTACCCGACCTACTACGGCCCAAGCTACTGGCTGACGGATTACATCCTGGCCGAAGTTCTGGCTGAACAGTATGCGATCAACGCGGCCAACGCTCAGGCTGCCGCCTACCAGGCGCAGGAAGCCCAGATCAACGAGCAGATCAAAGATCAGCTCCGCGCCCAGGTCGAAGCCAACGTTCGTGCTCAGGAGCAGCAGTCTCCGGTTGTGCTCAACAGCACGCTCAGCGATCTGCGGCACATCTTCGTGGTGTCGTCAGACATCTCGGCTTCGCCAAGCGATGGCAGCGCAGCCTGCGTGCTTACCGCCGGCGATCTGCTGCGTCTGACTGCAGCTCCGAGCCAGGACGATCAGGTGGCTTCGGTTGCCGTGGTCACGTCCAAGCAGGGCAGCTGTCCTGCTGGCGCGCAGGTGATGATTGCGATCTCGGCGCTGCAAGGCTTCGAGAACGACTTCAGCGAGAAGCTTGAAGAAGGCATGGGCAAGATGACGACCGAACTGGCCACTCAGATGCCTCGTCAAGTTCAGCCTTAAGCGTTAGCTCAGTACTGCGTTAGTAACGGTGCGATGGGAATCAAACCCCCTCGCACCGTTTTTTTTGGGGCAGACAGGTCAGATGCCCGTCCCGTTTAGGGTAATGGGCAGTCCGAAAAAACTCGGCGAAACCGTGAAGGGTCCGGTGGCAACCGGAGCAAATTTAATGTCGGCCGTACACTGCGCGTCCTGCGCAAGAGTGCCGCCTGGTATGCTGCAGCTTCCGCTGACAACTGAGAACGGGCTCGATGCGAAGTTGGGAGTGCCGATCGAACCAGAGGTGACGGTGCCGGCATTCCCGAAATGAACCGAAATAACTTTCGTTGAGCCGTTTGCAACACTGCCAAAGTCGGTATTGCTGGTGTTTTGGTCCACCGAGATGAAGGCTCCGCTGGATTGCATCTGGATCTGGGCACCCGAAAATTTTACCTGAGTTCCGTCGGTGGCCTTGATCGTGTAACCATCGACCGGTAACGCCGGCAGAACGCAGTCGATTTCGTTAGCCGAAACGAAATTAGGGGTGCTCGCGCAGCTGTAACCCGAGCCGCCAGTGGCCGCAATCAGCTGGATCGTCGTGCCGGCCGTCATGCCGCTGCCTCTGATTTGTGTGGTCCAGCCGCCAGAGGCCCTGCCGCCATAGGGAAACGGGCTGGCGAGCTGCAGTCCGCCACCTTGGTTGTTACCGCCGTTACCGTTGTTACCACCCGTGCATACGATGTCAGGATTCGCGCCCGAGTAGCTGATGCCGATGGTAACCGAGGTGTCCGTAGCAAGATCCTTTACGGCGCGCCCCAGGAAATATCCGCCGCCATTGTCATTGCCGCTACTGCCGCTTCCACCGCTTCCCCCACTGCTTCCGGAAGTCCCGCCGCAGTTGTCTTTATCCGGGGGGAACACGCCGTAAACGTCAATCGTGCGGTCCGGGCCCCCAATAACATTCATCTCGATGGCAGTGCCGCGCGGCGTGGTCTTCGAGATAGAACCCACACCAACTCCATTCATATTCGTCGCTGAGGTACAACCTTGAAGCTGTTTGCTGTCAGGCCCAATACCTGCGCCGGTTACGTTCACCGCGAAGCAGGTGAAGTCAGAAGTTGCGGTCGGGTTGGTTGCCAGCAAATGGGGCCTGAAGAGAAGAGACTCAAAGCTATTGAGCAGTGGTGCGGCCAGCGCGGCGTTTTTGTTCGGGTCATCGATGATGATACGAACCCCGCTGCCGCGCGACTTGGGAACATCCAGGGAACAGGCGCTAAAGGCCGCAGCCGCGCCAACGGCGCAGCCAGTAAGAATTGACACAAGACTTCGAACAGACCTGTTGCTTGGCATGAGTCTAGGCTAACGCTGGCAGGTGCGGCGAGCAAGCAGAACAATGGGCACTTTATTTTAAAAAAAAAGCGCAGCACCGAAGTGCTGCGCTGTATTTCCGGCTTCCGTTGAAGCTTCTTCGATCAGTCGTCAGCCTGACTGTTTTGCCAGACTTCAAAAAGGGTCTTGCCGTTATCCTTGCGAATCCAGTTCGCGCCGTGATTCGGCGGTTCCTGCCCCAGGTATTTCTGAGCGGCGGCGTGCACCGAAATCGGGTCGCCTTCAAAGTCGAGTTTGTACTCACCGTTAGGGGCCTTTACGACTGCCCCTACCTTTGAGGGGTCAACGACGAAGTAAACCTTTTCACCGTTCACGAGGAAGCCCCCGTGTACCAATTGAGTCAGATCGAACTTCTGTTTGCGTGCCATAAAAATCCTCCTTGTTGTGCTGTTCACTTCCAGATGTGAACTACAGATGTTTAGTCTACCGGGATTCGGGGCTGTAGGGAAACCGCTCCGCACAATAGGGGGGGCAGGATTTGAATGATTGACGCTATGGGTCGACGGTGGTACGCCTCGCGTCAAATCAACTTTGTCTCAACTTGTTACTATTGGAGAGTATTAAAATGATTAAGAGATCTGGTTTGGCTACGGCCCTTATTTCGATTGCGGCCCTGGCAGCGGTAATGACCGGCTGCAACCCGGTCGGCGACTTTCATGACCTCGTCGAAGGTGGCAACGAAGCCCTTTCCAAGGAAGACCTGGCTTACCGCCAGCTGAAGTCGACTGCACCGGCCCGCGGTGAAGCTGCGATTACCGATCTTTCAAGATGGATCGGTACATTGAACAATCTCAAAACCGTGATGAGCACGGCCAATGCAAAGCTGGGCGGCAAGTCTGCGCAGAAAATTCGCGCAAGCCAGGCCGTGCAGACGGCGCTTTCGCGTTTCAAAAGCGGCATCGACGAGGTGCTCAGCCGCAGCTACTCCGAAGCTGGCTTGAAGCTCGTGCCACCCTGGCGCCTGAGCGAAGCCCAGCAGATCGCGATGCAGGCTCCGAACACGCTTAAGGCGATCAGCAGCTATTATGAAGCGATCTTCTCGACGGCGAATCCTTACGCCGGCAAGAGCTTCACGATCGAAGTTTCTGAAGATCAAGCCATTCTCGACACGTATCAGGGCTGCGTCGACGGCGTCGCCGCCGCTGCTCGCGGTCAGGCCAAGAGCAACTACTGCGTAAATGCAGCAGCGGCTGTCTGTGGTCATCAGATCGATCTTGGCTGTGTGCAGAGCAAGATGCGTGGCGCGCTCGTCAATAACATCTGCCCCGACGTCAGATCTTTTGACTTCACGATTCCTGCCAACGAGTCGTTCAATCCGAACGCGCACGTTAACAGCAATGAAGAGCTGAAAGAATGGCGGTACGGCCGCATGATTACCGAGCCGAACCCCAACCGCAATGTGGCGACGTTCTGCCCCGGCCAGTTTAACTCTGAAGCAAAGGCCGTCATGTCGAGCACGTCCTGCTACGGATTCGGGCCAAAGGTCCGGATTTATGGTTACAATGAAGATCGCCACGTCCAGATCGAAATCGAAGGCGTCAAGCACGCCAACGATCCGCGCCGGGACGTGAAGGTCAATATGTATGCCGAAGGCCGCTACGTCGGTCAGCATGTCATTCGTCCCGACTACGGCTGGAACAACAACGTATACACGTTCATGATCAATGAAGCCGCGTTTCAGTATAACTCACTGGTGCGCCTTGAGTTCCTCGACATGGTTGACGTCGATGTGACCGATCAGGCTACCGGCCAGATTCGCCACAAGACGGCACACTGGGTTGTCGATGCGCAGATCAAGGGCGCGGACGTGGCTTTTCTGCACAAGAAGGAAGTACGTCTGACCAAGTACATGCCAAATGCCTGGGTTGGCGGCATCGTCAGCTCCTGCGCAGCGCAGGCACCAGTACTGAAATAAGTTAAAGACTTGGTTCTTCCTCGGCCAGGACGGTCGCGGAAAGACTGACATCAGGCCGGCTCTCGCAAGGGGGCCGGCCTTTTTTTATCCGTGTGACAACTGCTCGGATCGATTATATTGCAAAAACAATATAGGGAGATCCCATCATGAGAAAACTTATCCAGTCGCCGCTTCTGTCCGTCTTGTCTGTCCTGACCATCGTCGCTTTGGCCGTCGCAGCGGTTGGCTGCTCGCACGGTGGCAAGCTGAAGCTCAATACGAGCGAGAACAAAGTGGTGAAGGGCGGCATTGTGAGCCTGTCGGCGTCGCAGATCAAAATCCGCAAGAACAAATTTGACGTAAACTTCGTCATCGGCAACGAGTCTGGAAAAGACATCATCATCGTGCTCGACGATCTGCAATGTTTCAAAGGCGCCGCAAAAGGCAGCCTGAATCCTGGCATGCATGGCAATGGCTCGACGCTGGTGGATTTTCATGCGGGCGAAACCAAAACTTTTCGTTTCGTTTGTACCCTGGCCAGTGCTACGGCCGGCGATCCACGCATACTCGTGAAAAATGTTTATGCCAATCCGGGTGGCGACGGCATCAAAATCGGCAATGTCCTCACTGAAAACGCAGAATGGACTTTGCCAGGCTCCGAAAAACCGGCGGCCGCGCCTGCTCCCACCAAGGCCGCGCCCGACCAGGCAGCGAATGGCGACGAAGATCCGGTGAGCGTTGAGGTCATTAATAACTCCGCGCATGTGGAAACCATGCCCGCAATGGAGCCGGTAAAAACCAAGAAGAAAAAATAAGTCGCTCAGTTCAGGGGACTTGCTTCGCAAAGCGATCTGGTAAGGGCTCGGAACTGATAGCCATCCGCCTGCGCGGATTTGATGTAGAGCGAAAGCGTTTTTAAAAATCCCGGCAATCTCTTGATGGGCTGCGCATCGTGCAGCAGGATGATTTCACCGGACACGGAAGCGGTAAGCGAGCGCAACGCGCGCTTTTCGTCCCAGGGTAAAACAGTGTCAAAAAAACGCCGCTCCCATAGGATCAGCGGCAGGCCAAGCTGCCGAAGCGCCCAGTGCAGCTCGGGTGTGCGCACGCCGGCGGGTGGCCGGAACCCCACGTTCGGGCCACCGATGGTTTCGGCCAGTAAAGTTTCAGACTGGGCGATCCAGTCCAGCATGCCGGATTTTCCGGCAAAGAAGCTGGCGTAGCGATGGTCGAGCGAGTGGTTGCCAATCGCGTGGCCGCGCGCGCGAATCTCGTCGACGAGCTGTCGCTTGGCCGCGGCTTTGCGCGCCACCACGAAAAAGGTGGCTGGCACGTGACACGCTTCGAGGGCTTCCAGCACTTCGGGAGTGGAGTCTGAGTTGGGGCCGTCATCAAAGGTCAGGTACAGGGTTTTAGCTTCGGTCGCGGAATGGTGAATGCGGCGAACGCTTGGACCCAGCAGCCGATCAAGGGATGCGTGCATCTGCGCTCATTCCCAAGGACCATTGCAAAAACGAATGGGTTCCGTCCGGCTTGTGAAGTTTTAACGTGGTAAGCGCGCCAGCGCTGCGTTCGTCACGCAGCCGCCGGGCCAGCTTTTCGACGGCGTCCGCCTCGTAATAGCCGTGAAAATCGCGGGTCGTACCGTCACTCGTCGCCGAGTCTTCCCACGCATAGCTGACGTCGTGAAGGGTGGCCAGCGCCGGAAGTGTCAGCTGGCGCAGCCCCTCGTCGTTGGTCAGCAGCAAAGCAGCCGCACCTTCGCCGATGGTTACCGGCACCGGGTATATCGCATTCAGGGCTTCGGCCAGCTCGGGTACGAGCGTGTCGACGCCGATGGCCAGGCAGTAACGGCTGGGGCCCTGCTCGAGCAGCTGCATTGCGGTTTCAAGGCAGTTTTCGCCCGTAAAGCAGCGATTGCTCAGGGTGATGCTGGGCCCTCGCAGCTCCAGCTTCATTGCCAGAAAGCCCAGCGTCGCGTTGTGCAGGCTGTTTTGGAAAAGCAGCGGTCGCGCCAGGCCAGAATCTGCCAGGCCTTTTAAAAAATTTCGTGTCACCTCGAGCTCGCCAAAGCCCGAGCCCAATACCATCGCGGATTCTTCGGGTAGTACACCGCCCAAAGGGGCCAGCGCTTCTTCGACCGCAAGCCACGCCAGCATCATATTGCGAGTGGCTTTGCGAAAGTCGGCCTGCCGTTTGAGGGGCTCCAGATCTTTGTCTCGTGCCAGTCCCGTGGAGACGACGTGGATTTTCATCGCGCCCCTGCCTTACTGATGACCAGCGCGGCATTACTGCCGCCGAAGCCGAGCGTGGTTTTTAAAATGTGTTTCAGCTCGGCTGGCGCATTGGCGGGCGGATGTTTCAGCGCAATTGCAGGGTCGGGATCTTTGAGCCCGCTCGTCTTTAGAATGTTCTGACTCAAAAGTGCTTGCACGCAAAGCGCGGTTTCGAGTGCGCCGCTCGCTCCCAGTGCGTGGCCATGCACCCATTTCGTCGAGCTGACCCAAGGCTGTTTTTCCTTAAACAGCTGCGCAATCGCGTGGCCTTCGGCCTGATCGTTGTGGCGCGAGCCGGTGCCGTGGGCGTGCACCCACGAAATATCGTCGGGCTGCAGCCGCGCGGTATGCAGGGCGGCCTGCATCGCTGCAAAAATTCCGCGGCCTTCAGGATGCGGCGCCGTCATGTGATAGCCATCCGTACTCAGGCCATAGCCGGTAAGGTGAGCCAGGGGAGCGACTTTTGCGGAAGTCGCAGTTTCGAGACAGATAAACGCCGCGGCTTCGGACAGGTTAATGCCCTTGCGGTTGACGTCAAAGGGCGTGGAGTTCAAGGGCGACAGCAGCTGCAGGCTTCGAAAACCTTCCAGCGTAAGGTTGCAAAGCACCTCGGTGCCGCCAACCAGCACTCGTTTTACTTTGCCCCGCGCCAGCCACTGCGCACCCAGCGCCAGTGCCTGTGTGGAAGCGGCGCACGCCGAGCTTAGCAGCAACGAACGCCCGCGAAACGAAAGCAGCTGAGCCAGCGCAGTGGTGACCGAGCCCAGCGATTGTTTTTGCAAGGCGTGCGCAAGCTCGGCGGCCGAAAGCTTGTGCTGCAGAAAGCGAATCATGTCGCCTTCCCAAACCGGAATCTGTCCGGTGGTCGTTGCCAGAATCAAACCGTCGTCGTCGCGCAGCTCATCCCAGCCCGCCTGGCGCATGGCTTCGGTAAGCGCGGCAAAGGCAAACAGAATGGGTTTGCTGGTGTGGGCAGCGCGGGGATGCTGGGCGCGCAGCTCGGCTAGCCTCGTGTTTGAAAGGATACCTACGCCGTCGCTGATTCCAGAGTGCTCGGCCAGCGCATTTTTCCATAGGGCTTCGGCACTGGTGCCGGCGCAGCTTACGGTGCCGATACCCGAGATTTGCATCAGACCTGGGCGGGTTCCGAGACGACGAAGTCGGCAACCGTTCCGATGGTGCGAAAATATTTCTGGCCGGTTTCAGCGTCGCGCACCTTGACGCCAAAACGTTGCTCCAGCGCCACGATGACTTCGAGAATGTCCACGGAGTCGAGGCCCAGGCCACCTTGCGTCAGGGCGGTGTCCACGCCTATACCCGCTTTGTCGAGGTGTTGTAAATTTACGGAGTCGACGATGAGGTCGATAACCTGGGTAACCACTTCATTGCGATCGCGATGTTCAGCCATGGGTTTTAATCTATGGCAATCGGGACTGAAATGGGAAGGGCAAATCGTGGCGGAGTTTTACGATGACGCTCGGCGGCGGCGCGCCACCAGAAGTCTTGACGGGAAAAGCAGCCGCTCCTCGAGCAGCTCAAAGCCCGCATGCTGCAGCCAGGGAGCGACCTCGCACTCATGCCAGCTTCGCGCGAAGGGCTCGTGGACAAAGTGCGCCAGCCAGGAAAAGTACAGGCCTTGCCAGCCAAAACGCCGAAGCAGGCTCAGCGGCCGCTCGGAGTATTGTTCGCGGGCCGGCTCGAGAATCACGAGCAGGCCGTCGTGGCTTAGCAGCCGGTTAAACTCGGTCAGCGCGGCGTCGGCAGATTGGCGCGGCAGCTCGTGAAACAAAAAACAGCAGCTGATGCCGTCGAAGCTGGCGTCGGGAAACTCGGTACTCTCGGCCAGCCCCTGCACAAACTCGTGAATCGGAAACTGGCTGCTGGCGTGCCGCAGAAGATACGGTGAGGCGTCGAGTCCGATGACGCGCGTTACGCCTTCGGCCGAAATGGCCGCCGTTGAGCGGCCAGCGCCGCACC
>JBBRLF010000226.1:0-8442 GCA_038231515.1 candidate division WWE3 bacterium
ACGTGGCCAATCTTTTCGCCGGTACGATGAAAGATGTGCATGAGCGCGTGAATACCCAGGTGGGCCGACGCGATTCCACGGCTCGGCTGTTCCATCCCTGGTTTGGCAAGCTCACCGCGCATCAGTGGCACTGGCTGCTGGGCAGCCATCAGTGGCTTCATCGTCAGCAGATTGCCGCGATCTTGAAGAACTGACACGTGGCAATCTTCGTTCTCATCTTTTTTTTCCTGGGAGCGGGGTGGTGGCTCGGGCGCACCAAAATCCTGCCGGCAAATGCGGCCCGCAGCCTGAGCGGATTTGTCCTGCTCGTTTCCTTGCCCGCGCTGACGCTCGAGCATGTGCATGAGCTTGCGGTCGTGTCGTTTTATCCAGTGGCTATGGCCTGGATTTTATTTCTGGTCGGGGCCCTGGTCTTTATCGGCATTGGTCGTGGGCTTCGGTGGTCGCGGCAGACGATTGGGGCGCTTGCCTTGTGCGCGGGCTTGGGCAACACGTCTTTTGTGGGCTACCCCCTGATTCAGGCCCTTTATGGGCGCGAGGCGTTGCGAGTCGCGATTTTGACCGATCAGCCCGGAACCTTTCTTGTCCTTTCAACGTTGGGACTTCTGGCCGCAGCAGTGTGTGCCGGAAAGGTGGTGACGGCTCAGGGTGTGGTTCGTCGAATTTTTATGTTTCCGCCGTTTCTGGCACTGCTGGTGGCGTTGCTTACACGGCGGTTCGCATATCCATTGCAGCTGCAGCTCGTCCTGCACTACCTTGGCCTTACGCTGGCACCCGCTGCGCTGATCTCGGTGGGTCTGCAGCTGCGGCTGGAGACCAGGTTTCTTCGCCGCTACCGCACCCCATTATCAATTGGATTGGTTTATAAGCTCCTTCTCGGACCCGCGCTCATCGCGGTCATTTACCTCTTTGGATTCGGACAGGGTGGCGAGACCACTCAAGTGACCATCGCCGAGGCAGCAATGGCGCCCATGGTTACCGGCGCAATCCTTGCCACCGAATATGGGCTTGAACCCGAGCTTGCAAGTTTACTGGTGGGCGTCGGCATTCCGCTTTCGCTCATCACGGTGCCGTTGTGGGTCTGGCTGCTTCGTAACATTTGAAAAATAGTGCGCTGCACGATTCACAGTTTCGAAATTCGTGTGCCCCTCTTGTCAGAACTTCGCACCCATGTCAGCGTCTACACGTATTCGAAGTAGCCCAAGTAGTAACACGGATTTGTTATTTTCAACCCCACGGGGAAAGGGATTACTCACATGAAGCTTTTACTTTTAGGCGCATTACTCGCATTTCCACTCACGGCCTCCGCGTATACATTCGACAGTGATGTTCCAGCAGCGGTCAAAAACCAGATCGTTCAGGACATGGGTTTCATCAAGTCCCTGCAAGGCAACAACGGTACGCCACTGCACAAGGAAATTTTCGGCAACGTTGACGGCGCAACCTACGTCAACTTTTTCGAAACCCGCGTTACGGCTGTCGGCTTGAATGACTGTGGGGGCGGCAAGGCCGTGGCCTGCGTTATTCCAATGTTTGACTCCTCCAAAATCTGGCTCACCCAGAACTACATCAAGTTCAGCCACCCACAGGTGGCCAAGATGATGGTCGTGTTTCACGAATCACGTCACACCGAAGATGCCAACGGCAACTGGGGTCACGCAACCTGCCCAACTCCGTTCAATGACGCTAACGGCAACGAAATCAAGAGCATCTGGACGGGTGCAACGCTTGCTGGCGAACCCGCTTGCGACATCACGCCACTGGGCTCTTATGGCTCCTCGACCATCATGCTCAAGAACATTCAGAAGTTCTGCACGAACTGCACGGACAAGGTGAAGATGGACTCAGGCATGTATGCTGATGACCAGTTCAAGCGCATCACGGGCGAAGAAGCCAAGGCGCAGATGCAAAAGGATCTGTACGGAACGCTATGAGACGCATTTTATTGGGATTGGTGCTTTGTGGGGCAGTGGTAGTGGTGGTTGGCATCATGTTGACGCGCGAGCGCACGCTTTCGCGGCACGTGGAGCCGGCCCCCGAGCAACTGGTCAGCGCGGTTGAGAAATCTCACGCCTTTAACGGCGCAGGAGCTCACCTGAGCGCAACACAAACACCAATCTTGATAAATCCTCCCATCGTGGCGCCGGGCGATGTCGCCAAAGCCCAGCTGCTCGATACCATTCTGAAGGCCAAGAATGACAATGACCCCCGTCTGGACCGCGAGCTTCGTGTTCTGTCCGAAGGCGCCAAGGAAATTATCCGGGGGCGTTATGCCAAGTTTCCGACCGAGCGCAGAAACGAGCGCGGTACGATCGTGTTTTTGCTGGGGCGAAATCTGACCTCGGAGTCGGATTTTCAATTTCTCCATTCGGTGCTGAGCGAAGCACCGTGCTTGAGTTTGGCGGACTGCAAAGCCGAGCTGCCAGGCTCAACAGCCAGCGAGAACTTGCACCACGACCTGGGCACGGGCGTCACACTGGCCTACCCGCAGCTGGTTGCGCTTAAATCCATTGAAAATTATCTGGCTGGCTCGCGTCAGACGGATTCCAATACCGCCGCGGCTATTCGGGATCTGGAAACCGCCAGGCAGTCGCAGATTACGCGCGTTGCCACCATGGCCGACGAAATTCTGACCAAGTACCAGCGCGCCCATCACTGAGCGGAGCCATGTCGAAAGCCACGCGTCGCCGTTATCGACTGCGGCCGCTGCGGCACCGGGACAATGCGGCGGTGGCCAAGGTGATTCAAAAAGTAATGCCCGAGTTTGGGGCGAAAGGGCCGGGCTTCGCGCTGAGTGACCCTGAGGTCAGCGATATGTTTGCGTCGTACCGCAAGCCGCGTTCGGCCTATTTTGTCGTGACCTGGGGTGGGCGCGTTTTGGGCGTCGGCGGCATTGCGCCTCTTGCGGGTGGCGGTCCCCACACCTGTGAGCTGCGCAAGATGTATTTCCTGCCGCAGCTGCGAGGTTTGGGCTTTGGCCACGCGCTGATGGAGGTCTGCCTGGCCGCAGCCAGACGGTATCGTTTCAAGACGTGTTATCTCGAGACGCTCAACTCCATGAAGCAGGCGCGTGCGTTATACGTCAGCTGCGGTTTTCGGCAGCTGAGCAAGCCCAGAGGCGGAACGGGGCATTTCGGCTGCGACGCGTGGTACGCTAAACGACTTTAGAATGCGAGACCCAGATTCACGCGGTAGGTGGTTTCGTCTTTGGACGAGTCCATGCCGTAATGCGCCTGGTTTACGCCGGCGCTGAGGGGTCCCACCAAAGTTTTGCTCATGCCGTAGTTGAGCGACCGGCTCATCAAGCCGTAATGCATGCCGGTGGACAGGCCAAGCTCACTCAGGTTTTTGGAAATAGAAACCGCGGCGCGCTCGGGGTTGGCCGCGTTACCGCCGAAGCCGCCGCCCGTGGCTGCAAAGTTCAGCGGCATGACATAGTAGTCAAAAGAGGTGTCGACAATCGAGCCTTTAAAAGCCAGATCCATGACACCGCCGGGAACGTCGTATTGAAAGCGCATCAGGGTGTTCTTATCCAGCTTCAGGCCATTGTTATAGAAAGTTTCGACCGTGCCGTACATTTCGCGCAGGGATATTCCTGACGAGTCCTCCGTGGCTTTGACGGGCTTTGAGTTCTGCGCGCCCGCGACCCGGTCCTTTGTTTCTGGCGCGGACCCGTCAGTCTGCCGAGGGTCGCTACTGCTGCTTGAGTCGTCGCCGTGCATGGTATCTTTGACAGATTTTACGACAAAGCGGCGCACGGGCGTGCGAAAGTTGTCATCGAGCAGCCGATGCATGGTCCAGTCGGTCAGGCTCTTGTTGGCTTCTTTATAGCGAAGCTGGTCTTCCATCTGCGTGAGGCCATAGTTGTGGCGCTCTTCGTACGCGTTATAAATCGTGGTGTAGCGCATAAGGCCTTCGCTGCTCATGCCTTTGTTGAACATCATCGTGTTGAGGGTTTGCTCGGGCGGTGGTGCGACCACGTGTTTGAGGTAGTCGCCACTGTGGATCTCAGAGGCGAGCTGGACTCTGTGGTCGCCCGGCATTGGCGAAGCCATGGCTGTGCCCGCAGCTACGCCAATCAGCGTAACCAGAAGGGGGCAAATTGTTGGCCAGATGGGTCTCACGGCGGGGGCCTCCAACTCCTAACCATTGCAGTCCCCGTACCAGTAAAACGCCTTTGATTTTAGGGCGCTTTACCTGCCAAACCCTGTAAAAAGTCCAGTTCTGCCCAAGCCCTGTCCAATTCTGCCCCGGCGGGGTACTATTTGCCCCAATGGCTAAAGACGACCAAAAGCGTAAAAAGAGTAGTCGTAGTCCGGTCAAATCCAAGGATGGAAGCGAGGCGTTCAGTAAAGATCCCGCCGCGATTTCGCGACGCGAGTTTGTCGCAGGCGGCCTGGGCGCTGCCGTTGGCTATGCATTTTTTGGCGTAAAACAAAAGTTAGCCGCAAAAACCGAAGCCGGCCCCAGCGTCGCCGAGCAGCCCAGCCTGGGCAGCTCCACTCGTGGTCCGTCCTCGCAAAAACACAACGCACGTCCTGGCGGCTTGGCCAGCTCGTATAGTCAGCTCAAGAAGAGTTACGAAGTCGTGGTTATTGGCTCGGGCTATGGCGGCTCTATTCTAGCGGCACGTCTGGCCCGGGCGGGGCGCTCGCTGTGTGTGCTGGAACGAGGCAAGGAGTGGATGCCCGGCGACTTTCCCACGACCGATATGGAGCTGAGCGATGCGGTTCGCAATCCGATACTCAATCCGCTGGGGCTGATTGATTTCAATACACCACTTCGCGCCGACCTCGATGTCATTGCCGGGTGCGGCCTGGGCGGAACATCGCTGATTAATGCGGCCATTGCGTCGCGGCCTGAAGAGCTGGTGTTTGAGCAGGACGAATGGCCAGACGAGATCAAGCGGGCCAAGAGTGACGGCTCGCTGGATCGCTACTATGACAAGGCCGAGAGCGTGCTGCAGCCGTTGGTGGCGTCCGATGCCAGCTCCATGTCGAAGTGCCGGCTGCATCTCAAGACGCTGGCCGAACTGGGAGTGCCTGGCGATCAGCTGCGCCTGAACATCAATCACGGCGCGCCCAATCCCTGGGGAGCCAAACAAAGTGCCTGCACCTCGTGCGGCGACTGCTGCAGCGGCTGTAATGTGGGGGCCAAAAACACGCTGCAGATGAACTATCTGCCCATAGCCAAGTCGCGCGGTGCTGAAATTTTTGTCGGCGTCGAGGTCAAGTACGTCGAGAAGGTCTCGAGCGGCTATCGCATTCATTACATTTATCATCCGGGCGGCATGGAGTTTTGGCCGAAAAAAGGCACGGTCGACGCCAAGCTCGTCATCCTGGCAGGCGGCTCGATGGGCTCCACCGAGCTGCTTATGCGTTCGCAAAAAGAAGGCGGCTTGGGTGTTTCCAAAAAGCTGGGCTCGCGCATGTCGGCCAACGGCGATGTGCTGGGCTTCAGCTACAACGGCGATCAGCAAACCAATGCCGTGGGTTACGGCACGACGGTACCCGGTATTCGCAGTGGCTGGCCGGCGGGCCAGGCGCTGATGGCTTATGGCGATTATCGCAAGAGCAATACGAATGGCGACCTGCTTGAACGTTTTCTGCTCATCGAAGGCACCATTCCCACCTCGCTTACGGTGGATGCCGCGAAAATTCTGGCCGGTATCATGAAGTTCCGGTCAGGCGAGCTCAGTCGCGAGCAGCGTGATCGCATCGACCTCGATCTGCGCTCCCGCTCGATACCCGCCGACGGCGCGCTCAACCATTCGATGAATTTACTCGCCTGCGGTCATGACAGCTCGGGCGGTAACTACGTTTACAACGGCGACGAGCGCCCTCGCGTGGTGTGGAAAAAAATTCAGGAAGAGCATTCCTTTGTCTATATCAACAAGGTCATGGCCGAACATGCACGGCGGCAAGGCGCCATCTTCATTCCAAATCCCAGAAGCATGGTTTTTGACAAGCGGCTGGCGGCGACACATCCGTTGGGTGGTTGCCCCATGGGACGCGACGCCGACCACGGAGTGGTCGATCACGCAGGCCGCGTGTTCAACGGGCACGGTGGAGTGCACACGGGTCTGTTCGTAGCTGATGGCTCGATCATCCCGCGCTCTTTAGGCGCCACGCCGCTCATGACCATCTCAGCACTTTCAGAACGCATCGCGGATATTATTCTGCGAGAGAATCTGAGCGCGTAGTTCGAAACCGTTCAAACTCACTGGCTGTCAAGGTGATGGTGTCGATGCCATTGGTGATCCAGGCCTCTTTGAGGCCAAACCGTTGGGCATAGTCCAGAAAGGTATCGACGTCGGCACCGCTGGGAATCGTGGTGCCAGCGATATCGCCGGGCGCATTTTTGAAAAAGAAAATGTGATTGTGCAGCAAGGTCAGCAGCGACCAGCCCGCTTTTAAATCCACGGTAAGGCGGTCTTCGAATTTCGTGATCGTGGGTGGGCTGGTGGCGAAGCCCGACGAAAAGTAGATTTTTAACTCGGTGCCGCGAGTCAGAATCAGCGCGGCAAATTCGGTCTGCACCGCCGCCGAATCCTGCCGCATCAGATGTTCATTGAAGAGCGCCGCTTCCAGACACCGGCTGGGATGAAGACGGCCGGCCTGATGCGACAAAATGAGGTCGAATTTTTTTACCTCTTCTGAATAGCTCGAAGCGGCATAAATTTTTCGCTGACGTTCCAGCAAGGCTGTTTGTTCGGGATTGACGGAGGCGCGAACCCAGGCCAGAAAATTTGCATAATTTTCAGTCTCGGGCCGTCCGGCTTCAAAAAGCGCCGTGCCATCGGGGATAGTCCACGACTCATAAAGTTCCTGGCTTGTGTGTTCCAGTACGACGGGTGCGGTGGTGAGCGCGCACACCCCAGCCATAATTTGAAAAAGTGGCAGCATCGAAGCCTGCTAGCATGTGCTAGGCTTAAGCTCTATATGAAAGTGGCGACAATTTGCGTGGGCTTGCCTCGCGAGGTGCAATGGCAAGGCAAGACGGTTTCGACTGCGATATTCAAAGATCCCGTGACGGGCCCCGTGTCCGTGCGAAAGCATAACCTGGCGGACGATGCCCAGGCCGACCTGACCGTCCATGGTGGAGAACACAAGGCGATTTACTCCTATGCGGCCGAGCACTATGGCTGGTGGCGCACCCGGCTGGCGCAGCCCGAGCTGGCGCACGGCGCCTTTGGCGAAAATCTCACGACCCTCGGGCTCGATGAGGCGACGGTCTGCGTGGGTGATCGCTTTCGGTTTGGCAGCTGCGTGCTTGAGGCGGCGCAGCCCAGGCTGCCTTGCTTCAAGCTCGCGATAAAATTCAATGATCCGACCATGACTATCTTGAAAACTTTTCTCGAGAGTGGGCGCATTGGGATTTATTATCGCGTGGTCGACGAAGGGCTGGTGGCTGCCGGCGACGTCATCGAAAAGGTCTACTCGCATCCGGCCGGCGTAGCCATTTCTGAGGTGCTGGCTCTTACGAAGGGCCCCCTGGAGCTGGAGAAGATTCTGGGCCTGCTTGAGCTGGAGACGCTATGCCCCCGAATCCGGCAAAAGCTTGAAAACAGAGTTCTTTCCGCGTCCAGTTGAGCGATCTCCTGAGAAATGGTAGTGGAGCGGCACAATGCTGCCCGGGTTTCGCTATCTTCTTGCCGTACTTTTCACGCTGAGCCTGTCAACACAGGCCTGGGCGGTGTTGCCCTGCGAGCTGCTGCTGCGTGATCGCATTCCCATTGATGTGGCACGGGCTTCGCTGTCCAAAATTGCCGAAACCAAAATGCCCTGGACGCGCATGGAATCCAACTCCGATCAGCGGCAGCCACTTTATCTGGGCGCAAGCCCGCGCGAGCTTGCACTTGGCCTGGGGCGGGCCGCTCGTCCAGTGCTCCATGAAGGGCTTCGCGCGCTGGGTACGAGCCAGGCTTTGGCAATTCGCGCCGCACTTGGCGTAGCACCAGACGGCGTCACTGAATTCGAAGGGTGGCCCGTGCAAAACGATCAGGGCCAGCTGACGTGGGTTTTTGCCCGTTTCCGACCTGATTCCCACTCTGACTGGCAATGGCTCGAGGCTGGCGCGTTGGAACTGCCGGAGTCCGCCCCGGGAGTGCCGGCTCCGATTTTGCCCGAGACGAAGAAGACCTGGGTGAAGAAAGATTTCAAGGCGCTCTTTACCGATGTGCTCAAGATGAAAGACCTCTACGCCAAGCCCTTGTTTGGCGACGCCATCTGGATGACCGCCGACTCGGGCCAGGTGCTTGCCGCGTGGCTGCCACTGGAGCTGATCGATGGATTTCGTACCGAGCTTGCGTCCAATCCCAAGGGCAGGCTCGTCAGTCGAATCCTTCCCCAGCCGGCGCGCTTTAATGAAAAACCGATTACCTTTGTGCTTCAGGCCGATGCGGCTGGTGTGCGCTTTCCCCGGCGAATCCAATGGCGCATG
>JBBRLF010000227.1:0-8421 GCA_038231515.1 candidate division WWE3 bacterium
ATAGCTCAGATAGAGGTAAGACTGGCGCTGATCAAAAACCCACTGATTGGAGTAAGGCAGTGAGCCCACGACCTGATTGCGAGGTGCGGTTAGCTCGGCGTCCGAGGCGGTCAGGCCTGCGGCCGCGTTGGGTAATGAAGCTGCAATTATTGTCACGGCTGCCAGCAACCCAGAGATCATTTTCACCGCAGACTCCCGGAAAAAGTTGTTAACCGCGACTAACATATGTTAATACGCGACGCAACATCATTTGGCACCCGGAATGGGAGTGGCTCATGTTCAAAAATCTGTTTTTATTAAATAAAACCTATTTAAATCGCCTGCTCGTGCTGGTGGCCGCCGCGCTATTATCTCAGGGCTGCGGCAAGGAAACGGTGGCCGACCAGGTTACCCGCCAGAAAGACCGCGAGCGCGCAACGGCCGTGGCACAGCTCAAAGAAAGTCAGTCCATCAGCGGCGATTACATCGGCACGGGCACCGTGCTCGAAGGGCCGACGTATGACGTCAGTGCCTATATCGATACCGTGGTCGTCAACAAAGATGGCACGCTGGTTCCGCAGCCGTCGGTAACCGGCAGCTTCACGACTTATAACCGTACCCGTCTCAATCCCAAAGGCGGGGCTACCAAGACGGTCTTCCCATTTTCCAACGGCGCTTTTGATCGGGGTATGGGCACGCTGGCCATCACCATCGTGGGTACCAATGCCAGTCCCGCGATCATCGTCAACTGCAAGGTGGTCGACGCGGTACGCCTGGCGTGCCTGTGGCATTCGCTGACGAGCGATCTGCATTTCAAATTCAATCTGGTTAAGCAGTAAGGCGTGCGATGATAGCTCTGCTTCTTCTCTTCATTGCTCCAAGCCCGGTCAGGGCCGCGGAGCCTCAGAGACTGCCACTGGTGCTGAGCTTTACCGAGGCTTCGAAGCTCGCGCTGGGTTTGAATCCCGAGCTCGTCGCGTTACGTTACCAGGAAGAGGCCCAGCGCTATCGCGCCCGGCAAGCGCTGGCTCCCAACAATCCCGTTTTAGGTTTGAGTAAAAATGATCTGCCTGGCCTGTCTCTGACCTCAGAGGGTGCCAGCACGGTTTATACGTTGAGTTTCACCCTGGGCTTTCCTGGTAAGGCGCTTTCGATGAGTGCGGCCAGTCGCCATCAGGCCGAGGCGCTTCGTCAGCAGGCGTCGGCCAAGGAAATCGACATCCTCGTCGCGCTTTCCAACAACTATGTGGGCCTGGCCGCCAATCAGAAGCTTTCAGATTTTTTGGCCGAAGAATTTCGCAAATCCCAGCAGCTCGTAAAGCTGTTGGAAAAGAAGTACTCGGCGGCCCAGGCGGCCCAGACCGACTTGCTGAACGCCCGGGTGGTGGTGGCCAATCTGAGTCACGAGATTCTGGACAATCAAAACGATCTGCAGCAGCAGCTGACGTTGTTTCGCAACCTGATCAAGAAGCCGGGTACCGCCGATTTTCTGCCGCTGATTCCCGAGCAGATTGTCATTCCGCGGCTGAAAAAGTCGCTGCCCGAGCTGACGCAGCTCATGCTCACGAACCGCCATCAGCTCAAGGCTGCGCAGTCGCAGCTGGCGGCGACCCAGTCGGCTCTGAGCACCGCCAGTCTTTCACCGTTGCCTGATCTGCAGCTTACGGGCGGTCTAAATCTCTATCACGTTTCGACGGCTGGGCCCGTGCCGGGTATTGAGCGGGACTACTCCCTGGGCATCGCGGTTGCGGTGCCGATTTTTTTTCCGTTTAATGAGCTCAGCGGCATTCAGGCCGCCGCGCGCGATCGTGACGCGGCCGAGGCGACGGCAGAGGCGCAGCGGCTGCAGTCGCAGGCCGATCTGCAGACGGCCTATATTAACTTTCAGTCCGCCCAGAAGGCCTTGGAGAATTTCGTCGGCCTGGTGTTGCCCGCTACCAAGGCCAGCTATGATTTGACGTTGACCACTTACTCGCTGGGTAAGGCGGACTATTTCATTCTGAACGAAGCACGCAAAAGCTGGACTCAGGCGCAAAAAGATATGCTCTCCAAGCAGGTTGCCGCGGCTCAGTATTTCAATCAGATCGTTCAGCAAGTCGGCTGTGACTCAAACAGCGGAGAGGGTCCCGATGCCTGTCACTAGAGTTTTACTTGCGGCGCTCTGCCTTTCGGTTCTGTTCGTCGGTTGCCGAGCCCAGAAGAAAGAGCCCGGCGAGCCCAGCGCGGTTGAGCGCATCGACGCCACCACGCTCAAGCTTTCGGCCGAGAGTCTGAAAAACATCAAGGTGACCCGTGCGGACCTTGGCGAGTTTCCGGATCGTCTGTCGCTCATGGGCCGAATCAGCATTACCGAAGATCGTATCGCAGTGGTGCCGGCGCGCATTTCGGGACGCATCGATGCCGTGTATGTGACTTCGGGTGAACAGGTGGCCAAAGGGCAGCTGCTGGCCAGTATGTTCAGCGCCGACTACGTCATCGCGCGCGAGGAATATCTGCAGGCGGTTTCGCAAAAAAATCTGGCCGACGGCGCCAGCATGTTGACGATGGGCATGGGAGATCAGGACATCGATCAGCTGGGCAAGTCGTCGGACAAGAATACGACTAATCTAATGATTCGCGCGCCGCGTGCCGGCGTGTTGCTGTCCAAGAATGCCGTCGTGGGCAATGTGCACAACGTGGGGGACTCCCTTTTTCAGCTGGGCGATCTGAGCGTGGTTTGGTTTGCCGGTGACGTGTATCCCGAAGATCTGGCCAAGGTGCATAAGAATCAGGAACTCAATATCGACCTGGCCGACGGCTCGTTGCCTATTGCGGGAAAGGTTTCGTTTATCAGTCCCGTGGTCGATCCGGCCTCGCGCACGATCAAGATCCGCGCCTTGATGAGCAATCCCGGCGGCAAGCTGCGCGGCGATATGTATGTGCGGGGGCATCTGACGTTGAGCAAACGCTTGGCGCTCACCGTTCCCAGTAAAGCGTTGCTGCGGTTAAATGATGCCACGTTTATATTTCGACGCGTCAGCGGCAACATCTTTAAGAAGGTGCCCGTTGAAGTGGGTAAGGAGCAAGACGGCGTGGCGCTAATCGTTAGTGGCATCGAGGCGGGCAATGAGGTCGTAGCCGAGGGCGGCTTGCTACTGGATGCCGCGCTTTCCAGCGCGGTACAGTGAAGTAAAGAAATACTCATGATTGGCAAACTCGTTTCATTCTCACTGCGGCAGCGCTACCTGATCCTGTTCTTTGGATTCGTGGTGCTCGTTGGCGGCATTCTTGCCTTTCGGGATCTGCCCATCGAGGCCTATCCCGACGTGGCCGATGTGTGGGTGCAGGTTATCACGCAGTGGCCGGGGCACGCCGCTGAAGAGGTGGAGCGGCAGATCACGGTGCCGATTGAAGTCGAGCTCAACGGGGTGCCGCACCACACTCATCTGCGCTCGGTGTCGCTCTTTGGCCTGTCGGTCGTGACGTTGATTTTTGACGAGCAGACGTCGACCTTTCAGGCGCGCCAGTTCGTGCTCGAGAAAATCGCGAAAGTCACCATGCCCGTTGGCGTGCAGCCCGGGCTGGGCCCGATGGGCAGTCCTGTCGGTCAGATCTACTGGTACATTCTCGACAGCAAGCGCCCGGTAATGGAACTCAAGGACATTCAAGACTGGAATCTGCAAAAGCGGCTCAAATCGGTGCCCGGCATTGCCGAGGTTTCCAGCTTTGGGGGTACGGCCAAGCAGTTTCAGGCGTTGATCGATCCCCTGGCGCTGGCCAACTACGGACTTTCGACGGGCGCCGTGGTGCAGGCGCTGAGCAACAACAATCAAAATGCCGGCGGTGGCTTCATCGCCCATGGCGACCAAACGTTCAATATTCGCGGCGTGGGCAAGGCCGATAACGTCACTGATCTGCAAAATGTGATCATCTCGCAAAAAAACGGTACGCCGATTCGTGTACGTAATGTGGGGCAGGTGGTGATCGGCTCCAAGGTACGCCTGGGTAAAATTTCGATGTCCGAGCACCGGGCCGATGGCACGGTGGACGAGCGCGACGATGTGGTTGAGGGCGTGGTGCTGGCCCGCGTGGGCGAGCGCGATGAAGCCGTACTCAAGGCGCTCAATGCCAAGGTAAAAGAGATCAATGAAAAGGTGCTGCCGCCGGACGTGAAGATCAAGACCTACCTTGACCGCTCCAACCTGATTCGGTTCACCACGCGTACGGTGGAAGAGAACATGCTCGAAGGCATGCTGTTGGTACTTATCGTGTTGCTCTTTTTCCTGGGTAATCTGCGCAGCGCGCTGATCGTTGCCATTACGATTCCGATGTCGCTGCTGATCGCGTCGATTCTGCTCGATCTCAAGAATATTCCGGCCAATCTGCTAAGCCTGGGCGCGCTGGACTTTGGGATGGTTGTGGATGGTGCTGTAGTCATGATCGAGAATATTTTTCGTCACAAGCAGAACCGGCGTGCCAAGGGGCTGAATCCTGACAGCGAGAATATGGTTGAGCTGGTTGTGGCGGCCGCGCGTGAAGTGGAACGTCCCATTGTGTACGCCATCGCGATTATTATTCTGGCCTATCTGCCCATCTTTACTCTGCAGCGCATCGAGGGCCGGCTTTTTTCGCCCATGGCATGGACCGTGGCGTTTGCGCTGCTCGGCTCACTGCTGGTGGTGTTGACCGTCGTACCCGTCCTGGCCGTGGTGTTCATGAAAGGTGAGCTCAAGGAATGGCATAACCCTTTTATGGCCTGGATTGAGCTGCATTACCGTGGCGCTTTGAGCTGGGCGCTGGCCAATCGGCCGAAGGTTATCGGAATTTCACTGGGCAGCTTTGTGCTGACACTGGTGCTGGCGTTCGGTGGCCCGATCGGCTCTGAGTTTCTGCCGCATCTGGACGAGGGCAGTATCTGGGTGCGTGGCACCTTGCCGCCCAGTACGTCGTATGAGACGTCGGATGCCATTGTAAAAAAAGCTCGGGCGATTTTCATGAAGTACCCCGAAGTTCCGATTACCGTCTGTCAGATCGGGCGGCCCGACGACGGTACTGATGCCACGGGTTTTTTCAATACGGAATGTTTTGTCGATCTCAAGCCACGCCGCCAGTGGCGTCAGGAGTTTCGTACGAAAGATGAGCTGATTGCCTCGATGAGCGCCGAGCTGCGGCAGATCCCCGGTGTGATCTGGGGTTTTTCACAGCCTATTTCTGACGGTGCCGAAGAGATGATGTCGGGCGTGAAGGGGGCGATGGTCGTCAAGCTTTTCGGCGAAGATCTCAAGACGCTGGACCAAAAGGCCCACGAGATCAAAGAGAGTCTGGGCAAAATCAGGGGTGTCGAGGATCTGGGGGTGTTTGAAGAGCTGGGGCAGCCAAATGTCAATATTACCATCGATCGCGATACGATCTCACGCTACGGCCTGAATATCTCGGATGTACAAGACGTCATTGAAACGGCGGTAGGCGGCAAGGTGGCCTCGGTGGTTATGGACGGCGAAAAGCGTTTCGATATCGTGGTGCGCTATCAGCCACAGCATCGTGAGACCATCGAGCAGATTAGGCATATTCAGGTAGCCACGCCAGATGGCTTTCGGGTGCCACTCGAAAGTCTGGCCACCTTCAAGGTCGAAGACGGGGCCTCGATGATCTACCGCGAAGAAAACTCACGCTATATCGCTGTCAAGTTCAGCGTGCGCGGTCGCGACCTGGGCGGCACGATCGAAGAAGCCCAGGCTGCTTTGAAGAAAAAGGTGGTGCTGCCAGAGGGCTACACTCTGATGTGGAGCGGGGAGTTCGAAAGCCAGCGCCGCGCCGAAGCCCGGCTGGCCATTGTGGTGCCACTGACGATTTTCGCCATCTTCTTTATTTTGTGTCTCGTTTTCAGTTCAGTGAAGTGGGCGCTTCTCATCATGGTTAACGTTGCACTGGCCCGCGTGGGCGGCGTACTGGCGTTGTTCGTGACGGGCACGCACTTCAGTGTTTCATCCGGCATTGGGTTTCTGGCCGTGTTTGGCGTTTCGATTCAGACGGGGGTTTTGCTCGTCACTTATATCAATCAGCTGCGAAGCCGTGGAGCTTCGATTCGGGATGCGGTGGTTGAGGGTTCGATTCTGCGTCTGCGTCCGATCATGATGACGGCGCTGGTTGCCACCTTTGGTCTGCTGCCCGCCGCTTTTTCGCACGAGATTGGCTCGGATTCCCAGCGGCCCCTGGCCATAGTAATCGTGGGTGGTTTGATCGCTGATCTCATCATGGGATTTTTTCTGCTGCCGACCTTGTATTTGTGGTTCGCCGCTGCGGATGACCGACTTGGCGAAGAAGGACTTGGAGAATGAACGTTACGGAGCTGCGCAAGGTCGACGACTTGAAACACTATCTTGAGCAAAGTGGCCTTTCGCCAGAGCGGTTTGGCAAGGAAACCATGATCTCGAATATGACCATCCGGCGCATGTTGCGCAAGGACGGGGCGACCCCGCTGCCCGTGAAGTACCACCTGCAGTTCGACCAGCACGTGCGGTCAGCTGCTGCGGCCGGAAATGACAGTTTGACCTCGCTCACCGCCAAGCTGATGCAGAGCGCGAATGCCGGGGCTGAGCCCGGCGGCTTTGATTCTCTGCTGGGCGAACTTGAGACGTCTGGTCGGAATATGCATGATTTGGGCAAACTTGAGTCGGAGGTGAAGGCCAAGCTCGTTGATTTTCGAATCGACAAAACTTTGGGTAGCCATGCTGCCAAGCTTCTTGCGGCGATTCGTTCGCATAAGTTCTCGCGCAGCCAGAAGGCGATTTGCGCCGGGGCGCTGCTTTATCTTATTAATCCCTTGGATCTGATTCCGGACTCTATTCCGGTAATCGGTTATCTGGACGATTTTGCGATTCTTTCGCTGGCCATAGCGGCCCTGGCCCGCAAGAATAAGGTATGAGTCTGTTGAAATATTTTAAGCTGGGTCTTTGGCTGAGCATGTTCATGGCTGTGCCGAGCCTGGCCCTCGCCGGTGGCATTGAGCTGCATGCTCATCTTTTTATGAAAGAGGGCATGAGCTGGATGTTTCGGGGCGATTTTTTCGGCCCCCTGCGCGCCACCAGCTGGCGGGATCGTTTTTCCTCGCAGGCCAATCCCGAGAGTTTAAATGAGTCGGGGCTGCAGGTAGCCGTTGTCTCGCTTTATGCTCACCCCATCCTCACACTTTCGATGCGCGATTCGGTGCGCCGACAGATTGCGCTGGCCGAAAGGTTCGTGCGCGAGAATCCGGCTTGGATTATTCCCAAAAGCGCCAAAGAGGCGCGCGACGGAATTGCGCATGGCAAACGCCTACTCGTGCTTTCGCTTGAAGGGGCGATGGGGATTATCGAGAATGAGAATGATCTGGTGGAGTTCGTCGATAAGGCCGGTATTCGCATCGTGACGATGCTGCATTTGACGGATGATCTGTTTGGCGGCGTGGCGCTGTTGCGGGGAATTATTGGCCTGGCTTCACCCATCGCCTTGATTCGCAGCTGGGTGAGTGGCACTCGCGACGTGGATGGCGTGCTGGTCAATCGCGCGGGGCTGACCGACAAGGGCCGCTGGATGGCCCGCGAGCTGATCAAACGTCACGTCTGGATGGACCTCTCACATGCGTCCGATGCCTCGCAGGCAGAGCTGGTGCCGATGCTGCGCGCGGCGGGACAGCCACTTTTGTATACGCACACGACTTTGCGCCGGTTTCTGCGGGCCGAGCGGGGCATCACCGCCGAGCAGCTGCAGGGCGTGCGCGAGACGCGCGGGATGCTTGGCGTGATGCCGGCAGAAGATATGCTGCTGGGTACGGACGCCTTGAACGGCCTGCCGGCCTTTGCGGCGCAGGTGCGAGAGATTGGCCTGGTTATTGGGGCTGATGGCGTGGCGATGGGCTCGGATTATAATGGCGGAGTGGAGCACCTGCGACCGGCGGTTGGTTCGGGGACTTCTTTGGATGGTGAGCGCGGGCTTTGGCAGATTGGGCAGTCGGCGGATGTTTGGCGGGCCGTGAAAGTAAAGCCGGATGCGGCTGTTGCTCGATTTTTGGCGGGTTGGGACAGAGTTTTTGCGACGAAATAATGGTTTGAATTAGTTTTGCGTCGGCGGTTTCGGTGGGCCCACGATCAGCGACTCGCAGAACTCCGTGCGGGTGCCCCGAAAAGCATCGAGCAAGCGGGTGAACTTGTCTTTGATATTAAAGCGCTCGTCGTACGCAACCTTAACGATCCCGATCGCGCCCAGCACATAGTAGGTAGAGGTGACCCAGCCGCCCGAAGGAAACAGCAAGTTGACGTTCTTGCCGAACGCATAGGTCACATTAAAGAGCGAGTTGATGATCGTCCACTTGCGCAGGCTCCACTGGCCCTTGGCCATTTCCCGCGTGGTGGTGCCGTCTTCATTAAGAGTGGGCATCTTCGTGGAAAACCAGTCATCAATCCAGCCGCGGGCAAACATGCTCAC
>JBBRLF010000228.1:0-8382 GCA_038231515.1 candidate division WWE3 bacterium
GTGCGTGCATTAGTGCACGGGGTGTAGCCACAAATCGGTGGCGGAGTGTCTGTATCAGCCAACTTTGCAGAAGTTGGCGGCATAACGGGAGCAAAGCGACTGGGTTTAGAGCGCACAAGCGATGCCGTGGGCGGCGTCGCCGTGATCACTTCCGGACGGCCTGGGCGTCGCGCTCTGCGCGGGCTGACATGTTGCCGCTGGCGCGAGCACGGTGCGTACTTCTGGTGAAGCCGCGTGTTGAACAATAAAAGTGAGAGTGTCGCGGTTTGGTGAGGTGGAGTTGAGCAAGAATTTAGAAGTTGAAAAGGGAGGGGGTCGGTAGCTGGCAAGCAGGGACCGTGGTACCACCACGGTCCTAAACCCTCTTGGTTGCTTCGCCCCCAAACCCCCGAAGGCGGAAGGCAGCAAGACCGGATCGGAGGGCAGCCACGAGGCATTAAACGCAAACGGTGCCCGGTCTGCAAGGGTTCCGGGGGCGCAGCCAGCCTGCCGGTCAATGCCCTTCTGGAGTCGGTTCGGCCAGACGGTGCGGCTCGGCAACAACCTCGGCCTCGGAACGGTCGGCATGAATCGCCTCGGTGATGATGCGGTCGGTGATCTTTGACATGTGCTTGTCGAGCATGGCGGTCATCTTCTGGAACTGCGGCCAAAGCGTCTCGACTGCGAACCGCTCCGAGACTTTGGCGACCACGGTGGTGCGACGCTGGCGAGCGTAGCGGTAGGGCTTGATGTCGTAGCGCCGAAGGAGGGCGACGAACAACGCGCGATGCCATTCGTTCTCCATCTTGAAGGTGTACTCGACGTGACGCAGCCCTTTATAAAGGGTAAGCCTCTCGTGCAACCGCTTCATGGCCTCGCCAGCTGCTTCGCGTTCGCCGTCGGTGGCGCCGCCCATGACAAGCGCCTCGACGAGCTTCATCTTGCGGATCAGTTCCTGTTCTTCGGCCGCGCCATCGTTTAACGAAGTCATGGACGCTTTTCTTGCACGAATCGATCGCCGTGTAAAATATCGCGCAGCTGCTTTGATCTGTGCGCTGGTCCCATCCGAAAAAGGTCACTCACTGCAACGCTGCGTCAACCTAGGCACATTGGAGCAACACCATTCCCTAAGGGAATTAGGTTTTAGGCGGTTGGCAGGTGGCTGGCGCATTGTTCACTTTGTGGCACACGATCTGCTCACAAGTCGGTACACCAGCTGTTCACAATCCGGCCCGCGAACTGTGCACTTTACGGCGCACATTGCGGTACACGAAAAGATCAAGTCCAGGTTGCTGAAAAACCCACCACCTGTTAGGTGAACGGCGCGCAGTTGGATGGCGAGAGGTTGCGCGGGGGTTGGTCGAGATGAGGGGCATTAAATGAAAAGCACTGACAATAACGCCGGTCGGAAAGCTCCAAGCTTTGATCCCGAAATCGAGAGGCTTCTCATTGCCGCCGCAGAGCACAAGACCAGACACATCAAAGCGGTGTTTGATCTTCTCACGGTCCACCGCACGCCCATCGAGATCGCCCGGAGAAACAACATAGGCCACCGGGTAATCGCCCAGATCATGAACACGCGCAAAGAGGCCCAGGGCTTAAAGATCAGTCGTGATGCTGTGCGAGAGTTCTGCATCAGGGTTCTTGACGAGCCGGGCAAATCGACGCGACGGTCGCGCGCAAAGAAGCGCCGAAGATCGTCAGCCAAAGGCAAATAGCTCGGCGCATTCTGATAGCCGGGTTGGTATGCACTCACCGGCCACCATGTGCAGTGCTGTGAACGCGAAGCGAAAAAAAAGCGCTGGGAGTTGTAAGCGACAGTGTCGCACGAAACCTCTTTGCATTTTACGGACTTCGCGCGCGCAACTCATCGACTCGACAAGCGAAGCCCGGCCAAAAAGCGGGGGCACCCGCCGCTTAACGTTCCTGACCCCTCACCCCCAACGAAGTTGTTGTGTGAGGGGTCAGGAACTACGGCGGGAAAACTTGGGATGGCCGGGCTGGGAACAGGTTGATGGGTGTGTGGGTGTGAAACTGAATTGGAGATGGATATTTTAGGAACTGAAAACGAGAGAGGCTGGAACTGGTGATGGAGATTTTAGGAACGAAAGCGAGGGAGAACTGGAGCCGGTGATGGAGATTTTAGGAACAAAGGCTCAAGCGTCGAGAACGTGGGCCTCGGCGCTTAGGTGGCGCATGTGGTTGTAGTCTTCGGCGTGGACGTCGCCGGGCTTTGCGATCACGTAGAGGGCCACATGCCTGTCGCCCCGCTGGAAGATCGTTTGCAGGGCGTTGTTTATGCGACTAGCGATGAACTGATCTTCTCTTCTCGTGGAGGCGATCGTCACGACCCATTGCTCCGCGTCGGTCTGGTGGTTGCGAAAGTAGGTGACGGCTACGACGCGGGCCTCGCGGGCCTGGGCCGCTTCGCAGGTCTCTACACCGATCTGGGCCATGAACCTCATTGTCTCGCTCGGAAAGCCGTCACGGCCCTTGAAAAGAATGCGATGGTCGCCGATCGTGATCCACTCGGAATGAAACTCGCGGGTTTGCATGATGGCACTGTAGCGGGTGCTGCATCCAAATGGCAACAAGCTCAAGGCGGGATAGGAGCGATTTGTGCGGGGTGTTTATATATATTTTAAAAAAAGCTCTAGCTACTCTTAAACCCTTTTAGTCGCGGTTTTGGAGCTTACTGCGAGGTGAGTTGTGAACTACGGAAACAAAACTTTAGTCGACTACTCCGGCCCCTTTTAGAAAGCCGTCGATGGTCTGAAGCAGAGCCTTCTGCTTGGAGTTCGGAATCTGCTCTATCTTCTGAAGTCTGCGGATCAGCTTGAGACTCAGGGTTGAGCCTCCCTTCTTTTTAGCCGCATCGCTCACGCCAAGCAGCTCGTCGGTGGAAACATCGAGGCACTGTGCGAAGCGCACGACCATCTCGGCGTGCATCCTGAGCCTTCCGCGTTCGTAGTCGGTGACAAGGGCCTGTGTGAGTCCCGTTTTTGCGGCCAGCTCAACCTGGGTGTAACCGCGCTCTTTCCTGAGTCGGGCAAATCTCTGGCCGAAAGACTCGTCAGTGACGAGTTGAACCGGCGACAACTTGAGTCTCGATCTCCTTGGCATAGTGAGCATGGTTATAACCTCGGGTTTTTGAAAACCGGCTTTGGGTTGCACGGCTCAATAATGTAAGATACCTTACTACTGAAACGATTAGAAGACGTAATTTTTTTGCAACTTTGGTCTTGACGGTTTTTAGAAGGGGGCGCGTTAAATGGGCAAAATCCCGGAAGCGGAATTGAAGAGGCTGAAAATGGAAGTGGACCTCGTTGAGCTGGTCCAGGCGTCGGGAGTGAAGCTAAAGCGGCAAGGCAAGAACTGGAAGGGTTGCTGCCCGTTCCACGACGACAAGACCCCCTCTTTAGTCGTCACGCCATCAAAGAACCTCTTTCACTGCATGGGAGCGTGCGGGGCGGCTGGCTCGGTGATCGATTGGGTGATGAAGGTCAAGGGCGTGACCTTTCTAGAGGCAGTCAAAATCCTTAGTAAAGGAAAAGCAGCGGACGTTCTAGCAAACCCCGCCGCCCACGACGAGGCCGTGCTGGTGACTGCTGCAACGAGCGACGCGGACATTCTACGAACGGCCATCGACCACTATCATGCGACGCTTCAAGGTTCCGAGGCAGCAAAACAGTACCTTGACCGCCGCGGAATCAACCACCCCGAGGCCATTGCGAAGTTCAAGATTGGCTTTGCTGATTCCAAGCTTAACGTGAAGCGCCCATCCACCATGGGCGTTGCCGGTGTCCGGGTACGAGCTAAGTTCGAAAAGCTTGGACTGATCCACAAGTCAGGCCACGAGCATTTTGCTGGCTCGATTGTGATCCCGACCATCTCTCTGAGTGGCGAGGTGACGGAAATCTACGGGCGCAAGGTCAACCAGACGTTAAGAGAAGGTGTGCCGGATCACACTTACCTTACCGGCCCTCGTGATCGCGGCGTGTGGAATCCTGAATGCTTTGAAAGCAAGGACGTGATCCTAACCGAAGCGCACATTGATGCGCTCACTTTTTGGGTCAACGGCTTTAAGAACGTGACCACGAGCTACGGCACGAATGGTTTTACGCCCGATCACCTAAAGGCATTCACCGAACGCGGCGTGCGCCGTGTGTACATCGCTTACGACCGCGACAAGCCAGGAGACAACGCCGCAGAAAACCTTGCCGTGGAACTCAACGGCCACGGCATCGAATGCTGGCGGGTGCTGTTCCCGAAGGGAATGGACGCCAACGAGTACGCGTGCAAGATGCGGACAGCGGCTCCAGCCCTTCGCGTTTGTCTCCAATCGGCTGAACTCATGGGGCAGTCGTTTGCGGCTGCCCAGGCGGATGGGGTTTCTTCTTTAGTCGCGGCTGCTGAAACGGCGCTCCGCTCAATGTGTGCTGCGGAGCCAGTGCAGACGCCGGCAGCGGTACCGGCATCAACGCCGGCGGCGACACCGGACTGGCTCAAGCCGCCAAAGCCGGTCGATGTGCCATGCGAAATGCGCGACGAGGACTTGTTCATCATGTGTGGTGCGCGCGAATACCGCGTCAGAGGGTTATCCAAGAATCTCTCGACGGAAACGCTGCGTGTGAATCTGCGTGTGGGCCATGAAACCCAGTTCCACGTCGATCAGCTCGACTTATACCATGCGAAGGCGCGCGCGGCGTTCATTGGATCGGCAGCCCACGAGCTGAGCTTAGATGCTGACGTCATCAAGGGCGACGTGGGCCGCGTACTTTATAAATGCGAGCAGCTGCAGCGCGATGAGATGGAGCGCCGAAAGGCTGCTGGTGGCAGCAAGGTCGCGCCCGAGCTGACAGTTGAAGAGAAAAAAGAGGCCATGGCGCTCCTGAAATCCCCCGATCTTCTCGATAGAATCATTGCCGATTTTGACCGCTGCGGCGTGGTTGGCGAGAAAACAAATAAGTGCGTGGGTTATCTCGCGGCGGTCAGTCGCAAATTAGACGAGCCGCTGGCCATCGTAATCCAGTCGTCATCAGCAGCCGGAAAAAGTTCGCTGATGGACGCCGTGCTGGCCATGGTGCCAGCCGAAGACCGGATTAAATTCTCAGCGATGACCGGCCAGAGCCTTTATTACATTGGTGAGACGAGCTTGCAGAACCGAATCCTGGCCATTGCCGAGGAGGAAGGCGCGAGCCGGGCGAGTTACGCGCTGAAAATTCTCCAATCAGAAAAAGAGCTCAACATAGCAGCGACGGGCAAAGACCCGGCAAGCGGTCGGATCGTAACCCAGGAGTACCGCGCCAAGGGGCCGGTGATGATTATGCTCACCACCACGGCCATCGACTTGGACGAGGAGCTTATGAATCGGTGCCTGGTGCTCACCGTTGACGAGGACCGCGAACAAACTCGATTGATCCATGAAAGACAGCGCGAGGGGCGAACGCTCGCCGGGATGCTTGCGCGCCAGGAGAAAGCACGAATCTTAAAACTCCATCAGAACGCCCAACGGCTACTTCGTCCGATCCGAGTCATCAACCCCTATGCACTGACGCTCACCTTCCAGAACTCGCGCACTCGGATGCGGCGCGATCACAAAAAATACCTAACGCTTATCGACGCCATTGCACTGGTGCACCAGCATCAGCGGCAGGTCAAAGAGGTCATCGACCAGGGCGAGGTGCTTGAGTACATCGAGGTTGAGCCGCGCGACGTTGAGATCGCAAACGAGCTTTGCCATGAAATCCTCGGGCGCTCGCTCGATGAGCTGTCACCGCAGACGCGCAGGCTTCTCGTTGCCGTGAGCAGCATGGTGACCGAAAACTGCCAGGACGGCGCAAAGCGCGCCGACTTCCGTTTTACCCGAAAGCACGTGCGCGACTATTGCGGCTGGTCCAACTTCCAGGTGCACGCTCACATCACGAAGCTAGTCGAGCTTGAGTATGTGATCCCGCACCGGGGCGCGCGCGGGAGTCAGTTCGTCTACGAGCTTATGTACGACGGCGGCGGCGCCGATGGAAAGCCTGTGGTCATGGGGTTGATCGACTCGAAAATCCTGGGAAGCAAGTGCCATACCGGCCCCGTTATCCTTGGAGCGGATGCAGAGTTGCAGCATCAAAAAGAGGAGTTTTTGGGGTCAATTAGCCCCCAATTAGCATCCAATTTGCCCCCTTGTAGATACGTTGAAACGCAGTCTAGTGGCGGAGATGCAGCCCAAACCAGCACTTTGGACGAAAAAATCACGCTTACCTCTCACCAAAAAGATGCATCTGCTCTAAAGATAGACGCAACAACCATCCGGCGCGCAGCCGGTGGCAACGGTGACGAGCAATGAAAGCTCAGAGAGCCGCGCAGGGGCGCAAGCGTCAGGGGCGCTTACGCCTGGTCAGCGCCGAGGACAAAGAAGCTGTCGATGACGATAGGCTTCGCTCGTTTGCTGATCGGTATTACAAATGGCTTGAGGTCACGCACTACTCCGACGTGACGATCACGGGCAAGCAGTGGCACTTAGATAAATTTTTTGAATGGTGCGAGATCAGAAGCATCGAGCGGTTGCACGAGGTCACGCCGGGGATCATGGACGGCTATCAGAGACACATCTTCGACTACCGCACCAAGTTCGGAAAGCCTTTGTCTGTTGTCTCCCAGCGCGGGCGGCTTCTCTGCGTGCGCGTATTTTTTGAGTGGCTGATTAGAAAGCGCTTCACGACGGTAAACCCGGCAGCCGTGCTCGACATGCCAAGAATGCCGTTTAAGCTTCCGAAAAGCGTGTTCAGCATCGAAGAGATAGAAAAGCTGCTGGCCGAGATCGACGTCGAGGTGCCGCTTGGCTTGCGGGATCGCACTATCATCGAAGTTCTCTACTCGTCGGGCATTCGGCGCATCGAGGTCCGGGCGCTCAAAACGCGCGACATTGATTGCGAGCGGGGCCTGGTGCGCGTTATGGGCAAGGGTAAAAAGGCGCGGATCGTGCCGATTGGCGAGCGGGCAGTTCTTTGGGTGCAGCGCTATTTGCTTGAGTCTCGGCCCCAGCTCGTCGGCGGCCGCACTGATCCGGATTTTTTATTCCTCACCTGCCACGGCAAGCAAATATCCCTTGAGCAGTTCACCGCCATCGCGCGCGCGCTCATCGAGGCAGGCAAGATCGACAAAGGGGGTGCTTGCCACGCGTTCCGCCACAGCTTCGCAACGCACTTGCTTGAGAACGACACCGATCTGCGCTTTATCCAGGCGATGCTCGGCCATGTGAGCATTGAGTCGACTACGATCTACACCCACGTTGCGCGAAAAAAGCTCAAAGAGGTTCACACGGCCAACCACCCGGCGGCCAACCCCACCCAAGAGCCACAGCCGCAGGGTGCCGTAAAACGACGCCGGTCGGTCGCTGCCCAAAAACGGGCAAAAAAAGACTAAAGATATTGGCCGATTACACCGATTGACTTGTATCCCATATGGGGTACAATGGAGAAGATATGGAAAAGCTTACGGAAAAACGAAAAACTACCGCAAAGAGCGCAACGAAAAACGCGATGGTCCGGGCAAGGACGACGACCCGTCTAAAGGATGATGCCGAGCGGATCTTCGAGAAACTGGGGCTCACCTCCTCGGAGGCGATCAACATGTTTTACAGCCAAGTCTGTCTGCGCCGGGGCCTTCCCTTTGCGGTTGAGATCCCCAACGAGCTTACGCGCGCGACCTTCGCCAAGACCGATCGCGGCGAAGAACTCGTCAAGAGCGCCAACGCCGAAGAGATGTTCAAGAAGCTTGGCCTCTGATCGAATTTAAAAGCACCTTGGTATAATACAGCTTAGATGGGAAAGAAAAAACAGAAGCCAAAAGTACCAGCCGTAGCAGCGCCACCAGCACCGGCGCCGTTTGCGCCGATCTATATCAAGCAGTTCAAGAAAGACCTCGACCTCATGCTTGCACGCGGCAAGGATGGCAGCAAAATCCGCGACGTGATGGACCGGCTCATCAACCGGCGCCCTCTCGAAGAAAAACACCGCGATCACAAGCTCACCGGCAACTGGAACGGCCGGCGCGACTGCCACGTTGAGCCGGATTGGGTGTTGATCTACAAGCGCGACGACGAAGCCAACGAGATCACCTTCGAGCGCACCGGCTCGCACTCAGACCTCTTCAAGTGAGGGGCCGCGCCAAGTGCGCCTCCTGCCTAAAAAACAGCGCACGTACCGACCACCCAACTGCCAGCAATCCAGCCAAAAAACACCGAATAAACCTCGCTCAAAACAGCCGCCGAGGGGTAAAATAACGCATCGGGGGTCAAAACGTGATTCGGTCATTAACCAGGGTGGCAGACTGCGAAGACAGCTTTAGTTCCGCGCAAATGCGCGGCCCTGCGCTCAGATTAGTTTGCGAGCACGTTTTATCGGTAAACAA
>JBBRLF010000229.1:0-8331 GCA_038231515.1 candidate division WWE3 bacterium
CGCCACGGGCGCATCCGTGGCCGCGCTGACGGGAAGCTGCACCTTGATCGTACGCTATACGCCGATGACTCAAGACTCATCGACTGCCACCATCACGCTTTCGTATTCGGGTTCGGGAGCCTTTAGCACTACGCGTGGTATATCAGGTACGGGCGTGTTCGACTGCCATGCCTTTCCACAGCCACAGTGCCCGGTGCTGGCACCCTCGCTGGCAATCTCCGATGGTCCCACCTTTGACTTCGGTCCGCTCGCCATTGGCGCAACCGCCGAGATCACGTTCACGGTCACAAACACGGGCGCCGGCGCTGGTAATCTGGGCACGATTTCGACATTAGGATTAGGACTAGGCGCGCCCTTTACGCTCGTTGGCGGTAGCTGCGCAAGCGGCGCCATGATCGCCGAGCAGGTCGGCACCTGCACTCTCATCGTTCGCTTCACGCCCAACTCGGCGACGACGACCGATTCCTCGATCGATCTTAAATATACGGATGCCACCACCGCGTTCGACGCCATTCGTCCGCTGCGCGGCACCGGGTTTCTGGATTGCACCAACTATCCTCAACCACAGTGCCCGCATGCCACGCCTACTGGTGTTTATACCCGACACTATGACCTGGCACGCACCGGTGCCAATTTGAGCGAGACGCTGCTCACGCCGGCGAACGTCAATTACAATTCTTTTGGAAAACTGTTTTCCTATGCAGTCGATGGCCAGATCTATACTCAGCCGCTCTATGTTCCCGGCCTGAACATGCCCAATGTCGGAGTTCGCAACGTGGTTTTCGTCGCCACAGAACACGACAGTGTTTACGCTTTCGATGCCGACAATGTCGGCACGGGCGCGCCGCTTTGGCACGACAGCTTCATCAATCCGGCCGTGGGCATCACGAGCGTGCCGGCTGCCGACGTGGGTACCACCGACATCACTCCAGAAATCGGAATCACTGGCGCACCAGTCATCGACCCCAATACCAATACCCTTTACGTGGTGGCAAAAACCAAGGAAAACGGAAGCTATTTTCATCGCCTGCACGCCCTCGATATTCTGACTGGCAACGAGCGCCCTGGCAGTCCCGTGGTTGTTACGGCGACTTATCTTGGCTCGGGCAGCGGCAACGATGGCGCGGGAAACATTCCCTTCGATCAACTGCGGCAAAACCAGCGCTCGGCGCTGACCTTTTCCAATGGCATTGTCTACATCGCCTTCGCTTCGCATGGCGACAACCCGCCTTTTCATGGCTGGCTGCTGGGATATAGCGCGGCTAACTTATCGCAGGTTGCGGTGTTCAATATGACGCCTGATGGAGACGAGGGCAGCACCTGGATGGCGGGCATGGCGCCGGCCGTGGATACGGCGGGGAACCTTTATTTCTCGACGGGCAATGGAACCTTTGATCTCAATACGGGTGGAATGAATTACAGCGACAGTATACTGAAGCTCGTGCCGGGCATCAGTGGGCTGGCCCGGGCCACGGGCTTTTCCGCGATCGATTATTTCACACCGTTTAACCAGGCTGCCATTGGCATGTATGATCTCGATCTGGGATCGGGCGGAATCATGGTGATTCCGGATCAGGTCGGCGCCCAGTATCCACATCTGGCGATCGGTGGCGGCAAGGCCGGTACGATCTATCTGCTCAACCGCGATAACCTGGGCGGGTATAACACGGTCGACAACTACGGCGAGGTGCAGGAGCTCGATGGCCAGATGGGCGGTGGGGTGTACTGCACGCCCGCTTACTGGCAGGGTAATCTGTATTTTCACGGGGCCAGCGACGTCATCAAGTCTTTTCATTTCACGAATGGAAAACTTCCAGCGACGGCGACTGCCAAAGGCGCAACTGCCTATGGCTTTCCGGGCGCGACGCCCACCTTGTCGGCCAATGGCACGACCGCGGGCATTGTATGGGACGTGGATGCGTCGGCGTATAAGGTAAGCGGTGGCGTAGGCGTGTTGCATGCCTATGACGCCACAAATGTCGCCGTGGAGCTCTACAACTCCTCGCAGGCAGCCAGTAGCCGCGATACCAGCGGTCTGGCCGTGAAGTTCAACTCACCAACAGTCACCAACGGCAAAGTTTATGTCGGCGGCGGCGGATCGCTTACGGTGTATGGACTTTTTTAACGCGCTCAGAGCGCTCGCACTGCTGACCCTTTGTCTTGGTGCTGCCGCCTGCGTGCAGCCGGGACCGCCGGCCAATGAGATACCAGGTGATCCCCCGCGGATCTGTGCTTTGAACGCGGGCGACCCTGTTCCGACCACACTTTCGGCCACTGGGCTCTTCAGTGATGCCGCCCTGACGTCGCCCATAAATGGTTTTCATGAATACGAGCTGATAGCGCCGCTTCATTCCGACAATGCTCAGAAGCGCCGTTGGATGTGGCTGCCAAAAAATACCGCGATTGGCTTTTCCGCGTCGGAGAGCTGGGACTATCCAGTTGGTACCTGCTTCGTCAAAGAGTTCGATCTCGAACTCGCACCGGCAGCCGCGGCGAAAAATCCGGTCCGGGTGGAAACGCGGGTACTCATTAAAAATTCCGAGGGCTGGGTTGGTTATACCTACGAGTGGAATGACGAGCAGGCTGACGCCACACTGCTGGCCGATGGCAAGACCAGGACTTTCACGATCGCCGATGCGGCGGCTCCCAACGGCACGCGCCAGCAGCTCTGGACTTATCCGAGTCGCAACGACTGCCTGACCTGCCATAACGCGGCCGCCGGCGGCGCACTCGGGCCTCGCACCTTGCAGCTCAACCGCGCCTTCAGCTATGCCGCGGGGGCCGAAAATCAGCTTACCCATTGGAACGACCAGGGACTCTTCAAGAACGATATTAGTGATCCCGCGCAATACGGGGCGTACGCGGCTCCGCACGACACCACCCAGCCAGTCGAGCTGCGCGCCCGTTCCTATCTGGCCGCGAACTGCATGCATTGCCACCAGCCCGGGGCCACGGCGGTCGGGGGCATGGACATGCGCTTCAGCACCGCAGTTAAAGACATGGGGCTAATCGGCGTCGCTCCCTCGCGGGGTGACCTGGGCGTGCCGCTGGCTTATCGCATTGATCCCGGCAGCAAAGAGTCGAGCATCGCCTGGCTGCGCATGATGAGTACGGACTCCTATAGGATGCCTTCACTGGGCACGAGCCTGGTTGATCCGGTCGGCACGGAAGTAGTCGGAAAATGGATCGACAATATGGCGACGCACTGACTGTTGGGCGTCAGTGCAGTTTATGGTTCAATAAGGGCTAGGCTTTCTTCCTTAAGAAGTCGCATGAGGCGTAAACCACATGCCGATGATCGCGCACGGTAAAACTCAGCTTTTTTGAGGCGCGCGCCTGTTTTTCTTCGATGGAGTCGTCATGAAACTCGAAAATATTCTTACAATCCACGCAGACAATATGGTCGTGGTGCTCGTCATCCGAAAGCTCATAGAGAATCTGACCCTCGGCATCCCGCGGGCCCTCCTGAATCAGGCCTGACTCAACCAAAATGGGCAAGTTGCGGTAAACCGTGGCGCGGCCCACGTCGGGATGCCGCGACTGCAAGCGCAGGCACAGATCCTGCGCCCGAAAATGCCTGGCCTCTTTGACGATCGTTTCCAGGATCTTCCAGCGGGCTTCGCTGCGATTGAGCTTTTTCTTCGCCACAAAGGCATCAAGCCGACCGGTCAGCGCCTCGAGTAAAACTTGATCGTCTTTGGAGCTCGCCACCTTGGCCGGCCGTGGGCGCCCGCAGGGAAGGGTCTTGGGCGTGAACGTGGAAGTTGCAGTGGGCAGCCGTTGGCCCGCGGTCTTCTTAGCCATGCCCGGGAAATCTTCCGACAATGACGTTGCCCGAAACGTCGATCGCGGCTTCGCCGGAGTTTACCGGATCTTCGGCGTTCAGGCGGGTACGCAGCTCGGAGGCCGCTTCCTTGAGGGTTTCGGTAATGGCAATCATGACCTCAGCCGTAACATTGATGACCGCCGGGCCAAAGTTCAAATGAATGATGCCGCAGCCGCAGGCGCGAATGTAAAACTGCTCGGTGTCGGTCATAACGCAGGGCGCGTGGTCGGTGCTCATGGTCTGTCGTCCTTTTCTATAAAATGAGATTGAGTCTCATTATTGATCCTGAACGAAGACAAACGCGGGGTCAAGCCCAAGCTGAAAAATCAGAGAGTTTCGGGCGGCGCGACGTTGGGCACAACGGGGGCGACGGGCTGCGCAGCTGGATTGAGTTTTTGCTCGATGAGCTTACTGATCAGCGAGGCCAGCGCCTCGGGGTCGACCAGGGGATGGCTGGCGGGGGCCGAAGTGTGTTCCTGAATTGCGGCCTGAATTTGGCGCCGCAATCCAAAGGCGGAAACCCAGGTACGGCTGCGGCAGGAGTACCACAGCACTCCCCCGCTGACGACGAACACGCCCAGACTGAAAACCAAGGCCGGCGGCGGTGCGGCCCACTGAAACTCAGCCCAGCCACTGCACAGGCCAAAGCCCATGGCAAAAAAACTCAAGCCGCAAAGTAGCCCGGCAACCACGAGAAAATGGTGCACGATCACCAGTCTGCGCACGCCATCCAGGGCGCGCAGTCCGACGGCGAGCGCGCCGGATTTGATTTCACCTTCGAGAAAGATCTTTGTGAGCTGCTCCAGCCAGGCTTCCATCGTGGGTTAATCCTTTGACTTTCTTCCGAGCAAAAAACCAAAAAGCGCTGCAACCAGCGCGGCGATTCCGATGAGGAGCCAGGGGTTCTTGTGAGCCTCGTCATCGAGCTGGCGTACTGCGGCCTTGGACTTGGTGGTCAGCGCGCTATTTTTGAGAGCTTCGACGGCATCATTTATCGAGGTGATTTTGGTATTGATCGGCATAGGGTCACCTTAGCAGGTATTTAAGCAGCATGGCGCAGAAAGCGATGACGTTTTTGACGACTGTCTAAAGCTTGGACGGTCGCAGTACGCTAACCCCCCGAGTTTGCGTACTGCGGGATGGCCAATGGCTTGCAACTTCCTCAGTGGGCAAGTGATCGGGGGAGAGATTATGAATATTTTAACTTTTTGGTGTCGGATTACCGGAACAATCGGAATTGCCGGGATATTCGGATTTCTCGCTTTCGCCACCAGCAGCGCACAGGCCAATCCTGTTATCCCAGCCAATGCCGTGGGTCAGGTTGCCTGTACTTTTGATGCGGCCGTAACCTCGTATGGCAAGACCCTTCGTAATAGCTTTATTGAGCATCTGGGCCCCTCGGCGGGGCCTTATGGCTATCCGCTCGAGGGCTACCTTCGCACCGATGGCCAGGGCAGCAGCCTGCAGTTTTCCAGCGATACCGGTATTCGCGCCGTTGCCGAGTTCTCGGGTGCGCCGGGTAATGCGACGATTCGCATCGTGATCTCAAAACAGGCCCCCACGGGCCAGGTGATTTTTTCGCAGGATAAAACAGCCACGGCGGTGGCAAGTCAGGGCGCCAGCTTTCGACTTCCGGTAGACGAGATTCTGCAGGACGATGAGAATTTTTTACGAAGAATCACCTCCCTTGAGGTGAACTGCATGGTGGTGTCCTTCGTCAGTCCTGCCGCTCCGACCACGGTGCTGGCGGGTCAGATCAACCGGGGTGTTACACCGGCCAGCAACCTTGCCGAACGAACCATTGCCAATACCGCTGTCGCCAAACAGGTTGGCCAGGATGCCGCGCCTGTCCCAGCTTTGCCCGCTTCCGCCGACAAACACTAAAGGCTCCCAAACTTTGTCCATTAGCCTACGGAAAAGGTCTAGACGAGATGCCGGCCGCATGTTAATGCACTGCATCATAAATCTTTTTCGTTGGGAGTTTTCATGAATCGGAAGTCGTTTTTTATCGTTACCAGTGTCTGTGCAGCCCTTGCCAGCATGGCTGTAGGCTGCGGGCCCGGCACCAATACAACCTATCGCGACTTTCTGACCGCCATCGGAACGGTATTTCAGGCCGATGGCCGCACCCCACTTACCGATCTGGCCATTGACAGCTACAACTGGGTCATCACTTTTACGGACGGCTCGAGTGTTTCGAACCCCTTCGTGCCCTCGACTCAAAATTCCACGATGTGGACGACCAATGCCACGGGCCAGTTTACCTTCACCTCTGATCAGCTCGCACTGACCTCGGGCACTCAGGTGGAGTCTTGCACCCAGGTTTGCCTGGACTGGGCCACGGGTTACAACGACGTCTGCACGGATTGGCAAACCAGCTCGGAAGACTATTGCGCCGATTGGGAAGTCGATAGCGACGGCAACGACTACTGCGCGGACTGGGAGACGTCTTACACCGATTACTGCGCCAACTGGGGTTCGGAATCTTACCTTTACTGCGATCTCTATGGCCAGGATTGCGGCTGGATTTACCCCGCTCGCGCCATCGAAGACATTGCCTCGGCTTACTCAGAGATCAACTACACGGACGGCGCCAGCACGGTAACCACGCAGAGCTCGGGCACGGTTACGCCAGCCAATGCGATCAGCACCTCGAAGACCACCGCGGGCCACGACATCGTGGTTGATGACAAGTGGACACAGCAAGACAACTACGTCACGAACTACACCCAGCTCTCGGCTTCCAAGGCCAAGATCGTGACCGCCAGAAACACCAGCAAGATGTCTTCGAGAAAGATCTTGAAGAACGGCATTCCACACTTCGGCCGTACGCATGCCGTTGCCAAAGTGATGAAAGATAAGTTTTCGGTCAAGCAGCAGGCCAAGATCGACGCTGCACGCACAGGTTGTGGCGCATATCCGAAGTCGCTGCAGTAAGCATTTGGGGCAAGCGCGGGAGTGCCATGCGGCAGGATGCCCCATTCCCGCGCTCAGCTCACGACTTTTGCCCCCGCTCCAAGGGCAAATGAGCTCAATGATCCCAGGGCTTTCCTTCCTTTGCCCAGTGGCCGCGGCCTTGGCACATGGGTTGCTTTACTTAGTCTTTGTGAAGTGCACCTTTTACCAGGAGGCCTGAAATGACACGGAAGTCAAAAGACGGACAGAACCACCAGCCACGAAACGAATTTCACTGCAACCTTTGTGGCCGCGCCTGCCGTACACTTTCCCGATATAAACGCTTTTGCCGGAACTGCCGGGATGAAAACGAAGCCTATCGCTACGCCGACTGGTTTGGTTCTTCGTTTATCGCTTAAGCATTCTATCGTCGAGAGGAGGCCCGCATGAAAATACAATCTGACTTTCGTTACCAGACCACGCTTCAGAACCGCTCGCAGTATTTCATTTTGTTTGTACTGCTGGAGTCCTTCTATCCGGTGGCGATCTGGTTCACGTTACTGGTCATCTTTTCCAAATGGCACTAACTTTCAAGAGGAAGGTATTTATGCAGACGATGGCGGTTTCCCAGTTCCGTTTTTCGGGCTTTCAACCCACCGACACGCTTCGAGCCTTTGTCAATTCGCAGCTCGATGCAATTGTCGAGCAAGGGCCCAGCGACGCGGCCTCTACCGCCCGGCTTATGAAGACCGAGGAAGGCTATGCGGCCTCGATATCGCTGGCCACTCTTAATGGCGTATTCATGGCCAGTACCGTCGCCATTGACCCCGCACGGGCCGTGCGCGCCATAGCCCTCAAGATCGGGCGGCAGCTCGTGGATTGGAAAAAAACCAGATTTGACGGGGTTCGTGATCTGCCATAGCCTTTCGAAAGGATGCGCGGAACTCTGACACTTTTGACTCTGGTGACGAGCGGACTTGTCCTGATCTTGAGCTCCGCCGCAGCCGCGGCAGAGCCCGCGCCGGTTAGCGTGCAGCTTCAGTGGCTTGACCCTTCGGGCTCGGTGGCCGCTGTGGATTGGCCGGTAACCACCCGACTGCTCTGGGGACGCACCAGGACCGATATGGGCGAGTTCGCCACGCCGGAATTTCAGGTGTCCGTTACACCGCCGCCTGGTCTTGCGCTGGACTCCAGCCCCGGCCAAACGTTGGTACTGCGCACGACAAATCCCGTGGACCTCTTGCGCCTTGCAGTAAAAAAGGCGGATGGGTCGCGCGAAGATGTGGGGCTACGTGTCGAGTTTCAGCTCCAAGACCCCGCACTCCTTGTTCATGAGTCGTGCGCGCGCGCGGGGATCAAGCTGGCCACTCATGGTGGCGCGGCCAAATTTTTATTTCTGGCCGTTTCGTGCCGTATGGAAAGTGCCCGCTACATCGCGCGGGTTTTTGCCTCGGACGACGTTGTCATGACGGTCAACGACGAGTTTTCGGGTTTCGTGCAAAACAGCTCGCAGGAGGTTCTCATGGAATTTCGGCGTGGCGAGCGCGTGCGTGGCACCGAGGTGCTGGGTTCGTTGCGGGTGAACAAGAAGATCAGCGACGAGGTGATGA
>JBBRLF010000230.1:0-8322 GCA_038231515.1 candidate division WWE3 bacterium
CTTCGAGATTTCAGGCAGGTGGCGCATCTCGGCCATATCGATCGCAGTTTTTTCACTGCCGGTTTTGATTGCCGGATCTGCTCCATGCTCGAGCAGGTAGGCGACCACATCCTTGTCCCCATCCATCGAGGCGGACATTAACGCGGTCATGGCCTTTTTTTGGTTCACCACGGGCTGTGCGTTGATGTCAGCCCCTTTTTCCACCAGCATTTTTACGATGGCAAGATGATGGTAGCCCGCAGTTAGCGCCGTATCGCCATTTCGGCCCGCGGCTTTGGGATCGGCATTCTTTTCGAGCAGCAGCTTTACAGCCTCAACCTGGCCAGCACCCGCCGCGCCCATCAAAGGAGTAACGCCCTCGGTGGGGTGCTTCGCATTGGCATCAGCGCCAACCAGCAGCAGAACTTTTATCAAGAAAGTACTGCCTGATTCGCACGCCGAATAGAGTTGCTGATCGAGAAACCGATCAAAGCAGAACGCCGAAGGAGCCGAGGTTAAAAGGATCAATACGACAAACACTGGAATTCGTATCGTCATGCGCATTCCTAGATTGTGAACGGGTCCAGTATTTTTGCAAAGCAAAATTAGCACGATAACACTATGCATCATATCGGAGTGCCGACGCCGAATTCAGCGACGGCGAATGTGATCCCTGCCGTATCGGCAGATTCACAACAAAGCGAGTGTGGTCGCTGGCGCAGTCCAGTGCGATTGAACCGTGGTGATCTTCGACAATACCTTTCGAAACACTCAGCCCAAGCCCCGTGCCCTTGCCCGCGATTTTGGTCGTGAAAAAAGGATGAAAGATCTTCTGCTGCAGTTCGAGGGGCACGCCCGGGCCACTGTCGGTCACCGAGAGTTTAAGATTGGCACCTACGCAGTCCGCGGTTAGCCGCACCCAGCGGTCGGGGTTGCCACTTGCGGCAGCTTGGGCGTTGTTGAGCAGATTGAGTAGCACCTGTGCGATCTGCACTGCCCGGCATTCAAGCTGCCAGTGCTCGGGAATGGGGTCGACGATGAGGCGCACATCCTTGGCTTTGAAATGTTCGCTGCAGATTTCGATCGTGTCTTCGACAATGGCCTTGAGCGAGGCGAACTGAAAGGAGTCGTGCTCGGCGTTGCGCGAAAAAAAGACCAGCGAGCGTACTATTTTTTCGATGCGTACGGCGGTCAGCTCAATTTTATCCACGGCCTTCCCGAGGGCTGCGGCGTCGAGGTTGCCGGACTGCACCAGCTCTCGCAGCAGCTCAGTCTTGGCGAAAATCACCGAAAGTGGATTATTGATCTCGTGGGCGATCGAGCTGGTCATGGAGCCAAGAGCTGACATCTTCTCGCCGGCAATCAGCGCGAGCTCACGCGAATGAGCCAGCTCGTGGGCGGTGAGCTTTTCGGCAACCACGCTACTCAGAATCATCATCGTCACCGAGATGCACCCGAGAAGAAGTTGCAGCAGCGAAAGCCGCTGCACCATATCTGAAATTCCGATAAAGACTCCGAGTCCCTGGGTTGCTCGACAAATCGCGACCGTCGCCACCAGCCCGACCGCGAAAAACAAGCCGCGCATGGAAAGTGCCAGGGCGCACCAGATCAGGCCGACGTAAACGAGAAAGCCGAAAAAAAAAGGCTGCGTCGTCGGCGGCACGATGCCGGTAAAGGCCAGTACGAAGAGCGCGCTCAGTACAATCGGGTAGGTGAGACCGGTGAAAAGTTTTGTCTTTAGAGTCTGCTTGGAGTCCTTGGGTGGCGTTGCGATGAGCATGGGCGTGACCACAAGCAGGCCCAGCATGTCGCCCAGCCACCAGGTGGTCCAACCCGCCAGGGCGTTGGCCGGGCTCATTCCTGGTCGCAGCGCGAATATAGCCGTAATGCCGATCGTGGCCCCTACGATGGGTCCGAGTACGGACGCCGAGATGAAGCCGAGCACGTCGGATAATTTCACAAAATCCCTGGAAAAATTAAAGAGCCGCTTGAGCAGCAGTACGATGGCGACCGCTTCGAGCGAATTTCCCAGGCCAATGAACCCCGCTACCAGCAAGGTCGTGGGTTCGGAATGCGAAACGAGATTGACCAGAAAAGCGGCCAGGCCAACGATCGGGGCATATTCCAGGCCCCAGACCAGCAAGGCTGCCGCGGCAATTCCAGCGGGTGGCCAGACGGGCGCGGCATATCCGCCGGCAGTGGCCGCAAGCCAGAGTCCGAGTAATCCGGTGGCAGAGTAACAGATGCCAAGCATCGCGGACCGAAACACATAGCGGGTAATCGGATGGTGCAGCATATGGCGAAAATATTATCATCAGATTTCGTTATGGAAAGCCGGTATTCCGGTATGCTTGTCGAGGAGTTCAAGAAAGTGCTAACATTTCTGAAATCCGGGGGATTTTGATGAAGAGGCACTCATGGCTGTTTATCGCGGGGCTCAGTGCCCTGACTCTTTTGGCTGGCATGCTGACTCCCAAAGTAGTTCATGCCGAGCGACCTGGCTGTCCCCAGCTCGATAGGTATTTGAAGCGGGTAAAAGGCAGCTCAACTCCTTATCACGTCTATTTTTTGAAAGTATCAGGGCTGGAAGACTTCGAGATTCCAAGACGCGCGAGGGCCGGCTTCGCCAGAGGTTTGATTGTGGAAGGCCTGCAAAAAGATGGTTTTTTCGCTGATTTCAGCCAGGACGGCTGCCGCTCGCTGACCTTCACCCGCCCAGTGACCAGGAAATACATTATCCGGTCGTCGTCGGCCACTACACTGGTGCTGGAAGGCGCCGAACATCAGCCGGACGAACGCGGCACAGTTCAGCTCTCCAATGGAAAGCTCGATTATGGCACTGTTCTGCTGAACCTGACTTTCTCTTTTAACTTTGTGGATGGTTGCCAGGGGGGCGGTCGGATCTCGAAACCGATTACTCTTCGTGCTCTGGTCGTCTGGGGAAGTCGCAAAATTAATGTGGCATCCGAGCGCGCTGCCAGCGCAACTGCGGCCGAGCTTGCGGCCTATGCCGGCGAATGGAAAGAGTCTGCTGGCTGTGAAAAACCTGAAACGTCAAAAACGCACCTCGACGCAGAGCGGTGAGTTGCGAGGAGCGAAAAATTTTTGGGATCGCTCACGATAACTCTTGGATAAGTCGCCCAAAACACTTTAGTCTGAGCTGACTAAAAACTGGGAGACCACTATGACAATCAAGAAAGTACTTTTACTTGTGAGCTTCGCGGCCGCGTTCAGCGGATGCGCGACCATGGGACATTTTACGGTGCCAGCGGGCGCTGAACTCGAACTCAACGGGCATCCGGTGACGGTTGGCGCCGACGGCATGGTCGAAACCCGTCCTTACTTCTGGGACGCCAGTGGCGGCGTTCCTTACAAGATGACGGTCAACGGTAAAGCTTACGAAGGCAAAGTGAAATCGCATTTCAGATGGCAGTCGATTTTCTGGCCGCCAGCCGCGATCATTTACTGGCCAATGGGCATGAAGACCGACGATTCGAGCTACGATCTGACCGCACGCATGCGCAACAGCAGCTCACGTTCGGATTCTGTCGCCGACAGCAATTCGACGACGGTTACTCCCGTGGCGAAGTCCAAGAAGAGCAAGCGAAAGAAGGCTGCCAAGGCCGCCAAGCCTGCCGAAGCACCTGAAGCCACGCACTGAATCTGATTTCGCAAGGGCGAGTGCCTCGGCGCAGACAAAGTATGTTGCGCCGAGGTGCCGACCTGAGCAGCAGGGTTTTCACAGGTGTCTAACTTATGGACGGTCTGACGGCGGTGCTCCGCCTGCGAGGCATTGCCGGAAACTTGGCACCGGTCCTGCATTTCCTATTCATATGATTTTCAAGTTTGCGCCTCTGAACATGATTCTCGGACTGGTTGTAATGCTGGCGCCCCTGGCGGCGCACGCGCAAACTCTTGAAGCCGAGTTGGGCCGAGTGGGCAAGCTGCGCAAGACCTTTGGCGACGAGTTCGTCAGCGGCCTGACCAACCTTCCACCGAAGAAATATTTTGCGGCCCGCGATCAGGCTTTAGCTATGGCGGACCAGGTGCTGGCCGGCAGTTTGGCCCGCGCCGACGCGAAAAAATCGCTCTGTGACTCGTTTGCAAAAAACGGCGGGAATGGTTGTCCGGCGCTGGCCGAGCCAGCTGCTGAGATTGCTGAAACGAGTGCGCCGGACGAGAGCAACGTCTCGGCTGTGCAAAAGAATATGTCGCAGGCTGAGGAAGATGACATGGCTGCCGTGGGCGAAGCTGCGCCAACGTCCCCTGAAACCTCGCCCGAAACTTCACCGACTTCGCCCGAAACGGATACGCCCGAACGGGCTCCGCGCTCGACAAAGGTGGCTCAAGCTTCTGCTCAAGAACAGGTCCAGGACGTGCTGCCTGACGGACCCTCGCTCGACAGCGACGAGCCGGTGCTGGAGTCGGGCAAGCAATCCGCGATAGACGAGCCCGAGCTGCCAAGGTTGAAAGACACCGACGCTGTTTCAGTACCCAAGCCACGTCGCGCGCGCGAGCCCGACCTGGAATCGGATACCGGAGCCGCGGCAGGCCGCGAAGTTTCGAGTGAAGTTCCCTTGAGCATCGAACCCCAATCCTGAGCGCGGCAAATTTAGCCGCCAGGAAGCCGACTTCTCAAGTCCCTGTTTTGTTTGGCCGATCACTAGGAGATGAAAAACAAATTTCTTCTCGCTTCGGCTGTTTCACTGGTGGCAAGCGTTGGGCTGCCGCAAAAGGCCCAGGCCTGGGGCCAGTACGGTCACCAGCAAGTCAACGATGCCGCAGTAACGGTGCTGGGTGCGAGTAACGGCCTGGGCAAGTGCTTCACCGCGAATCGATATCTGCTGAAACGCGCGGCCATCACTCCTGACGTGGAGTGGAAGGCCGACATGTCGCTCAAAACGCTGTCGCCCGAAGACAAAGCCAAACGCTTTGATGACGACAAGTATGAGCATCCCATGCATTTCGACGAAGCGGATGCCTGGGTGCCCAATCCGCGCCCGGGCGATATCGCCAAGCTGCCCGCGGGTGAGTATGTGGACGTCTTCGCCTTTTATCAGGACCGGCTCCAAAAAAATGCCAGCTATGTCACCGAGATCGATCCTGGAAAAAAACTCAAAGATCCGAAGCATGCCTCGGTCAACGAAGTCACCGATCACGGCACGGCGCCCTGGCGCGCGCTGCAACTTTATCGCCTGGGTGTCGAGGCCCTCAAGAAAAAAAATGTGCAGCTGGCCATGCTTTATCTGGGTACGATGGGCCACTACGTCGGCGACATGTCGATGCCGTTTCATTCGTCGCTCAATTACGACGGCGGACACTATGCGCGGCCTGCTGCCGGTATTCATCATGAAATCGACACGGGCACCTTGCCTCAAAAGGGCAAAGACGAGAATAGCGTTTATCCGACGTTTGAGGCCACGGAAAAGCCGGTGCTCGAGGCCGCCAGAAAAGCCCTGGGCGGTAGCGTTGACGGACTTCATGAAGATGAGATCGTCGCCGAGATCTTTAAAATGATCGACGACGGCTATGCGGACGTCGAAGGTTTTCTCAAACCCTATGCGGAAGAGTGCGCAGCGGCTCAAAACGGCAGCGCCTCGAATGGAAAGAAAGATGGCAGCGGCCGCACCGTGGCCACTGCTCCCAAAACGGCGGTGGTGAAAACCACTCGTAAGCCGAAAGATCCGTCCGGCGGCAGCGCCGTGTCAGACGATAGCGATCCCACCCAAGGTCAGGGCGGTCATGGCTCGATTCCCTCGGCCGGCGCTGGCGCGTACTGCGTCACCACGCCCGCCACCGCTCCCGGCGGACGTCCCAAAACCCGGGCGCTGCCCGCAGCTCATGAAAGAAATTTCGGCACCAAGGTATTGCCTGCGATTGCAGAGCATCTTGGCGAGTCGGCGGCGTTGCTTGCGCGCATCTGGGCCGCGGCATACGTGGCGGCGGGCAAGCCCACACTTACGGGTTGCGCCGAGGTGAAGTTTGACCAGAGCTATGCGATTCAAAACTATCCCCGGCCCAGCCAGGATGGACCGCACGGGTATCTGCCTGCGGGCTACACTCCCGGGCATCGCCACTAGCCGGTATTTTCAAGGATTCAACGCAGCTTGGGCTCCTCCGCCGGTGTGTCACGCGGACACAGGTGACTTGGACTTACAGGTGGTCGTATAATATGGGGTGGGGGACGTAATTCTTGAGGCAGCACTTCGCATACCTTTTTGCCATTTTTTTGGCCTTGGCGTCGTCGGCATTGGCCGGCGATGACTCCGTCGATTTAGCCGGCGGGGTCATTGCTTACAAACCAGAGGGCGCAGAACTCGTCACACCTGTCATCGGCTTTAACGAGTTTGGTGAGCCGCTAAAGCCAAAGAACGGACCCGAAGACCAGAAGGGCAAAGCGATTCAAACCCAGCTCCTGGGCAAGCCCAATCTTGAAGCGAGCACCACGGATAATGCCGGCAAAGCGTATAAGGTCAAGGATCTGCTCCGAATCGAATTCGCATTTTTTAACGAAGAATCGGTCGGCAGCAACAAGCCCGTGATGATGTCCCACCAGAATGGCATCTGCGAGGGGCGATCCGGCTCGCTCGGAAGCCTCATGTATTGCCTGGCCCGCTTCAGCAAGACGGTGAAAGGCCAGATGGCTTTTCTCAAGGGTGAGCTGGCGCGCCCGGACTCCGAGCTGGATAAGGATCCTCAAAAGGCCCAAGCCAAGCGCAAGGCCTACGAAGGCATGCTCACAAACCAAAACGAGCTGCGCGTCCGCGCCAATGCGGCTTATCACGCCTTGGCCGAGGCCCACGGCATTCCCGAGCGCCAGACCTCGGCCGGGTCGTTTGGCAAGGACAAGAGATTTTATAATACGTTCGCGGACTGGCATGCGCGTCCGCGTGCTGGTGGCTCACCCTTTCGCGACAAAGGCGCCAGGAGCGGCCCACTCAGCAAGGATTACCTGAGCTGCTTCTGGAGTACCGGTGTGCGCGACCACATGCTGGTGCAGCCCGACGAGGTGGTTTGTCGCAATCAGGGGGCTAATCTGGAGCCCTTTAGCGAGGACATGAAAAATCTTTTTCTCAAGTCCACCGCCGAGACATTTACCCAGACCTATATCGAAACCCTGCGCATGGAGGCCATCGGCCGCGTGCTGCACTCGAACGCCGAGCTGACGGGCCAGGATCTTAACGTGAGCTGCGGGCCCTTCAATAAAGGCATCGAGCGGTTCAAGCAAGGGGCCAAACCCCCGGTCAAGACCAGGGACGCTCAGTACCGCGCGGGCATTCAGGCCAAAGCCAAACGCCTCAAGGCCGGAGCCGCCGCCGCGGGCAAGCTTTCAAACTTCTATAACCAGTGCCTCAATCGACAACCCCGAGGTGGCTGCGGGCCCAAGACCGCTGACCAGCTCGAGGCCAAGCAGGAACTCGATGCACTCAAGAGCAAGATGCTCGTCGAGCTGACCGGCTTTCCGCATCTGCTTGCCGGGCACAGCCCCAAGGCGGAGATTTACGAAGAGCTGCCGTTTGTCGACAAGCTGGCGCAGGAAGGCCTGAGCGAAGACGCCACGACAAAAATTCTGGATGATGCCTCGACCTACGTCACGGCTGACCTCAAAAAGACGGTCCAAAAATTTTGCGAGGGCGACAACACCGACTGGGAAGAGCTGGTCAAGATGCCCGAGCTTACGGCGGCGGTGCTTGCGAAGTACCCGGAGTTCAAAGCGGTGCAGCAGTGTGCGGAGATTCGTTTTACCCAGAATCATTACTGGGATGGTGCGGGTAAATTTTTTGGCATGGGTGCTTGTCTAATCGCCAGCATCGGACCACAGGCTGTGGTGGTGGGACCGATTTGCGCGGCGACTTTTTTAGGCCTCTCGATTGCGGACTATTCGGCCGCCAACGACAAGCTGAAGTGGACGAAGGCCTGCCTTGCGACCAATACGAATGGCGAGAATGCCGACGCTGAGCAGAAAACGACCATTTGCAATGCGGGTGATTTTGAAAAGGCCAGTGGCGAGTATGACAGCGCCGTGACCGACCTCTATCTCAATGGCGCCTTCGCGGCCCTCGAGGGTGCCACGGCCGTAGCGGCTGCCGTGCGTGAGGTGCGCGCGCTGCGTGCCATCAGCCTGGGTGGTGAAGAGGCCGCCAAGCTTGAGCAGACGGCCAAGCTGCTGCGGGGCTCAAAGTCTCTTGAAGAGGCCGAGGCGGCCGCCAAACTCAAGCAAGCTGGAAGCGAAGCCAAAGCCGCGGTGCCTGAAGCCAAGGTCGTAGCGCCCGAACCGAAGCCTGTCGTGCCCGAGCCGGCAGTTGGCGTGCCAGGCATCAAGACCGAGGGCGTCTCTGAGCA
>JBBRLF010000231.1:0-8302 GCA_038231515.1 candidate division WWE3 bacterium
CGGCCCTGAATCGGTACGGCTCAAAAAGGAATCTCCAAAGGTTTTAAGCACGGCCATTCTTTCGGCACTTGCCGAGTCGGACAATGGCAGTGAGCCCTCGCAGATCGCGCGAACCAGCATGCTTTTGCCCATGCCATGCGGACCGGCAAACAAACAGTGATGCTGGCCAGCGATGCCAACCAGCGCGGCCAAAGTGCCAAGAGGCTCACCTTGAACCTGCGCCAGCGTGTCCAAAGCACGCGGTGCTGCTTCTGACGCAATTGCCGTGTCGAAAAAACGAACTTGTTTGATCGGGCCGGGCAGTAGCCGATTCGACGCCTCTGAAAGCTGCGCAAAGGCCTCGGCCAGCGAGCTGGCGCCACACAGCTCAGCGAGCGCCGCCAGCTCTGGCACGGCCAGGCAAAGTTCCCGCACGTCGTTTTCATGAGCTATAAGCAGCAGGGGCTCGCCACTCTGCTTACGCACAACGGTGGCGACTTTTACGAGCCAGCCCGCAATGGCTGGCAGCCACCCGCACGGACGTACGGTGCCCGACAATGACAGCTCACCTAAAGCAAATACATTTAGCGGTCCGACTCGTTCACTGCTTGCGCCCAGCACGCCCAACGCCATGGCCAGCTCAAAGTGACTGCCCCATTTAGGCAAGTTCGCGGGCAGCAGATTGATCGTCACCTTGCGCGCCGGCCATTCGAAGCCGGAGTTCACCACGGCGGCGCGGATTCGCTCGCGACTCTCCTGGGTCAGGGAGCTTGGCAATCCCACGAGAGAAAACGCGGGTAGCTGACAGGCGAGATCAACCTCGCACAAAACGGCGTGCGGATCGAGACCGAGCAGGGCGCAGGAGTGAAGCGTGTAGACCATGTGGTAAAAATCCCTTCTTTGCTGAAGCAGACCTCTTTCACCGGCCGTGCCAGACGCGGCAAAAATTTCCGCCAAATCGGATCCTCGCGGAGTCGTTAATGAATTCAGGCATTTCAAAGAGCTAAACATAACGGGCGGTTATCCGATAAGTTGACTGAAGAAGTCAGACTTGGCAAAATAGAATGCTCAAAGGGGTAATATATTGGGTTTGGGTGGTTTAAGTTCAGGGGGTTCATCTGACACGCGAGACGTTTAACGCCATCGGTGTACTGATGCGCCCCAAAATCGTGATGTTCGCACTCTTCGGCCTGCTCGCAGCTGGCTGCCCAAACTCGGGCGGCAGCGCGGCCGGTACCGGCGCCAAGGCGTCCACGAGTTCGACCTCAACGGGCAAGGTGACTCCGACAACACTCACGGGCGCCACCAGCGTCGCGGCCACCAATCCTAATGATGATCCGCAATGCGCGGTTTTCAAGAACACGGCCAAAGACCTTACGGCCTGCGTTGGCTGTAAGCAGACGCTCTGCCCTTGCACTACGCCCGATCACACACAACAAAGCGGTTGCGCGATTGGCGGCACCGACATTTCGGGCTGCACCGTGGACATCAACCAGCTCGTGCAATGCGTGCACAACAATCTTGCGGCCGCTGGCGGCCCCTGCGTTGGCTTGAAATGCGGCGACGGCCAGATTGCCGATTTCAATGCCTGCCTGTGCCGCGATGCCTTACCCACCGTTTCGTTTGGTCCTGCACCGGGCCAGGACGATACGGGCACGCCATATCTGGAACCTGGATTTTTTGTCAGCGACCGCTTCTGCTCGTCCAACCCGACAACGGGCGGCAGCCCTGGCGAATGTCTTTTGGACAAGGCAAATGGATCTACCAGCTTGCCACTAAATCCCGGCACCCCGCCGCAATATGCGCAGCAGGCTCCGGCAAACGTGTTTGCCGACGTGGGCTATCTGCGCTGGGATCTGGGTCTCGATGCGTCTCAGTACAGCCCGGCTTTGCCGATCGCAGAGAAGAAACCCTTCATGGGAACCTGGGCAACGTTTCCGGTAACCTTGAGTATGTATTACCAGCTGAAGCCGAACACCCAGATCAGCTCTACCAGTGTCCGCATCACCGACTGCGCGGAACACTTCTCGGGTTTCGCCTTTACCGGTGCGACCTCCTCGCTCACCTCAGACACGGACTGCGATATCACCAGATCCGAAAAATACGGCGCCCGGGCGCCGCTGTCGGTACCGCTTCAGCAAAGCGGGGCCACCGGAACCGCGCAGGTTCCCAACATCTCCATCAATGGCACCTCGGCAAACAAGAACATCCTGGCCTACAGAGCCACAGGCGCCCTGCCGGCTTTCGGTGTCGAAGATGTTCCAGCCACTCCCGGCGAGCAGCTCTTTAGTGGCCCGAATGGCCCGGGGTTTGGCCTTGCCAAGGAGATCTCGGGCAGCGCACCTCTTGCCGGCGGCGTCGGCTGTGTCGGTCCAGCCAATTGCCTTTCAGGCACAGGCACAAGCGACAATCTTTCAACCGATACCTCCCTTTCGCGCGGAACCGCGATGCTTTCAAATATCGGATATTATAAATACACGTGGGGCCCGTTTAATGTGCAGCGCCCACCTTCACTCAGCGGCGCGGTCGGCACCACCGCTGGCGGCGGCACTGTATCCGGACGTATCGCGGTGAACACGAATCTTGGCTATAATCCGGTATCGGCCGTGGAATCCACAGCGCTTTCGTCGGATGCGCTGTCGGGCTCGGTCCAGACGCGCGATTGCACCGTGGCCACGGTGCCCTATGCGTGCGTCATCACCTCGACCTACCGTGCACCTGGCGGCGGAGTGCTGAGCCAATCTTTTTCGCCCGTTTTTACCAACACCCACTCGGCGTCGACCGTCATGGCCTTGCCCGAGGGTGTCACTGCGGTAAGTACGCCAAAGACCATCGAAGACATCTCACAGCTCGACGTAACCACGGGTCGAATCCATACTCCAGCAAGACTGCGCACCTTTGTGCGGGCTAGCGACGGCAATATCTATATGTCGCGTTTCGACAATGCTCAGTGGCACCCGTGGCTGAGTTTGGGCCGCCCCTGGATGACGGATCCCACTACCGCGTTAAACATACTGACCAACCCCGCCACCACCTCGGTTGCCTCACCGTACTTACCGATCATTGGGCTCAAGGACACCAGCTTTCCTGACCCTCCCGCGCTGAACCCTTTCACCGCGTCAGCCTTTAGCCTGCTTAATGGGGCCTATACCGGCAAGAGCAATGATGGGATCAGCATTGCCGGCGAGCCTGTCGTTGCATCTTTCATGGATCAGAACAAGGTTTACGCGAATATGGGCGGGGTGTCCTCGGGGGCGCCGCTGGACATTGCAACAATTGGAATTGAAGCCCCTTTAACGCCCACCAAGCCACCGGCGGGGCTCCTATACACCGCACCGGCAGCGCCACTTGCGGTATGTCCGTTTTCATTGGCTACCACCTGTCTTCGAGTCAACTTCGGCAGTACCGTGGGCGAAGATCCGGTTGCCTTGACTTCACTTACCGTAGGCCAGAGTGTCTATCTGAACGGCTTCGTACTTTCCACCAACCTCGGAGTGTCAATAAACACCACGATTACGGGGGCAGGTGCCCAGCAGTTTATCGTGGCCTCAATCAACCCACCCATGTGGGGTACCGGCGTTATTGGCGATCGATTCACGCGAACTCCGGTACTGGGCCAATCGCCAACCGTCCCAGGAAACATTCTGCTGAGCGGAATTCCCGGCACCGTTGCTCTGTTACAAGGATCGGGCCTCACCAGTTTTGCGAAGATAACCCAGTATCCTGACTTCATGCCCAACTATGGTTTGATTGGCGTCTTTGTACGCGTCTCGCAGCTGAACTCCTCTGATGGACTGCCCGGCAAGTGGCACAACTCAGTCTGGTACACGATGTCGAAGAGCCTGAACCAGTCGATTATCACGGGAAAACCTTTGACCTTCGATGATCCTAAAAACTGGACCAGTTGGATGCTGGTACAGGAAGGCGCAAACGATTTGTCCTTTCGAATTCAGGGCAATCCGGCGGTCATTGTTCGAGCCCGAGCGCCAAACGTCCATGCCCCTCTGTCTCCTCTGCCAGGAGCAGTTCCTGAAATCGCGGACTTCCATATCTTCGGCACGTCTTCCTTTGCCGTCGGCGGCCAGCTGATGCTCCATCCGCCGGTTGGCCCAACCGGCACGACTTTCATCCACAGTGTCAGCGCACCGGTGTTTCCTCGAAACCAGTCGGTAGCAGGCACTTTTCCGAGGAACGATGCCTTTAACTTGCACAGAAATTGGTTTAATTATGGCCTGGACCTTTTGCAAACCAGCATCGACGTCAAACTCATTGATACCAGCAATTGGAATGCCACGTCCCCCGCCGTCCTGGGCGGATTCTACCCGATTACGGGCACCTATCCAAACGGCCTTGGAGCTTTTGGCATACCCTGGAGAACTCCGTCAAAGAGCACGCTGCCCGCCGCGCAGCATAGCGGTGTCCTGGGCGACTGGACCTATGCGCCCGTCTCGGGATTGGCCGATACCATTCGGCTCTTCTCGACAGAAATCGATGACATGAGAAATCCATGTTTTGAAGTCGAAGGCGTCAGTGCAAATGGTGATTACAATCCCACGGGTGGCACTGGAAATCAAAATACTCTGGTCGCGCCTTGCCTATACAAGAAAAAAGTAATCTGGCAGGAATACGCCCTTAACCAGGCAACCGCTGCCGCTGATGATTTCAGATGTATGGGTGCCTATTCGGGAGCACCAAAGGTATTTGCGAATGAAAGTCCCCCACCGTCGAATGTCGTCAGACGGCAACCTTACACCGTGGGCTTCGTGGGCTCTTTGCATGCCATTAATATAAACATTAATTCAGCCAGCACGAAAAGCACCGCGCCTAATCCCGATGCTGCCGACCCGGTTGGAAAGACCCTGGTCTCAACGTCGTATACACCCGCCGCAAAAACAGCGGGTCACATGCTGTTATTCGGACGCGCCACTTGCCCGGATAAAGGTCGCTGTGACGACGTGAACCCCAGCGTGGCCTATATGGCCGTAAGCGAAGTTTCCGAATGCGTGGCTCCCATCGGCAACGTCCCGGTTGTGGGTAACTTTCCCCTTCCAGATAACATCCACTACGAGGATCCAGCTAACACTTTTCACGTCATGCCTCAGAACGTCATGTATTACGGTGGTCAGCAGTATAGCTGGAACCGTGTCATTGGCATCCCCAACTCCGCTGACGGCGACTTCACGGGTGAGATCGCCTTGCAAAGCACAACCAACACCTCGCTGCTCACGCCGTTTACCGCCACGGCTGACGTGATTCCGATATTTTCCAATGCGCTGAAGCTCCAGAACAATGACGTCTCGCTATTTTTCTTCACGCGCGACGTGACCGGAAATATCGCGCACGGTTACTGGGAAGGCCAGACCGATCCCGTTTCCAAGCAGATCACCGGCAGCCGGGACTTCACGATTTTCAGCTCGGGCGCATTCACGAACTAGCTTTTTTTTGAAAGCATTTTGTCGCGAGCTTCCTGCAGCATCAGTACGACGTGGTGCGCGCGCTTTTGGTAGCCCTTACCGTCCGCGCCGAAACGGTCCGGATGATATTTTTTCAGCAGCTTTTTGAACGCCCCCTCAACCGCTGCCGGCGCGGCGTCAGGCGCAATGCCCAGGATCTCATGAGGCAAGGTGGTTTTACTCCACGTGGGCAGCGCTGACTCCAAAGCAGGAGCCGGTTTTGGGGGTTCAGGCTTCTGCGTCGGGGGCGGCGCGCCAGCCAGGGTGCGACCAGCCGTGGCCCTGCGAATTGCGGCATGCACATTCAAGCTGTCGAAGTTGGTGCCGGAATTTTCGGAAAGCCCTTTCTGGCGCCGTCGAAACACCACCACCGATACGAGAATCAGGGCGAGCACGATTCCCTGAGCGATTCCAAAGGCACGCGCTGAAACGTGATGTGCGGGCATAGGCCTATTTTAGCATTTTATTTAGTTAGGAATCGGGTATTTTTCCTGGCCTGCTTTTCGCATTCCTTGCAGTCGATGAAGGCCTTGGTACAGGGATTAAACCGGGCCTTGCTTATTCTGGCGCTGGCCGCCGCAGTCGCAGTCGTACGTTCCGAGTGCAACCGTAGAGCCATGCCCTGGAGAAACGCGGGCGGAGTAAAGGGCCACGCGGGCTTGGCCGAAAGGCCTTTGCCATTTCCAGTGCCGGAATATTTCCGGCGCTGGCGTGCCGCCTTTATCGAAATCAACCGCCCGCAAGACCGCCACGGACTGGTCCGCGGAATTTTTCTCGGCGAAAGCTCGGCAGTCGATGCCCCGACGCGCGAGTTGTTTCTGGACGCCGGGCTTTCCCATCTGCTGTCTGCCAACGGCCTGAAATGCTGGATCGTGGCGCTGACTTTCAAGCTGGGGCTGGCGCTACTGCTGCATCTGTCGGCACCAAACCTGCCGGCGGCACTCGTACTGCGGAGCCGGCGGGGCCTTGGGCCACTGGCTCGATTCTGTGGCACCTGGCTCTTCTGGCTTTGGAGCAGTCAAACCCCGGCCATAACCCGGGTGGCGGTGCTCTTCACGACGAAAATCGTGCTCGATGCGCTGGAGCTGCGCGTGGCATTCTTCCGCCTGCTCGTGGTGCAGTACCTTTGCTCGCTGGCCCTCGCACCCGCGCTCTGGCACAGTGCTGGCTTTCAGCTCACCTACGGCTGCCTGACGGGCATCCTCTGGTTTCCACGCCTGGTTCGGCGCTGGCGGCCGCAACAAGGCGGCCTCAGGACGGCGCTGTGGGACTACTTCGCAGTCAGCACCGGCGCGGTCGTGGGCGGGCTGCCATGCAGCTTGCTGATTTTTGACGAAATCAACTTCATGAGCCTGACTACCAACTGGTTTGCGGTACCACTGGTAAGCTTCGTAATTATGCCATTGGGGCTGACGCAGATGCTATTGCTTGCGCCGGGCTTGGGGCTCGAGAACTTTGCCTGGTCACGGACCGCGATTGATGCGCTGGGAGCTGCGGCCGCGGCGGCTGCGTCGATGGAACGAACAGGACTGAGTACATGGCTCAAATATATTCCAGCCTTGCGCTGGCCCTAAGCCAGCACCACTAAAGCCGGATTTCCATGCCTTCTTTGGAGAACAGCAAATCCATCTCGGGATTCAGTCCTCTCAGCTTCTTTTCGATCGCTGCCAGAATGGCATCGGTCTTACCGGGGTCATGATGCGTAAGTACCAGCTTCTTGACGCCCGAAGACTTAGCCATCTCAATGACGACCTCCATCGGTGAGTGGCCCCAGCCCAGATATTTCGGATACTCCTCGGCCGTGTACTGGGCATCATGAATCAGGACATCCGAGACACAGAACTGCCGATGATGCTCGTTGCGTTCGGCGACGATCTTGTCCATATCCTCGTCGTTTTCATCGCCTTCAAAGTCGTCGCCAGACTCGACCGCGGTCTTGCCTTCGGCTTTCAAAACATTGTAATAGGGCTCGGTATCTCCCGTGTACACCACCGATTTGCCGTTGCAGATCACCTTGTAGCAAAGCCCGGTAACCGGATGATTGGAATACGTGGTGACGATCTGAGTCTCGCCGATCTGTAGGGTCTGCTCTTTCAAATCGGTATAGTCGATACTGGCGTTGAGCTGCTGCATGCTTACCGGAAAATAGGCGTAGTCCATCTGCAGGTCCATGATCTTGCGCAGCGGCTTTTCAAAATGAATCGGGCCGTAGATATGGACCTTGTTGCCAGGCAGATAGGCCGGCACAAAAAACGGAAACCCCTGAATGTGGTCCCAATGGGTGTGCGAGATGAAGATGTGAATGTTCTGCACCTTGCGACGCACCAGATCCAAACCCAGCTCACGAATACCGGTACCTGCATCAAAGATGAAGACCTGTCCGGAGTCATCTTCAACCTCGACGCACGAGGTATTACCGCCGTACTCCGCCGTGTCTTTACCGGGTGATGCGATCGAACCCCTTACGCCCCAAAAACGAATTCTCATTCGACCTCAACCACCTTTTCCTTGCTGCTCGAGATGTTGAGAAAAACTTCCGCCTTGTCGATGTGGTCTGCCGCGGTAGCCATCTCCTTAACCAGCCTCTCTTCGGTGATGCCCAGAACTTTCCAGACGTCATCGGCCAGGGGCCTGAACTCCGGCGCCTGCTCGGGCGGCATTTTTTCCAGCTCGGCAGCGGTGAGATTCAAGTTAAACCGGTAGGTCATCGCATCGGCCAGCTGCAGAAAATAGGAAAGTCTATTGACGGGGTTTGGCTGATGATGCGATTTGACCGCCTCGATCAGATCGTCCGGAAAGTGCCAGGACTTCAAGATCACCGAGCCGATTTCGGCGTGGGTAAGCCCGTAGCGGTCTTTCTCCTCTTTCAA
>JBBRLF010000232.1:0-8285 GCA_038231515.1 candidate division WWE3 bacterium
CGTACCGGTGTTACAGAATACGCGGCAGAGGTTGCGGCGGCAGGGCACGTGGTACCGGTGCAGCGGGCTGAACCCGTAACCAAGGCTCGTGTATCCAAACTATCCCGCGACGAGGCCATTCGTCTGGGCACTGAGTTTCATAAATATCTCGAAGACGAAGACTGGGACAAGCTCAAGGCCGAAGCCGCGGCCCATGGCGTGGAGCTGGATAAGTTTTGGCAGTGGACCCGTACAGTCGAAGGGCAGGCCGTCTTTGGCGGCGCCGGACGCATCCTTCCGGAGTTCGCCTTTGAGTGGCGAAACGGTGAACGCACCATCACGGGTCGCATCGATCGGCTGGTCATCACCGCGTCTAATGAGGCGTGGGTCATAGATTACAAGGTGTTGCTGCAGCCTAAAAACCGCAGCGAGCTGCTCACGAGCTACGGTCCGCAGCTGCGAATCTATCTCGAAGCTGTCAAACTCTTGACGGGCAACTCCAGTACGCGCGCCTTCATTCTCGATCTCGCAAGCGCCACCGGAGAAATCTGGCACGAGGTCCCGCCCGCGTAAGTTCAAGCTATTGCACTCTTTCCATAAGCTGTTAGCCTTATAATATGTTGCGCAAATCCATACTTATGTTGTCGGCCGTTGTCGCTGTGCAATGGGCATGTTCAATTTCTGCCAAAGCTGCAGATGAAAATGGCCCACCAATGAATCTGATGCTCGATGGCCAGAGCACCGCAGCGGCGGGATCGGCCGAAGAGGCTTTGCTGCTGGGCGACGACGTCAAGCCCCGCGCCGCAAGTCGCGGCCTGGCCAGCGTCGTGGACCGAAAAATTGCCCGCGAAGACAAGGGCGACGCCGACGATGACGAGTTCAACTTCTCGTGGCTCGATCCGGATAAAAAAGTTTATGTGCTGCAGAACCGCAAATATCGTAAGAAAAATCGCTTTGCCATCTTTCTCGCGGGCGGCCTGAATCTGAGCAATCCTTACCGTACTGAATACGAAATCGTGCCCCGTGCGGCGTTCTGGTTCAGCGAAATGTTCGGCGTAGAATTTTTTTACTCCAGCCTGAGCAACCATGACAACAGCACGCTGACCGCGTTAAAGAGTGCCAGCCCTTCGGCGCTGCCCTTCATTCGCGAAAATCAGAGCTATTACGGTGCGCTGCTGACCTACACCCCTTGGTATTCCAAGCTCAACTTCTTCAACAAGATTTTGTATTTTGACTGGTACTTCGACGCAGGCGCGGGTCAGACCGGCATGGCGCTGGACCGGAACAAGAAGGCGGGCGCGGCGCCGGATTTCTTATTTGAAAGCCTGTTTACGTTCTATTACGGCACGGGCATGCAGTTTTATGTCAGCCGCAACTTTCTCGTTCGTATGGATTTGCTCGGTATGATGTACAGCGCTACCGGGGCGGATGGAGTTACGAAGAGCAACACACAGAATTACGATTTCACGGCAGGAATCGGCTGGGCGTTCTGAACCACGGAGTCCCTGGGAGATAATATGATGCATGGAAGTGCGCAAGGAAGCGCACGAAAAATTCTGACCGCGGTTTTACTGGGTACCTCACTGTGCTCGGTTGCGGTCGCGCAAAGCGTATCCAATATACCGCCCCAAGACCTACAAGTCCAAGACGAGCCTGCACCCCCGGCGCTAACCGGTCGCAGCCCCGCGCAGGCCGGACAGTCGTATGACTCGCCCACGGCCATTCAGCAGGCTTATCGCGAAGGTCAAAAGCTTTCCGGCGACGGTCAGCACTATGAGTCCGCCGCCACCTTTTTCAATATCTATACCGCGCAGGGCAGCTACCAGGACGTGGCCCTGGGGCACGTTGCCGAAGAACTTATCCTGGCGGGCTACCCGAATGCCGCCAGCTATTTCTATATTCAGACGCTCCAGCGCGGCAACCACTCGGCGATTCGGCGCATCCTCGTGCACCTGCCCGAGATGCTCGAAGCCGTCGGTGGCGATCTCCTTCGTCCCTATATCGTGCGCAACACTACCGAGGCCGATTACGACGGCAATACGCGCACGCACTTCTTCTATTTTCTGGGTAAAGACGAGTTGCTTAAAGGCGAACCGGCCAAGGCGCTGGCCGCACTCTCTCACGTCAGCTCGGGCTCAGGCATTCTGGCGCAGGCCGCTTACCTGCGCGCCGCCGCGTATGCGATGGTCGGGCAAACCAGCAGTGCCATTTCGCAGTTTGAAAACTGCCAGAATCTGGCCAGCAAAAGCCAGAGTCGCACCAAGGCGCTCAAGCAGGAGTATTTCGACCTCGAAGCGCGTTGCACTGCCGGACTGGCCCGCGCGTATTACCAGGGCAACCAGTTCGACAAGGCCGAGGAAACCTTCGACGATATTCCCAAGTCGAGCTTCGTCTGGACCGACATTCTTTTTGAACAAGGCTGGAACGCCTTTGCCAAGGGCGACTACAACCGTGCGCTGGGCAAGCTCGTCAGCTATCGGTCGCCTTCGCTGAGCTTTGTTTTCAACCCCGAAGTCGAGGTGCTGCGCGCCCAGAGCTTTTTCAAGCTTTGTGATTACGAAGATGTCGACAAGACCGTGCATGAGTTCGAAACCCGTTATGCCGGCGTAGGCAGTCAGATGAAGAGCTTTCTGCTCTCGCACGACCGCGACCTGGGCTCGTTCTATAATATCGGTAAAGAGGCGCTGCACCGCAAGTTGCACACCAATGATATGATGTCGCAGGCACTCAATCGTTTCGTTCGCGGGCCCTATTTTGCCGCTCAGATTACGCAGGAACGCGCCGTGGGCAGTGAGGCTTCGCGCACTCAGCATCTGGCGGCGGCCGCCAAACACGCGAGCTTTGCGCAGTTTTTATCGCGCGTCATCAACTGGCGGGCCAGAACCGTGCGCGTTCTGGGCGGCCTTTTCGTCAAAAACTCCTTGCTTGATATCTATAATGACCTGGTTACCGATCTCGACAAGATGGCCTATATCAAGCTCGACATGCTCGGAAAGAGCAAGTCGCGGCTCGAGAAGAAACAGGTTCAGAGTGAAGATGAAGACGGCGTGCTCAAGAAGGGCTCGAGCGATATCGGCCGCAAGGACTATCAATATTTCTGGACGTTCAACGGCGAGTTTTGGGTAGATGAGCTGGGCGACTATGTTTTTGCACTCGAGTCTCAGTGTGGCTCGTAAACCCTGGCTGGCAGTCACTAGCGCGCTTTTTTTCCTGACCTTCAGCCCCCTGGCGCACGCCTATACCCAGGGCCAGTTCGAAGAGGTCACGACCAGCGAAGAGACCCAGATCAACCGGGTGCGCGAGCAGGAAATCCAGCAGCTCAAAATCGTACTGGGCCGGCGCTTCGCCGAAAACCGGCGTCCCGACATCTTGCTGCGTCTGGCCGAGCTCTATACCGAAAAATATCGGTTCTATTTTTTCAAAGAGAATCAGATTCATCAGAACATGTACAAGCAGGGCCTCCGGCCCAAAAATGTGAATCATGATCACTCGCGCGAGCAGCTGCATGGTGCGACCAACGCGTGCCTGGCCATCTTGAAGTCGCGCGTGCAGTACAATAAGTTAGACGAGGTCTACTATTTCCTGGGCTATAACGCCGAGGAGATGGGCAATAAGAAAGACGCCACGAAGTATTTTGGTGTCGTGGCCACGCGCTATCCCAACAGCGCTTATTCGGCCGAGGCCTTTCGCAATCTGGCCGAAACAGCCTTCGAGAACAAAAAATACAGCCAGGCGCTGGCCTATTACGAGCGGGCAACCCAGTTCACCAAGATTCCAAGCTATCCGCGCACGCTCTACAAGCTGGCCTGGGCCTATTTCAAGATGCGTCGCAAAACTGACGCGCTCGACACGATGAAAAAAGTCATCGAGCTTTCGGGCAAGGAAGAGAAGTTCGTGGGCCTGCGCGACGAAGCATTGGGCGATATCGTGATGTTTTTCTCCGAAGCTGGCCGCTTCAAAGAAGCCCATGAGTATTTCTCAAGCATTAACGGCGGAGCGGAAGTCTACGTAAACGCCCTGACACGCCTGTCGGGCATCTACGACCGTAAAGGTGAACGCCAGCTCGCCTTCAAAGTGAATGAGAGCCTGATTAGCGAGTACGGCGACAAGCGTCCCGACCTGGTCTATGACGCTCTTGGAAAAAATGTGGAGCTCTACCGCAAAGCCGGCGACGGCGCTGGCGAAGAGCGTGCGCTCAACCGCCTGGTCGATTTTTTTGCGGCCCACAATGGCGAAATAGGCAAAGGCGAAGATGCCCAGGCCACTCTGCTGCGCGCCAAGAATTATCTGCGCGTCCGCGCCACCGAAATTCACAAAGAAGCCCGCAAGAAAAAAAGCGTGAAGCTCTTTGGTCGCGCCGCCGATCTGTATGCGCTGTATATCAAAGCTTTCTTGCAGAAGCCGTCGAGCGATAAAGATCTGCGCGAGCGGGCCGAAATTGACGGTTATCGCTCCGACGCCCTGCTGGCCGCAGGCCGCGAGGGCGATGCGATGCCGCAGCTGCGCGCCATGCTTGACGACGACAAGGGCAATCCCACGATTCGGCGCGATGCCGGCGCCACCCTGGTCAATCTGCTCATCAAGCGCATGGATGCGTCCAAGGGCAAAGATGCCAGCGCCGAAAAGCAGTTTCTTGATGTAGCCGAGGCCTTCGAACATGCTTTTCCGAATGACAAGCTGGTCATCGAGCTGAAATACAAGCGCGCCCGACTCTCGGCCATGAAGTCCGGCCCCGATGGCCTGAGCAGCGATGCCCGTCATGATCTCGAGGAGCTGATCCAGCTCTATCCGTCCCGTCCCGAAGCCGCCGCTTCGGCCCAGGATCTGGTCGCGGATCTGGTCAAACACAAGAAAATGGATGATGCGACCAAGCTTGCGCAGCTCTATCTGGCCAACACCACCTTGCTTGGTGCCGACAAAAAGGGCGACCTCACCAAATACTTGCGTTCGGTCATCGCTCATGAAGACTTCAGCAACGTCCAGAAGGTCGAGCTGAACAATGACTTCGCCAAAGCGGCAGGCGAGTACGAACGGCTGGCCGGCTCCTCGGGCAATGACTCCGAGGTTGTTGCCAAGTCTTTGAACAATGCGGCCGTGAACTACGACAAAGCCGGCATGACCGACGACGCCGTACGCGTGTATCTTAAAATTCTGGCCAAATTTCCGGCAAACAGCGCGCCCCGCGAAGATCTTAAGCGCGTGGCTTCGCAGCTTTTATGGAAGAGCCGCTTTAGCGAAGCCGTCACGCTCTACTCCAGACTTTCTTCCCTCGACGTCTACAGTCACGACGAACGCTTAAGCTTCGTACGTACCGCATTTGCGCTGGCCTGGGGCAACGGGGACTTCGCCAATGCCCACATTACCGGCTCCAAGGGAGTCCGGGAGCTTTGCGAAAGCGGCACGGTCCGCAAGGGTAAGAGGCGAGCCGCAAAAAGTTCGTCTTCCAGCGCGCACCACGCCAGCGGTGGTGGCTCCGGTGCGTTTGCGGACGAACGCTGCCACGACCTGGCTCTCGATCTGGCGCAGGTCGAAGTCGAAGCCGGTCATCCGCAAGAGGCCGTAAGTCAGCTCAAAGCCTATGCCTCGCGCAACACGCCCAACACCCGCAAGGCCGAGGCCAATTATTTGCTGGGCCAGCTCTATCAAAACATTCATGAAGGCCGCAAAGCTTCGCTGTACTACGAAGAGTCGGCGCGTTCGGTAACCAAGAACAGCACCAAATCGCGCCGTGAGCGCAACTTCGCGGCGCACTCCGCCTTTCTGCTGGTCGAGCCTTATTTTCAGCAGTTTTCGGCGCTCAAAATCGAGCTGCCTGAAGAGCGGCTCAAGGCCGTTACGCGCAAAAAATTGGGAGAACTCGACAGCCTCGTCACCCGTTACGTTAACGTAGTCGGCTATGGCGATGGCGAGTGGGGGATTGCCGCTCTGGAGCGTCTTTCTGATACCTTCACCGGCTTTGCTTCCGAGCTAAAAAACGCGCCCGTGCCCCCGCGCTATCAGGGTGCACAGGCCGACGCCTATCGGCGCGGCATCGAGGGTGTGGTCGCTCCCATGTCGGCCCGTTCGATCGACTATCTCAAGCAAGGTTATCAAAAAGGCCTGCAGCTTGGGGTAACCACGCCCACCTATATGGCGCTGACTCAGCGGCTGTCCCGGCGGTTGCCACGCGAATATCCACCAGCACATTATGCGATGGTACAAGACGGACAGGAATCCAGGCAATCCGCTTTGAGGCTGGCCGGCACGGTTCAGGATTTTGATGCCACCGAGCTGCGCAAACCCGACAATGCCTGGCGCATTCAGGTGGCGGCAAAGCTCGCGCAAAATTCAAAAGCCGCCGAGAGCTGGGTGGAGTTCGGAAATCTCGAAGCCCTGGCCGGCCGCCTCAAGATCTCCCGACTCTTGTATGAGCAGGCGCTGATTTTAAACTCGAAGAGCCCCACGGCGCTCAGCAATATCTCGGTCGTGCTCTTTCTCGAGAATCGCACGGTCGAAGCGACTCAGGGGTTCAGTAAAGCGGCAGAAGTTGCCGAATTCAACCGCGACATCAAGTTGAATCTCGCCAAATCCCAGCTCGCTTTTCACCATTTCAGCCCCGCTCTCGATAATCTACGTTCGCTGGGGGCGCGGTTTCCGCAAGACAAGGAAGTGCAGGAGGCCCTGGCCGTCGCACTGCTGGGTTCGGGGCAGCTTGCCCAAGCCGCCACAAAGCTTGAAGAATCCGACGCGCAGGGTAGCAAGCTCTTCAACCTCTGGTACAATTGGACGGTGTGGTCCATTTTAGCAGGCGACAAAGGGCAGAAAGAAAAAGCCATGGATATGCTTAACGATCGGCGAGGCTCGCTTGGCGCGTTGGAAAAAGCGCAGGCTGATCTCGTGCTGGCCCTCGGAGGCGCTGCAAAATGATGCGACTATTATCTCTCGGTCTGATTGCCGCGGTTTTCCTGCTCACGGCGTCCGACTACTCCGGTGCGGCTGATCACACGCGCAAGAAGAAAAGCCGCTTTCGCGACGGCCCGGCCGTTCACGGCACGGGCGAAAGACGCGTCAAAGAAGAGGGCAACACCGTGATTTACAAATCCCGCAACAAAGTCGACTTCGATGACTCGCTCATCGAAGGTGAAGTGAAGAACCCCAATGAGTTCTACTTCACGGTGCGGCCGACCAACCCCTCAAAGAATCTGGTCGAGCGGCGCAAGAACTTTCATAAAGAGATGCTCCGCGATTCGGTGATGATAAGATGAGCGACCAAATCGTAGTCCTTACCGTGCAGAGCATGAATGCGGCCGGCGAAAAGGTCTTCCGTCTGCACAAGAAGCGCGCGGTAATCGGCTCTTCGACTTCCAGCGATCTGCGCCTGGACGATCCGTCAATCAGCTCGGTGCATGCCATTCTCGAAGTCAGCGGCATCGATGGCAAGCCCGTGCTTTATGATCTGGCCAGCGACACCGGCCTTGTCGTTAACGGCCAAAAAACGCTGCAAGCCACGATCAACCCCAGCGATAAAGTTCAGATCGGTCCCTATCTCATCAGCATTCGCGTGCAGGCGCTCAATGAGGTGCCGCACGCACCCCGGTCCACCCGCGAGGCTTTTGGCGGCCAGACGCTGTTCGTGAACGAGAAAGAAGATCTCGCGCCCCTGCTGCTCGAAGACGAGCGCGGCATTGTCGACATCTTCGACCATCGTCCCGAGTCGAAGCTCAGTCTACAGATGGTCATGTTCTTTGATGACACGATTTTGGACGTTGAACACTTCGTGAACAAGAAAAGGGTCGTGATCGGCCCGGGCAGCCGCGACGACTTTAGCATTCCGCCCTTCCTGGGCAAGGGCAAGCAAGGCCGCTTTGACCTCGTCACCAACGACGGCGGCCAGTACATGCTGCATCTGCACGACAGCATGACGGGCGTCGTGAGTCAGAACGGCAAGCTGCTGCCGCTTAAAGAAGTCCTGGCCGCCATGTCGGTCGGGGGCTCCAAGATGTTTCCCTTGGGCGAAAAAGACTTCGCCAAGGTAAGCCTCAACGACGTCAGCTTTTTCATGAACTTCACGTCGGCGCCCCCGCGCCTCAAGATGCCGCGGCTCATGGAGCGCGATCCCGTCTTCTTTAGAATCTGGTTTCTCTCACTACTGGTCACGGTGCTGATGCTTTTCGGAGTCAGCGTGATGCATGTCAATCCCACCATCGAAATCGAGCAGCTCCCCGATCGTACGGTTACGATCTACGAGGTGCCCAAGATTCCGATGCCTAAGCCGGTGCCGGTCGTGGAAAAGAAGCCTGAACCCAAGCCGACCGAGGTTCCAAAGC
>JBBRLF010000233.1:0-8273 GCA_038231515.1 candidate division WWE3 bacterium
CCGGCGTCCCGACCCCAAGGATGCGACCAAATGCCAGTTTCGGGTGCGCAACGAGTGGGGCACGGATTGCGACGGCTTCTACGCCGACCGTTACGACTGCGACAACGGAAACATCTGGGTCGACTCGGCCGACCTGGCCAACAACACCTACTCGCTGCAATACATCGTTGAAACAGGCGCAGCAAAAAAGTAAGCGAAGTGCTAGGCTGCCCCCATGGTTTCCACTGGAACATTGGCGACGAATCCCGCCTGCAACCCCAGCTGCGGGGCCTGTCACTATAAAGAGCTCACCTATCCCGAGCAGCTCGACCGCAAGCAACGATGGGCCGAAGACCGCCTGGGCCGCTGGCAGAGCGTCTTGCAGAAAATCGTGCCCGCGCCCCCGGCAGAACGCCTGGGTTATCGCTCAAAAAGCTGGATGAGAAGCTGCTTCGAAAATGACGGTACCGTTTCTTTCGGCTGGTATCGCCGCATTCAGCTTCAAGGCAAATGGACTGACGAGTTTGTTTCCTGGAATAGCTGCCCGGTTCAAAGCACGCCGATTCAAATCATGACCGACAAGCTGCGCCAGCTCCTTGCTCGCGAGCTTCCCGACTTTTCCCGTGATTCCTTGACGGGAATCTGGCTGGGTAGCCCGCACCTCGTCGTCGTCGCGCGCCATGAGCATGCCGAAAGGCTTGCGCAGGTGGATTGGAACAGGATTCTGGTTCCGCCTTTCGACCGGGTCTGGTTTCATTGCAATCCCCAGGTGGAATATAAAATTTTTACTAAAAAGGGCGCCATTCAGCCTATCTTTGGAAATCCGGCGCAGGACACCACCCATCCGGTTCGCGCCTTCCGACAGATTGCCCGGAGTCTGCTGGCTGAGGCGCGGGCCAGGGCGCTGGAATTTTTACTCACAGGCAAACCGTCTCTGGTGCTGGATCTGTACTGTGGTACCGGCGATCTTTCGCTGCTGCTGCCCCCAGACGTGGGCTGGCTCGGCATCGAACGCTCAAGAGAGATGGTCAGGTACGCAAGCGACTTGCGACCGTCCGAAAATATTTCGCAGGCCGCGTTTGCCGGAACCGTTGAGCAGCGGCTACAAGATGCCAAGGTACGGGATAAAATAGTGCAGCCCTATGCCTTGTTTATCAATCCGCCACGGCCGGGCCTGGGGCGCGAGGTGCGTGGGCAGCTGCTGGCCTTCTTAAAAAGCAAAACCCCCACGACGGTGGTATATCTTTCGTGCAGCGCTTCGAGCCTGGCCCGCGATCTGGAAGCCTTTGAGCACGAAGGCTATCGACCCACGTTGCTGCAGCCCTACGATTTTTTTCCGCAGACGGAGCACTTCGAAACACTGGCGGTTTTGGAAAAGTCCTGACTTTTTGTGTTAAGATATTTCTTAAGATGCTGAAACTCGTCTTGTCTCTCTCGATTGTAATTTGGGCCCAGGGTTCGGCGGTGGACCTTGCCAAATATGCGCAGGCCCGCCAAAAGACGGGGACCGCGTATTTCGAGGCAGGCAAACTCAAAGCGGCCGCCCGTCCATTGGAAGAAGCTTGCTTCGCGGGCCTGGCCGCCGCGTGCAGCTTGCGAGGGCAGATGGGTAGCCGGGGGCCCGAGGCCGATCCCACGGACCCCGCTTTTTTTTTACGAATGGCCTGTGAACGGGCCGATCCCGAGAGCTGTCTGGCGGCTGCAAAGCTGCATCAGGATCTCGACGCTGATTTGGCGCGCACGCTTTACAACCAGGCCTGTCAATATGGAGCAGCCGCGGGCTGCACTGCCGCCGCAAAACTCGAAAGTCGCCACACCTCGCCGCTACTCGTGAATCAGCTGTGGGCTGTGCGCGAAGCTCAGTGGTGCTCGCGAGTCTTCAAACAAATGCTGGGCACGGAGCTGCCCCTGGGCGCCTGTAAAACCTCCACGCCCGACAGTCGCTTTCGCTGCTATCTGGACAACTACCAGCAGGCGGTACAAACCAAACGAATACAAACCGACACCGGCGTTACCCTGGCCACGCTCTATATCAAAACGCGAATGAGCCACGACTATCCGGCGGCGACCGGCACCGAGTACGAGCTAAACCTGACTGAGCTCTGGATATTCTCGGGTGAGAAGCTTCTCGAAACCAGCGACCGCCTTCCTTCGAACCCCTTGATTAAGCTGGTCCGCAAGCGAGTGCTGGCGGGCTTCGTCCGACAGGCTACGGAAACCACGAACGAGTCCCTCAAATCTCCGCGCATGCCAAACTTGAAAGCGCGCCTCGAGAAGCTCAAGCAGTACCTTGCCAGTAGCTAGCCGACTGGATTTTGCGAATCGCGAAACACTTGTAATTCATTAACCCGCGTCTATAACTCAAACCGGGGAGATTGATTTATGACGAAGCTGCAGCCATATCTGACGTTGGTCCTCAGCACGTTGCTCGTCGTGGCCGCTGGCTGCGGCGGCAAGAAACCCGTTTATGAGAGCGTGAGCCGGGTGCACAGTAATCCGGCCTATGACCCGCGCACCAATGATGCCGCTACGCTAAGCGGCCCGAACTTCGCGATTCGCATCAGAGGCCCCAGAAGCCAGCGTGCGTTTCTGGTATACGCCGCGCGCCGGTTTCTCGAGGCCAAAGGCTTTCGCTATGTCGTGCACACCCGCGATGCCAATCTGCTGCTCGACTTCATGACGACGCGGCAGCTCCGGCTCCAGATCTTCGCGTTTTTCAGGGGCACACCGCCGATATCGATCTTCGAAGGCTCGTCATGCTCGCCTCAACCCAAGCTTGCCGTACGCATGCTGCTCGAGCCTTCGCTGCTATCGCGCTTCTCTGTAAGTCCCCGGCCTCAAACCCGTCAGCGCCAAAGTTGCTGGTACGCCGCGAGTAGCGCGCCCGCCAAATTGAATTTAAAAATGGAGTACCGCCCCCGTGATATCGTCGTCGTCAAAGTGCTGCGCAATGCGATTGGCGAGAAGCTGCAAGCGCCGATGAACATGATCTGCCTGAATCTCTAGCCGTCATTACACCGCCCGCCCTCATTGCACGACCAGGCGTCCACCTAACGACAGCGTGCGCACCCATTTCATAGTGGGCTCGGGCGAGCCGGCCCCGCCTAGCAGTGCCGCCTCAAATCCTTTGAGGTAAAGCTCCAGGATAACCTCTGCAAAAGCAGCGCCCGACTGCGCGTTGGCAAGATGGGGCCAGCCCGTGTAACCCACAAAGGGCTGCTGCTTCAGCCAGCCCGTGCCTTGAGCCGCAAGCTGAAGCTCCCGAGCCAGACTCGTGCGCCCGAGTGCGTTTGCCAATCGCGCAAGCTGCATGAATCCCGGTGCCGCAGTGACTGGCGCGCAAGGGGCGAGCTGCTGGAACGCCGGATCCACGGCCTGGGGCCGGTAATGCAAGATGAGGGACGTTTCAAAAAATCCCGCATGAAAGTCGTGACCAAGCTGCTCGTCGATCGTTTGGCGCATTCCGGCGTCGGCCAGCGGTCGCAGAGCCTGCTCGAAATCACCAGTGCGGTAACTCAACATTTTTTCGAGAACAAAGTTGAAGGGGGCAAACGCCTGAATGCCCAGCCGGCGTAACTCCTCGACTCCGGCCTGCAGCGCCAGCGCGTGCATTGGACTGCCGTGAAAGGTCATGATGATGACGCGTTTTACGCCCAAGGCCGCAAGCCCGGCGCAGGCCGCGAGCACCGCCTGTTTTACGGCGCGGTAAGAATGCGCAACCGAGCCACGTCCCGGCGTCGGATCGACGCCCAGATGCAGCGGTGCCGCAAACACCAGGGGCCACTCGGGATGCTTCTGCTGAATCCGACAATGCAGATCTTCCGCCACCGCCACCGACAGCAGATAGTCATTATAAAGTGACAGGTGCGGGCCATGGTACTCGATCGGATTCACCGACAGATACACGGGCACGCCCGTGGCCGCCAGAGCGGCGGCTTGTGCGTGCGGTAAAGCGTTGAGCTCGATGGCAGGGGTCAACGTCATGAGCTTCAATTTAATTCGTCTCAGGGGTTTCCGCAATTCGCATGGCTTCAGGGACGCAAGGGGTTGGATTCATTGGGCCGCAGGGCCGACCGTCTTTTGCTCGTTCACATCTTTTGCTGGGCCCACATCGGGCATTTCCGCAATTTCCTCGAGTGATTTTCTTTCAGCCGGCACGCCCAGCACGAGCGCGCAAAGCGCCGTGCCGAGCATGAGCACCGCGCCGCAAACATAGCCGAAGGCGACGTGCGTGCGACTGCCACTCTGAATAAGTGCGCCAAACAGCGCCGGCGCGCCCACGCCCCCTATCGCCGTGCCGATGGCGTAAAACAGCGCGATGGCCAGGCCGCGCATCTCGACGGGAAAAACCTCGCTCACGGTAAGATACGAGGCACTCGCGGCAGCCGACGCGAAGAAAAATACGAGACACCAGCACAGGAGCAGGGAATAAGAAGTAAGCCAATTCATGGCAAAGCCATAGCCCGTGCCGGCAAGCAACACGCCCGCAAGCGCATAGGTGATCGCGAGCATGATCTTTCGGCCTTTTCTGTCGAAGAGCTGCGCAAGCGCTAGCGGGCCAATCCAGTTGCTGATTGCAAAGGGCAGGATATAGAGGCCGATTCTTTGGGGCACGACGTTGTAAAATTTTCGCAGCACCAGCGCGTACGTAAAAAAGATCGCGTTGTAGGTAAACGCCTGCGAGATCATCAGCGACAGACACAGCAGTGCTCGCCTGCGATAGCGATGAAAAAGCTCGTAGGCGATTGCTGAAAACGACACGGTGCCCTTGACCTCGATGGTTCTTACGATCGCGGGGCCCGAAGGCGAAAAGCCCGACTCCGCGGCGACGACCTGCTCGATTTTGCGCAGCGTATGTTCCGCTTCTTCCACCCTTCCATGCAGCAGCAGCCACCGCGGACTCTCGGCAATATGACGCCTGACAAAGACAATCATGATTCCGAGCACCGCCCCCATTCCAAACGCCACCCGCCAGCCAATCTGATGGGGTAGAAAACGCGGATTGAGCAGAATGACGCTGGCCGCGGCGCCCAGCGCGGTGCCAAGCCAATAAGTTCCATTTAATATGATGGCGGTACGCCCGCGCACCCGTGCCGGCAATAGCTCGTCGATGGCCGAGTTGACCGCCGACGACTCGCCGCCAATACCCGCTCCCGTCAGTGCACGAAAAACGGCGAAGCTGATGAAGCTCCAGGAAAGCGCGGTCAACGTCGTGGCAACGACGTAAAGAGCCAGGGTGACGAGAAAAAGTTTTTTTCGCCCGAATCGGTCCGAAAGTCGTCCGAAAAACAGTGCGCCGGTTACCGCGCCGGCAAGATAGGCGCTGGCCGAGGCTCCAATCTGGGTTTCGGTCAGCCCCAGCGTCGTGGGCTCATTGAGCACGCTGGCCACCGAACCTACGATAGTCACTTCGAGACCATCGAGAATCCAGATAACGCCCAGCGCGATCACGACTCGCCAGTGCCAACGTGACCAGGGCAAACGGTCAAGTCGATCAGGTATCGTTGTAGCAATTCGGCGGTGCTTTTGCGGGGACATGCGAACGAAATGCTCTGCAGCAGACATGCCAGGCTTGCGCGGCCATAATCCCAGCTAACAAGGCTGTCATGCGCAGAAAAAGAAAGGAATCTCCCCTTGACGGACCCTCGGTTGCTTTCTAGCTTTCTCGTCCAGGAGAACTCGATGCTAAAAATTTCCGTGCTGATTGCAAGTCTGGCCCTGATCCACTCCACCCCAGTCCGGGCCGAAGATACCGAGGGCCACTCACAGTGCAATCGCACGCTTCGTTATGAGTCGCTGAGCGAGCCAATGAAAGCGGAGCTGAACAAGGGTGAACTCGTCACCGTATCCGACGAGCACTCTGATACTGAGTATCACATCAATTATATCTTGAAGCTTGTCGATCTGGACGCCGAACTGATCCAGGCCGTCTTCACCTCGTATGGCGAACAAAAAGAACATCTCAAGCAGCTCAAGGAATCCACCGTAGAAGAAACCAAGGGCAATACGGCCAGAATCCGCTACGAAGCCGATACCGGTCACTGGTATGTGCCCAACAGTCATTACACCGTCAGCGATACCGCGACCAAAGAGGGCGCGACCTATATGCTGAACTGGAATCTGGTGCATTCCGAAGGCATGACCAAGCTGACCTATATCGACGGTTATATGCGCACCGAGCCCGTGGGCTCGCATGCCTTGATCCTTTATTGCAACTACGTCATTCCCGATATCAAGATGTCGTCCGATCAGGTGAACCGCGAGGGCCTCGAAGGCCTGAAGAACACCGTGCTGCAGGCCGAGGAATGGATTACCGCTGTTGCTGGCAACCATGGCGCAGCCAATGAGTATCTGGCGCGCTATCGGCAGATGCTGGGGCAGTGAGCAAGCTCTCGTAAAAGTTGCGCATAGCGGACATTGCCTGCGCTGTTTTCAATGACCGCTGTGCGCTGAGTTCCTGCCATGCCAGATCTGGTGATGCGCTCTGCAAAGGGTAGTAAGATTTGCTGCGCAGTCTTTGCCCCCGAGATGCACGGGAATGAGATGGTGAAAATCCAGCCAGCGGGTGCTGGCACATCTATTTCCGATGGCGTCCTTTTCCGTACAGCGGCCTTGATCACGCAGGTTAAGCTGGTGTTGGAGGCTGGCCGCGAGAGGTTTTCTTGGCTTACCTTGCGTGGATGCTATCCGTCCCGTGACGGATGACGGATGAGTTGGGGTGCTGGGACTGGGATCGGGACTGGCACTTGGACTGGCGCTCCTACCCGGAACGGGACTCCGGTTGTTGCTCATGATCCAATCCCTAGAAAGGGCTCTGGCCTCAATACGTTGAGCCTTTTTCACCGGATCATGTCTTTGTATATACTCGTTGAGCACTACCTCAAAGGTGGCCTCAAAGTTTGCCGCCTTCTTCTGACTCGTCGACACCAGATCCTGAGCTGACCTAAGCAGACCCATCAATGTTTCAGAGGCACCAAACTGAACCAACCAGCGATCAGCCGTGACGTAACTTGCCTTTTCGATGACGGCAGCCCTGGGATTGACCTTCACCACCTCCCTTTCCAACTCGCGAGTCGAAAGCGTCCTTGCCAGCTCCAGCCACTGCCCCTGATTTTCAACATTCAGTACGGAACAAATCTTTCGGGCCTTGGATACGGTCAAGGCGCCGTTACGAATCTCCTGTTTGAGAGCTGGCACTTCGATTGCTTTGCGCGCAACGTTGATGTGGTTAAGGGCTACGTCCACGGACAATCCGATATGCCTGGTGGCGTACTGCAGTAGACTTGTGCAATCAAAGGCGCGATGAGTTTTATGTGCGTCAACCTCTTGCAAGCAATCAATAAGCTCACTGATGCTATGGCGGTAACTCAATCCGACACGAACTGCGCGGGCGTGAATAAGCTCGTGGGTTGCCCGCGAAACCTCGTCCTCCGAATATTTTTCCTGTGAATAGCTCATCTGACCGTTCATCGATTAACTCCTTTTTCCGCCGCTGGTTCCCCGAGAGGCCGAACAGGAATAACACGGTTTTTTTCGACTCAATAAAACACTCAGAATGGCCTCGGGACTCATTAAATGGATTAAATTTGTAAAAACAGAACACTGCTGTCGAACGACCGCAATGCCGGGCAAACAAAGCCATTTGCGGCTACTTTACACGCATGTGAACAGTCAGAAGCGACAAGCATAAAAAGCATGTCAAAAACTATTTTCCAATTTGATGCGATTTTATTTTCTAATCTTGTCCGGCCTTCGTGCAACTCGACCCCGAGTCCAAAAATTAACTCGTCACAGGACGGATCGCTCGGTCTTCAGCGGTTATTTTTTTGGTGACGGGCGACCTGTTCGGTGGCGAGTGCTCCGTTCGGTGGCGAGCACTCCGTTCGGCGGCAAGCACTCCGCCCAATGCCTCAGTCTGATGCCACCCATGGCTCCTGGCAAAAACGTCACCTATGTATCCTGGTTGGACCAACCAGCCAGTTCCACCAGCACCAAACCGTTCCGCCAACCTCGAGCAATCCCAGCATCACCAGCTAAACCCGGCAACACCAGCCAATCCCACCACCAGCACCAGCCAATCCCACCACCAGCACCAGCCAATCCCACCACCAGCATCAGCCAACCCCACCACCAGCATCAGCCAACCCCGTCACCGCCAAGCCATCGAGCAGGGATGGGTTCCGGGGCCGACGATCATCAACTCGGGACTGATCATCGGCGGGATGGGCGGCCAGTTCTGGCCTACGCCGGAGATGGCCGTGGACAAGAAGATTGTCTATCCCGAATACCTCGAC
>JBBRLF010000234.1:0-8235 GCA_038231515.1 candidate division WWE3 bacterium
ATTCGATCGGTGAGCACCCCATAGATCGGCGAATCAAGATTCATCTGCTCACGCTTGGCCTTGGACGTCAGCCCCATCTTGAGCCCGATCAGCTTTTCACCGCGGCTCAGGCGAAAGCGAATCCCTTCGTCCTGAATCTGATAGGCATCGGCCAGCTTGAGATCGGGAACCTTCGCCGTCAGGCGCTCGACTTCGCGCGCTTCGAGCAGGGCATTATCAAGGATTTTGGCGAGTTCTAATAGCATAGGTAAAAGCTCTTATAATTAAAATACCTCGATTGGGAACTAGATTCTCAGGCCGTAATATGATGAATATTGGCATGGCCGAAATTTCTGAAACTGCTTCAATTTACGACATTTCGCCGGAGATTTCTGAACGCACGGCCGTCTTTCCGGGCGACTGCCCCTTCGAACGCAAAATTACCCTCGACTTCAAAACCGGGGGCAATCTGGTCCTGTCCAGCATCAAAACCACGGTACATATCGGCGCGCACACCGACGCCCCAAATCACTATCACCCCGCCGGCGCCGGCATTGAAGCCCGCGATCTAAGCTACTACCTGGGCCCCTGCCAGGTGATCAGCGTTAAGCTGGGTCCGAATGAGCGAATTCAGCCGGCCGACATCTCGAAGTTCACGATTGCCGCCAAACGCGTGCTGTTTAAAACGGGTTCATTTCCTGATCCCAACCAGTGGAACGGCGATTTCAACTCCTTGTCAGCCGGGCTGGTCGACGTGCTGGCGGCGCAAGGCGTTTTTCTGGTCGGCATCGACACGCCATCGATCGACCCCAGCGGTGACGAAGCGCTCGAGAGCCACAACGCCGTTTTTAAAAACGGCATGGCAATTCTTGAAGGAATTGTCCTCGACCAGGTGCCCGACGGACTATATCAACTGGCGGCCTTGCCGCTTAAAATCAAAGGCGCTGACGCGTCACCCGTAAGGGCGGTGTTATGGAAGAGCTGAAAAATTATATCGGGGGCGAGTTCGTAGCTGCGTCTTCCAAGGGCTGGCTTGACAACTGGTCGCCCGCAACCGGCGAAGTGTATTCGCGGGTACCTGATTCCGACGCCACCGATGTCAACCGCGCGGTAGCCGCCGCCGCGCAGGCCTTTGCGGCCTGGTCGGCAACCAGCGCCACCGAGCGTTCACAGTACCTGCGCAAAATTGCCCGCGGCATTGAGGCGCGCAAAAGCGAGCTGGCGCTGGCCGAAGCCATTGACACGGGCAAGCCGTCTTCGGTCACGGCAAGCGTGGACATTCCACGCAGTTGGGCAAACTTTGATTTTTTTGCCGACGCGATCACCCAGTTTTCCAGCGAAGCCCATGTTACCGATCATACGGCGGTGAACTACACCAATCGCCACGCTCTGGGCGTGGTCGCTTGCATCTCGCCCTGGAATCTTCCGCTTTATCTGTTAAGCTGGAAAATCGCGCCAGCGCTGGCCGCCGGCAACTGCGTCGTGGCCAAGCCCTCTGAGGTCACACCAATGACCGCGTATCTTCTGGCACAGATCTGCCGCGACGTCGGGCTGCCACCCGGCGTGCTCAATATCGTACACGGCCTGGGCGCGAAAGTTGGCAGCACGCTATCAAGCCACCCCGAGATCAAAGCAGTCTCCTTTACGGGCAGCACGCGCACCGGCGAGGATATTGCGCGTATCGCGGCACCCGCCTTTAAGAAGCTTTCGCTGGAGATGGGCGGCAAAAACGCCAACATCGTCTTTGCCGACTGCAACTTTGACGAGGCGGTGGCTGGCACCGCACGTGCGGCGTTTTCAAACCAGGGGCAGATCTGCCTTTGCGGTTCGCGGATTTTTGTACAACGCCCCATCTATGAGAAATTCAAAGCCGCGCTGCTCGAACGGGCGCGCGCACTCAAGATCGGCGACCCTCTGGTGACGAGTACCGATCAGGGAGCACTCACCTCGCAGCCGCATTTTGAAAAGGTCATGTCGTATCTGGAGCTCGCGCAAACCGAAGGCGGAAAAATTCTGTGCGGCGGCAAGCGCGGCCAGGTTGACGGCCGCTGCCGCAACGGCTGGTTTATCGAACCCACGCTTATTGAAGGCCTGGCGGCGGAATGCCGCACGAATCAGGAAGAGATTTTCGGCCCGGTGGCCACGCTGATGCCCTTCGATACCGATGAGCAGGCACTGGGCTGGGCCAATGGCACGCGCTACGGGCTGGCGGCAAGCATCTGGACCAGCGACGTCACGCGGGCACACCGTTTTTCGGCGCGGCTCAAGGCGGGCATCGTCTGGGTCAACTGCTGGATGCTGCGCGACCTGCGCACGCCTTTTGGCGGCATGAAGGATTCCGGCGTCGGACGCGAAGGCGGACTCGACGCATTGAGATTTTTTACCGAGGCACAAAACGTATGCGTAAAGATCTGATCGAATCCAAAAAGGCACCTGAGCCGGTTGGCGCCTATCCGCATGCGCGCAAGGTGGGTAACTTGCTTTTTCTCTCGGGCGTGGGACCGCGCGAACGTGGGACAAAAAAAATTCCCGGCGTCGAGCTCGACGCCCAGGGCAACATCAGCTCGTACGACATCGAGGCCCAATGCCACTCGGTATTCCGCAACGTGCGTTACATTCTCGAAGAGGCCGGCTCGAGCTGGGACAATCTCGTGGACGTAACCGTATTACTTACGAACATGAAAGATGATTTCAAAATCTATAACCGTCTTTACGCCGAATATTTCAAAGACAATCAGCCGTGCCGCACTACTTTGGAGATCAACTGCCTGCCCACTCCCATTGCCATCGAGCTGAAATGCATAGCGGAGCTGTAAAATGATAAAACCCTTCAACTTTAAAAAATGGATCGACGAAAACCGTGACCAATTGAAGCCGCCCGTAGGCAACAAGCAAATCTGGGAAGACCGTGAGTTCATGGTTACCGTCGTGGGCGGTCCGAATTCCCGCACCGACTACCACATCAACGAGGGCGAGGAGTTTTTCTACCAGCTCGAAGGCGATATGAACCTGCGCCTGCTGGAAAATGGTAAGCCCGTGGATATGCCTATCCGCGAGGGCGACATCTTTTTACTTCCGCCCCGAGTCCCGCACTCGCCCCAGCGGCCGGCGGGCAGCGTGGGTCTGGTGCTTGAACGCAAGCGACGCCCGGGCGAGAACGACGGCTTTCTCTGGATCTGTCAGGGCTGCGGCGAGAAGCTCTACGAAGAATACCTGCACGTCACCAATATCACGACGCAGCTGCAGCCCATGTTTGCCCGTTTCTTCGGCAGCGAGCAAAATACGACCTGTCGCAAATGCGGAACCAAGCATGCAAAAAGTTGATATCCATACCCACATTCTGCCCAAAGACCTGCCTCGCTTCAAAGAGAAGTACGGCTATGGCGGCTTCATCCAGCTCGATCACCACAAGTCGTGTGGCGCGCGCATGGTACGCGATGACGGTCATTTTTTTCGCGAAGTGGAGCACAACTGCTGGGACCCCGACGTTCGCATCAAGGAATGCGACGAACAGGGCGTAACTTTGCAAGTGCTGTCCACGGTACCCGTCATGTTCAGCTACTGGACAAAGCCCGACGACGGACTGGATCTGGCCAAGTTTCTCAATGATCACATCGCCGACATTGTGACCCGCCATCCGACACGCTTTGCCGGTCTGGCCACGTTGCCCATGCAGGCCCCGGGACTGGCGATTCGCGAGTTGGAACGGGCGATGAAAAACGGCCTGGCCGGTGTGCAGCTGGGCTCGCACGTGGGCGAATGGAACCTGAGCGACGAAAACCTGTTTCCCGTGTTCGAAGCAGCCCAAGCCCTGGGTGCCGCCGTTTTCATTCATCCCTGGGACATGATGGGTCAGGCCCAGATGCAGAAATACTGGCTGCCCTGGCTGGTGGGCATGCCTGCCGAGGTTTCGCTGGCGATCTGCTCAATGATTTTCGGCGGGGTTTTCGAACGGCTGCCCCGGTTGCGCGTGGCCTTCGCGCACGGTGGCGGTGCGTTTCCCGGAACCCTGGGTCGCATTCAGCACGGCTTTGAGGCGCGCCCCGACCTCTGCGCCCTGGATTTGAAGGACAAGAAGGGCGGGCCGCGGAGCTATCTTGGAAAATTTTACGTCGACTCGCTGGTGCATGACGCCGAGACGCTCAAATTCATCTTGAACATCTTTGGCGAGGACCGGGTTGCGCTGGGCACCGACTACCCATTTCCGCTGGGTGAGCTTAAGCCGGGTCGGCTGATTGATTCACTGAAGCTGAGCGACAAGAGCCGGCACCAGTTAATGAGCGGAAACGCGCTGGAATGGCTGAGGGGAAAATGAAATACCAGAATACAGAATCGTTCGCGCATTCGATGGACGAGAGCGACACGCTTAAAACCTATCGCGACCAGTTTCACATTCCCCGCAGCCCCACTGGCGGCGACGTGCTTTACTTCGCAGGCAACTCCTTGGGGCTGCAGCCGCGCAAGGCCCGCGAGTACATCAATCAGGAACTCGACGACTGGGCACGCCTGGGAGTGGAGGGCCACTTTCTGGGCCAGCACCCGTGGCTGCCCTATCACGAGAATCTGACCGAGATGACCGCACGCCTGGTGGGCGCCAAGCCCATCGAGGTTGTGGTGATGAACACCTTGACCGTGAATCTTCATCTGATGCTGGTTTCGTTTTACCGGCCCACGACCAAGCGCCACAAAATCATTGTCGAAGGCGGCGCTTTTCCCTCAGATCAGTACGCCGTGGCCTCGCAGGTCAAATTTCACGGCCGTGAGCCGAGCGAGTCCATCGTCGAGCTTTGGCCGCGCAAGGGCGAAGCCACATTGCGCACGGAAGACATTCTGGCCACGATTGCCCAGCACGGTGAAGCGCTGGCTTTGGTTATGCTGGGTAATGTGAATTACCTGACGGGTCAGGCCTTTGACCTGCAAGCTTTGACTGAGGCTGCTCACAAGGTGGGCGCGCAGGCCGGCTTCAACCTGGCGCACGGCGCAGGCAACCTGAGCCTCAAGCTTCACTAGTGGAACGTCGATTTCGCCGTGTGGTGCAGCTACAAGTATCTTAACGCCGGTCCGGGCAATCTGGCGGGCTGCTTCGTGCACGAACGTCACGCCCACGAGTGGCAGCTGCCGCGTTTTTCGGGCTGGTGGGGCCATAACAAGAAGACCCGGTTTCAGATGGGTCCTGAGTTTGATCCGCTGCCGGGAGCAGAGGGCTGGCAGCTGAGCAATCCGCCGATTTTTCAGCTGGCGGCCCTGCGCGCATCCTTGGAAATTTTCGACTCAGCCACCATGACCGAGATCAGAAAAAAGGGCGACCGCCTGACGGGCTATCTCGAATTTTTACTTGAACAGCTGCCGCAAGGCTACTGCACCATCATTACGCCGCGCGACCAGAGCCAGCGGGGCTCGCAGCTTTCGCTGCGGCTGCGCGGAAACCCAAAAGAGCTGCTTAAAGACCTGGCCGAAAAAGGTGTGATGTGCGATTTTCGCGAGCCCGACATCATTCGGGTCGCGCCGGCGCCGCTGTACAATCGCTTCGTCGACGTATTCACGCTCGTCAAGATTTTGGGTGAACATGCTCACGCCTGATAAAGCCGGAAAGAACGTCAATCTCGTGGGCGCCGGTCCGGTTGGCTCGCTGCTCGCGATCTATCTTGCCCGTCGCGGCTTTGAGGTCGATCTTTTCGAGCGGCGCCCCGACATGCGGCGCGAGAACGCGGGCGCGGGCCGCTCGATCAATCTTGCCGTCTCCACCCGGGGCCTGCACGCGCTGCGCGAGGTTGGGCTGGAAGCCGAAATTCTCAAGCAGGCAGTTCCGATGCGCGGGCGCATGATGCATTCGCCGGCAGGCGAGCTGACCTTTCAATCTTATGGCGTGGACGACTCCCAGTGCATCAACTCCATCTCGCGGGCTGGCCTGAACAAGGCTTTGATGAATCATGCCGAAGAAACGGGGCGGGTGAAGATTCATTTTTCCTCGGCCATAGAAGACCTTTCTCTGTTTCCCGAAAACGAGGTCATCATCGGCACCGACGGCAGCGCCTCGGCCATTCGCGCGGACCTCTTGAAGTATCCAGGCTTCGTCAGCCGCCGCGAAACGCTCGACTACGGGTACAAAGAGCTGGTGATTCCACCCGCGCCTGGCGGCGGTTTTTATCTCGAAAAAAATGCGCTGCACATCTGGCCGCGCGGCACCTTCATGCTGATCGCGCTGCCCAACTTTGACGGCAGCTTCACCTGTACGTTATTTCTGCCGTTCAAGGGCCCCAACAGCTTTGAGCGCCTGACCTCACCCATTGCCGTCCACGACTTTTTCGAGTCGAACTTTCGCGATGCCCTGCCGCTGATTCCCGAGCTCGAAGAAGACTTTTATACGAATCCGACGGGCCAGATGGTGACAATCCGCTGCGCACCCTGGAATCTGGGCGGCCGCGCGCTGCTGGTGGGCGATGCCGCCCACGCGATCGTGCCATTTTTTGGCCAGGGCATGAACTGCGGCTTCGAAGACTGCTCGGTGCTCAATGAGGCACTCGACCGGCACGATAGCTGGGAGGCCTTGTTCACAGACGTAACCCTTCTACGCCGAGGCAACGCCGACGCGATCGCCGACATGGCGGTCGAAAATTTCATCGAGATGCGGGACAAGGTGGGCGATCCGCAGTTTCTGCTCGAAAAGAGCGTGGAAAAACTGTTACAAACGCGCTTTCCGGGCGAGTACGTCTCGCGCTATTCCCTGGTCACTTTTTCGCGGGTACCGTACCGCCTGGCTTACGATGCTGGCGTAATTCAAGCGGAAATCCTGGGCGAACTTTGCCGAGGCCTGACAACCGCAGATCAGGTAGACTTAAAAAGGGCGGCTGAGCTAATTCGTGCTAAGCTCGCCCCAATTCTGAAAGGCGAATTTAAGTCATGTTAATCACCCTTCTCATCGGTACCGCAGCCTGGGCCCTGGGCCCGTCCAAAATCGGTCCTCTGCTCGACTTCAGCGGCCAGGGCATGCCCCGTGAAACGCTCGAAGACTGCCAGACGGCCGGCACCAAGCTTGCCGAGCTCTTGTCCAAGAAGGGCTTTAAAAGCATTACCACCGATTGCATGGGCACGAGTGCCGAGATCGGTGGCCTGGTACCCACGTTGCTGGCTAAAAATGCAGATCGCTTTCGTACCGAGCAGCTCATGAATGGGCCACTTTCCGATGCCGCTTCCTGCGACAAGGCCCTCAAACTGTTACTTGCGACGGTTGGCGCCAATGGCTCTGAAGAGGCGGTGGAAGCCGAGTGTCTGCAGGGCACCCACGTCGACTGGCAGGGAAAAAAGACTGCGTATTTTCAGCCCTGGGTAACCAAGCTTATCAAACTTTCGGACGCCAACGCCAAAGCGGCAAAAAGCGTTGAGCATGACCTGCGCGGCAACAAGGCAGTCGTGGCGCCATCCGGCGCTCCGGCCCGGGCCGCAAGACCAGCTGATCTCAAACCCCAGGCGAAGTAGGAATCCCCGTGTCCATTCTCATCAGCGCGCACAACTTGAAAAAGACCTATGGCGTTCGCCCTCTCTTTGACGGCATCACCTTCACGGTCGAAGACAATGAAAGCATTGGTCTCATCGGGCCGAACGGCGCCGGCAAGTCAACCTTGCTCAAGCTGCTGGCCTCGCGTGAAACTCCAGACGGCGGAACGCTTTCGATGCAGCGTGGCCTTAAGGTGGGTTACCTCGAACAAACGCCGCTTTTCGCGCCCGAGGCCACCGTGGAATCCACGATCATGGAAGGGGCTTCGTCCCATTTCGGTCCGCATGCCGAAGACTGGGAAAGCATTGCGCTGGCGCAAGAAATCATGTCCAAGCTTTCAATCGAAAACGGCGAAGCCTTGATTGAAACGCTTTCGGGCGGCTGGAAAAAACGGGTGGCTTTGGGCCGTGAGTTGGCCCGCAAGCCTGATTTGCTTTTGCTTGATGAGCCCACCAACCATCTCGACGTCGAAAGCATTCTTTGGCTCGAGTCTTTTTTGGCGGGGGCGCGCTTCTCGACCCTCACCGTAACTCACGATCGCCTTTTTCTGCAGCGAATCGCCAAGCGCATCCTGGAGCTCGACAAGCGAAACGTGGGCGGGTTGCTCAGCGTTCGGGGCGACTATGCCACCTATCTGGACACGAAAGACCAGCTCATGCAGGCGCAGGAGCGCCGCGAGATCATCTTGAAGAACACTCTGCGCCGCGAAACCGAATGGCTGCGCCGGGGCGCCAAGGCACGCACGACCAAGCAGCAGGCTC
>JBBRLF010000235.1:0-8215 GCA_038231515.1 candidate division WWE3 bacterium
AGAGGCCTGTGCTCCCAGGCGAATGAGCGCACCCTCGAGTTCGCGGATATTCGATTTGATATTCGACGCCAGGAACAGGGCGACATCGTTCGGAAGAAAGATGTCATCTATTTCTGCTTTTGCTCGCAAAATGGCGATGCGAGTCTCGATTTCGGGCGGCTGAATATCGGCAATCAGGCCCCACTCAAACCGGGTGCGAATGCGATCTTCCAGGCCAGGAATGTCTTTTGGAAACTTATCGCTCGTTACGACGATTTGCCGGCGCGAGGAGTGAAGCGCATTAAAGGTGTGGAAAAACTCTTCCTGGGTTCTGTCCTTGCCCGCGATGAACTGAATGTCGTCAATAAGAAGCATGTCGTAAGTATCGCGGTACCGTTCGCGAAACTGCGGCATTTTTCCGTGCTGAATGGATTCAATCAGATCATTGGCGAATTTTTCAGCCGAAAGGTAGCAGATCTTTGCCTTGGGATTCACTCTCAAGACATAGTTTCCGATTGCGTGCAAAAGGTGCGTTTTACCGAGGCCGGCGTCGCTATAAAGAAAAAGCGGGTTGTATTGGCTGGCCGGCTGCTCGGCGACGGCACGGGCGGCGGCGTGAGCGAACTGGTTGCTCGCGCCTACAACAAAGGTATCAAAAGTATGCTTGGGATCGACGGGCTGGCCCATGGTTCGGACTATCGAGGCGGTCATGTCCCGTATTGAAAGGGCCGCCACGGGCTCATTTGATACGTGCTCCGGGGCCTCAAAACGTTCGCCGGGGCCGGGCATCGGCGCGGCCAGTCGGTCGGCCGATGGAAGATCAAATAGAGATAACTCACCGTTTTCATTAGACTCTACGCGTTCCTGGCCGCGAGGCATGCTTAGCATTGCGCTGGAATCGCTCGAACTCAAGTCGGCGTCGTCGCCGCCCGCCGACTCAACGTCCACCTTTAGCGCCACGTGAATTCCGTAAAGCTGCAACAAGGCCATCCGAAAAGTCTCACGGTAATGATCGTTGACCCAGTCTCTGCTAAAGACGGTAGGAGCGCTGATTACCAGGTGCTGGTCGGTTATTGCGACGAAACGAGCAGGTTCCAGCCACGCACGAAATTGCTGTGGCGGAATCCGCTTGGCGACCTCCGCAAGCAATTCTTCCCAATGAAACGTCTTGGCCATACTCCCCCAAAATCCCAGGTTGCCACTGATAACCTATGCCGGGCCGGGCCGCAAGCAGGCCTGGTAGACTTTCTTGACTCCAGAGGAAGCTTCGCGTAAATAGGCTGTCCTATGAAAAGAACATTACAGCCTAGTAGAATTAAGCGCCGTCGTACGCACGGCTTTCGTGCCCGCATGGCAACCAGCGGTGGCCAAGACGTGTTGAATGCACGCCGCCGTAAAGGTCGCAAGCGCTTGGTCGCGAAGGTTGCCAGCAAATAACTGTTTTTTGGGCGGAATGTGATCGCCCGCGAAGACGTTATGCGTAAACAAAGTTTCTCAAGAAGCTGTCGAATGACGGAGCGGCCGCAGTTCGTCCGCTTGTTTCAGAATCCAAAAAGCTATAAAGCGCCCACCTTCCAGGTATTTTGGAAATCCAACGAAACCGGAAAAGCACGCCTTGGCATTACGATCAAGGGACGGCTAAGCTCGGTCTGGCGAATGAGGCTTAAGCGGGTTGTGCGGGAGTGGTTTCGGCAGAGCAAAGAAACTCTGGGAGACAGCGACTTCAACATCGTCCTTAGAATTCCACCAAAACTGACCATGGATTATCCGGACGCGCTGAAACGACATTTGCGCGAATGGATCGCGTGATTGATGGTGCATTTGTTTAAGCCCTTATTTTATCTTTATCGGTTGTTGGTTTCGCCGGCAATTCAAACGGCATTCGACGTTCATTGCCGTTTCGAAGAGACGTGCAGTCATTATATGGAGAGAGCGTTGCGCGAGCACGGAGTGCTGAAGGGCGCGGCTCTTGGTATCAAACGCATACTTTCGTGCAGCACATGGAGCGGTCATGGATAAGAAAGTCTTTTTAGCGGTATCTCTTTGCGCCGGTATTTTTCTGCTTTGGAATCAGCTTTATCTGAAACCTTACGCCGATCGGCAGCAGGCCTACCAGCAACAGCAGCAGTTGCTTCAGCAGCAGTCCGCCCCAGCGGCGACGGACACGGTGACCGCGAACTCTGCGGATGCCTCGAACGCCACGGGCGATAAAAAAGCGCCTCGTACCGGAAAAACGGGCGCCACCATTTCGGGTCCCCAGACCGTTACTTTAGGTAAGGCGGACTACAGCGCCACCATTTCCACAAAGGGCGGCGTGGTTACGACCTTTAATTTGGCGGACTATCGCGGCACCAAGGCCGATCGCATTAGCCGCCTGGTGGGCGGCCCCGACCAGCTTCAGCTCAACTCGCCTTCGCCAGACTGGACCTATCTTGCGGCCGTGAACTATAAGGTACAGAAGTCCGACGCCAACAATCTGGTGCTTTCCTATGAAGACGACAAGGTCAGCGTCCGTCGTACGTATACGCTCGATCCCGCGATTTATTCTCTCGATAATGACACCACGGTTAGCTTTAAAATTCCCGGGCCGAGCCTCCTTTATATCGGTCTTCAGGCCATCAAAACCCTGCCAAAAAATCAGCTGGAAAATGAACGACGCCAGATATTTTTGAATCGTACCGGTGGGCAGAAGAACTGGACCGTCGGTGACCTCGACGATGTGAAGGAAGAGCAGCAGGGCAAATGGTTTGGCTTCGCTTCGCGGTATTTTCTGAATGCGATTTCAAACCGCAACGAAGGCATTCAGCCGCAATTTCAGGCGCGGCCACTCGAAAATGGCGAAGTGGCGGCCGGATTTTTCTTTCCGGTGGCCAACAACGCCGCGCAGATTCCGCTGCGTCTTTATTACGGTCCAAAAGATATCGATCTTTTGAAGAAGGCCGGCGGCCATCTGGATTCCGCCGTGGATTTCGGCTGGTTTACCGTCTTCGCCTATCCCATGCTGGAAGCGCTGAAGTGGTTCTATCGTTATCTGCACAACTTCGGCCTGGCGATCATCTTGCTGACCGTACTTGTCAAGCTCATCACCTATCCGCTGACCCTGAAGAGCATGAAGAGCATGAAGCAGATGCAGCGAATTCAGCCACAGCTGGCGCGCTTGCGCGAAAAACACAAGGACGACAAAGAGAAGCTCAACAAGGAAATGCTGCAGCTGATGAAGGCTAACGGCTATAATCCGATGAGCGGCTGTTTACCCATGTTTATCCAGATGCCGATTTTCGTCGCGCTTTATAACGTTCTCTATGGGGCCATCGATCTTTACGGACAGCCATTTTTTGGCTGGATCCACGACCTTTCGGCGAAGGACCCTTTTTATGTCACCCCAGTATTGCTGGCGTTGATGATGTTCGTGCAGCAGAAGATGACTCCCAGCACGGCCGCCGATCCGGCCCAGCAGCGCATGATGATGATGATGCCCGTGGTTTTTGGTTTCATGATGCTTTGGCTGCCCTCGGGCCTGACCCTTTACATGCTGGTTAACAGCGTGGTGAGCGTCGTGCAGCAGGTAGTCATCAACAAAACAATCAGCGTTGGAGCGTCGGCACCAGCCTGAAGAGCGTGTGGCGGGGAATTATTTTTCAAACGACACCATCGTAGCCGTTGCCACCAGCCTTGCTGGTGATGCTGGCGTTGGCGTTATTCGACTCTCGGGGCCCGGCTCGGCCGACACCGCGAGGTTGGTTTGCTCTGGTTTTGAGAAGCCCGAGCCTCGATATCTGCAGCGAATTGAAATTGTCGAGCCTGGTGCAGAGAACGCGCTTGATGACGGGCTCGCGGTACTTTTTAATGAGGGTCAGTCCTATACCGGCGAAGAGGTGGTGGAGCTCCAGCTGCACGGGGGCCGCTTTTTGTTACAGCGTGTAATGCAGCTGCTGATCGCCACGGGAAAGTGCCGAATGGCGCTTCCCGGAGAGTTTTCGTTTCGTGCCGTGCGAAGTGGCAAGCTGAGTCTTGCCGGCGCTGAAGCTGTTGGTCAGCTGATTACGGCACAGAGTCTTTTCGAGGTCCAGGCGGCCCGGCGAAATCTGGGAAAGGCGCGATCGCAGGAGTTCGAGGCGCTGGCCGCCAAGCTGCGCCACCTATTGGCGCAGTCGGAACTTTCCATCGATTTTATAGATCAGGATGTTGAGATCGTCTCGCTGGAGCAGATGAAGGTCGAAATTTCTGCTCTGGCTACGACGATGGAGCAGCTTTTGGGGCAGATGAAGGCTGCGCAGCGAATTGCCCGGGGACTCTCAGTAACGCTGGTTGGTGTTCCGAATGCCGGCAAATCGACGCTATTTAACGCCCTGCTGGCCGAAGATCGCGCCATTGTCTCGCCCGAGGCCGGCACAACCCGTGATGTTATTACCGAAGAGCTGCGGCTGGGCCCTTATTTTATTCGGTTGGCCGATACCGCGGGATTAAGAACCGGTATTGGCGAAATTGAAAAAGAAGGCATTGCGCGCGCACGCGGATTGGCCGCGGAATCAGACGCGGTCATTCTTGTTATTGACGCTACAGAGCGCTTTGCGACTGTTGCCAGCGTTGCCCAAGGCAATCTCATCGTGGCCCTGAACAAGTGGGATCTGCTGGATGTTGGCGGCAAAGAGGCGTGTTTAAAGTCCGCCGTGGCGCTGGGGTCAGCACAGGTGGTTCCTGTAAGCGCGGCCCTTGGCCTGGGGATGGACGAGCTGCTGAAAGCCATTCGCAAAACACTCGATTCCCAATTTGGTTCTGGAGTTGAGAGCTTCCTGCCAACCGAGTTCCAGCTTCAGATGCTGCTGCAATCGCGGGCTTCGCTGGGCCAGGTGGAGCAGCTTTTGACCTCAGTCGGGCTAACGCAACCCGAGCTGATTTCTGCGGCACTTGGATCGTCTGTGCGGGCACTGTCGGACTTGGTCGGAGAAACGACTCCGGACACTGTACTGGCAAAGATCTTCAGCGAATTCTGTATCGGCAAATAGCTTGAAAATGGGGGGGTGGGGCGTTACAGTCGCGACACCCTTATAATTGCAGTGCTTTTTATTGAAACGGGAGCAGCGATGGGAATTTCGAAGATTGGTGTAGTTGGCGCCGGACAGATGGGCTCAGGTATCGCCCAGGTGGCGGCCATGGCCGGCATTGAGGTCATGCTTCAAGATATTTCTTCGGACGGACTGGTCAAATCAAAAGGGCGTATTGAGCAAAGTTTGCTGAAGCTGTCCGAAAAAGGAAAGCTGAGCGCTAGTGACGTCAACGCGGCAAAGGCACGAATTCAGACGACACAGCACCTCGAAGATCTTTCGCGCGCCGACCTGGTTATTGAAGCCGCCTCTGAAAACCCTGGTTTGAAATACGAGATTTTTCGCAAACTCGACTCGATTTGCCGCGATGACGTTATTCTTTCAAGCAATACGTCTTCGATTTCGATCACTGCGATTGCCGCGCAGACACGCCGCCCTGAGCGCGTGGTGGGAATGCACTTCATGAATCCGGTGCCGGTGATGAAGCTTATCGAAGTGATTCGCGGGCTCCGCACGTCGGACGATACCTTTCGCGCGGTGCGCGCGCTTGGTGAGAAAATGGGCAAGGAATGCATCGAATCAAAGGACTTTCCGGGCTTTGTTGTCAATCGAGTGCTGATGCCGATGATCAACGAAGCTTGCTTCGCGCTTTTTGAAGGACTGGCATCGGCCCAGGACATCGACAGTGCGATGAAGCTCGGCACCAATCAGCCCATGGGGCCGTTGGCGCTGGCGGATTTTATCGGACTCGACACCTGTTTGGCGATTTTAAATGTGATGCACGAGGGTCTGGGCGATCCAAAGTACCGGCCGTGCCCGCTCTTGAAGCAGTATGTCGCGGCGGGCTTGATGGGGAAGAAAACCGGACAAGGATTTTTTAAATATGGTGTTTGAAAACTTTTTACTCGAAGAACGTGGCACGACAATCATAGTTCGAGTCAATCGTCCAAAAGCACTCAATGCGTTGAACTCTCAGGTGCTCCGGGAGTTTTCGGATCTTCTTGATGAGCTTAACCGGCGCAAAGATATTCGCGCCGTGATTGTAACCGGCGAGGGCGAGAAGGCGTTTATTGCGGGCGCCGACATTGCCGAAATGTCGGGCATGTCACAAGTTTTGGCCATGGAGTTCGCGCGCAGGGGCCAGGCCGTTACCCAGAAGCTGGAGCTTCTTAATGTGCCGGTCATCGCCGCTGTAAATGGTTATGCGCTTGGCGGCGGCTGCGAAATCGCGCTGGGATGCGATTTTATTTTAGCCTCGACGACGGCTGTTTTTGGACAGCCCGAGGTAAGCTTGGGCCTGATTACGGGCTTTGGGGGCGCGGTTCGCCTGGCGGAGTTTGTCGGCTGGCCGTTGGCCCGCGAGCTGATTTATACCGGCCGTCGCGTTGACGCCGCCGAAGCGCTGCGCATTGGGCTGGTGAATCGGGTTGTCGAGCCCGCCAGGCTGCTTGATGAGGCGCTGGCTCTGGCCGAAGCGATCGGCGCGAACTCGCCATTGGCGGTAAAAAAGGTGAAGGCAGTTATGAATAAGGTAAGAAGCGAGGCCTCGGTAGCCGCGAAACTCGACCTTGAGGCGCGGGCCTTTTCGACCGTATTCACGACCTATGACCAGCGCGAAGGCACAAAGGCATTTCTTGAAAAACGCAAGGCTCAGTTCAAGGGCGAATAAGGGAGCAACGTGGATATTTTTTTATTGGATGACGAGCACAAATTAATACACGACACCGCACGCGAGTTTTCGCGCAAGGAAATCGCGCCCAAGGCCAAAGAGATCGACGCCAGCGGACGATTTCCAACTGAAATCGTGGCCCAGCTTGGCTCAATGGGCTTTATGGGAATGATGGTGCCCGAACAATATGGCGGCGCGGGCATGGACACGCTTTCGTATGTTATTGCGATGGAGGAAATCGCCGCGGGCTGCGCTTCGACCAGCGTAATCATGTCGGTCAATAACTCGCTCGTCTGTTCGCCTCTGACTTCGTATGGCAACGAGGCCCAGAAGAAGAAATATCTGACGCCGCTTGCGAAGGGCGAAAAACTTGGCTGCTTCGCGCTGTCCGAGCCCTCCAGTGGCAGTGACGCCGCCAGCCTTAGAACGGTGGCCAGGCGCGAGGGCGATTATTATATCGTCAATGGGTCCAAAAACTTTATCACCAACGGACGCGAGGCCGATACCTGCGTGCTGTTCGCGACAATGGACATGACCAAGGGCCATAAGAGCGTGTGCGCGTTTATTCTCGAAAAAGGCATGCCGGGCTATTCTGTGGGCAAGCTTGAAGACAAGCTGGGTATTTGCGGATCCAGCACGGCGCAGATGCATTTCGACAACGTTAAGGTGCCGGTCGAAAACCTTCTCGGTACCGAGGGCCAGGGCTTCAAAATTGCGCTTTCGACCTTGGACGGTGGGCGCATTGGCATTGCGGCACAGGCTTTGGGAATCGCGGCTGCGGCGCACGAGGCGGCCAAAAAATTTGCGCGTGAGCGCGAAGCCTTCGGCGCACCGATTGCCAAGCTGCAGGGAATTCAATGGCATATCGCCGACATGGCAACCCGCCTTGATGCCGCTCGTTTGCTTACCTGGCGTGCGGCCGTCAAGCGCGACTCTGGTGCGCGTTATTCACGCGAGGCCGCGATGGCGAAGCTTTATGCCTCAGAAATGGCGATGTGGCTGACGACCAAAGCCATTCAAGTTCACGGTGGCTATGGGTACATCAAGGAATATCCAGTTGAACGTCATTTTAGAGACGCTAAAATTACGGAAATTTATGAGGGCACGTCCGAGATTCAACGTCTCGTGATCGGTTCGTCCGAGCTTGCAGACTGAGGAACAGTACTTATGGACCAGAAATTCAAATTCGAATACGACAAATGGAAAAAGGCGCTGGCCGCGCATGAGAAGAAGCACCCGCCGTCGCGCCAGAGATATTCCACGTTAAGCGACATGGAAGTGCCGCTCATGTGTACGCCCGAAGAAATCGAGGGGTTTGATTACGTTCGTGATCTCGGGTTTCCGGGCGAATTTCCGTACACCCGCGGCGTGCACACCAATATGTACCGCGGCCGCATGTGGACGATGCGTCAGTTCTCGGGCTTTGGTACGGCTGAAGACACCAATGCCCGGTTCAAGATGTTGCTCGAACGTGGTCAGCAGGGACTGAGCGTGGCATTTGACATGCCCACCCTAATGGGGC
>JBBRLF010000236.1:0-8214 GCA_038231515.1 candidate division WWE3 bacterium
AGGCCTGGAAGCAGTCGACGCCACCACGCGCCTGATTTTAAATTCAGCCCACAACGAATAAAAAAAGCCGTGCGCGGTGCTCAACACCGGCACGGCAATTTTTTATAGCTTCAAATTTCTGTTCAGGTCTTAACCTTAGCTGTCCAGGTATTACACCAGCCTTTGTTGGCCACCAGCTTGTTGGCGAAAATCTGGCATTTGCCCTGGGCTTTACCCTCTGGCGTGAAAAACTGGCAGTTGTTGCAGAATTGCTTTTTGCCTTCAGGGCTTGCGCGTTTGGGCCACTTTTTTACATCGACCTTGTTCGCATCCTTGAAGTAACCCAAGGTTTTAGCCATCGGATCATCTTCCGTCAGCACTACCGCCGGCGCATCTGCGGCACTCGCAATGGAGCCGATCTTGCCTGCAAACACCAAAGACACTGCGGTCAGCGCGCCCATTTTGAAAAAATCACGTCTCTTGGAATCAAATTGCTTTGAACTCATGATGTACCCCCCAATGAATTGCTTTTTATACTGACAGCATAACACCGGCAACGCCGAACATCATTAAGGGATCGTGAGGTCATGTACGACATAACCAGTCGGAGTGGTCGCGGTCGGTTCGGTCAGCTCAGCTGCCCGCACAGGCACGCCATTGCGTTTGGTGGCGAAAAATACGACATCTCCCCACTGCGCTGACAAGCCCTCGGAATCAAGGTTTCCGGTAAAACACCGTGCCGCCAGCCAGTGCCAGTCGGGCAACCCGGCCTCGTCAAGCTGGCTTGCCGAATAGGCTGCGACACAGGTTTGACCCGCTCGATGAGATGTCCCCAGACGCAGCTGGTCACCCACGCCATTGCTTCGACGCGAAGACGAAACAAAGCGCTTCGTCTTTTGTACAAATCCGCCGACCACCGTCTCGACGGTGACCACCGCGTCTTCGCCCGCGGGCTTTGCCCTGAACCACTTTCCATCGACGGTCTGGCGGCAGACGCTAAAAGAATGGGTCGCATTGGCCACGCGCAGACAGCCCTTGCCCCGGGTCCAGCTGGCATTGGGAAGTTTTGCGTCGGGCGAAGGGCGTGTGCTGCTGGGCACCGTTTCCCACTCGGTATAAGCCTCACGACTTGGCACCATTGCAATGGCAAAGCCCGTGCCCTGCCCGGTGCGTTTGAAACCAATTCGGTCGCCGGGCTCATTGAACTGCGTGCGGTCTGGAAAAGCATCGGGATGAATCGGACGAAACGGCTGAGTCACTCCGCGGTCGTCATACTGCAGCCAGGGATAATCCGTCTGCAGCAGCTGAAAGCCGGCATCCACGCGGCTTTTTTGCGCGGCCAGCGTAAAGGAGTCGGAGCCACGCACAATCACACCCTCTGAAATCATTTCGGCGACGTTTTGCAGATGAGCCGCATTGCCAAGGTTTTCGATTTGCCAGAAAACCGAGGCATTGTAAGCGTCATCCAGCTGCTGGCTTGGTATTGCCTCGGTCCCGCAGCTCTCATGAGTCAGATCACTAAAGTCGGTGGCCATGGGGAATGCGGAACGGTAGCGGGCGCCACCCCGGTCGGTCGCATAGGTCGCCCAGCCCGAGCCGCCGTGCCCGATCGTGCACCAACGCCAGTTGCCCAGCACGGTAAAAATGAACTTTCCGCGCAGCTCCGCAATCGCAGGCCACCCCACTTGACTGGCGCACTTGCGCAGCGGGGTGCCAGGAAGACAGCGTGACAGAAAGTCGCCGGGCCGGTAAAGCTGGGGCCCCAGGTACTGCTCAAGCAGCGCATCAAAATCACTCGGCGTGTGCTTGGCGTCGAAGTTGTGCTCGAAAATCTCTTTGAGCTCGACCACCACCGTAACAACTTCGTGCTGAGGCAGCGCATGGTGAAACAGCTGCAGCTGCTTCAGACATTCCGTGAACGGCGAGCACAGCACGTTGGACTGCATATTGGTGTGATACACACTCCACTGGCCGGGCCTGGAGTTGTCTTTGTGGATGTCGATCTCAAGGCCGCGCACGTGCTCAAACAGCAGCTGATCGAGCAGGCGCTCTTGCGTGCCGCTGGCAAAGGCTTCGACGACGTTGTTGCGCTTTACCCAGTAGGAATTGTGGGTAGCCCCCCGAAACACCTCGTTGTACCGTGCCTGGCCTACGCTAGCCGCGTTGCCACTGGTGACCAGGGCCAGCGCAGCCACTGCAAACCAGGCAATTCCGTGCACAAGCATACCCGTTTGAAATTTACTCCCGCGGCGTGCGATTTTTTTTGCGATGTTCCATGTGCACCTTGGCCCACTTTTTCTTTTGCTCACTCTGCGCCACCTTGTCATTTTTTCGAGCCTGAAACTCAACCTCGCGCGCCAGCTTGCGATAGCTCTCGAGGCGTCCCAGCTCGAGGACACCACTCTCCACTGCGCCTTTGATCGCGCAGCCCGGCTCGGTGTCATGTTTGCAATCCCCAAACCGGCAAGTCGCCATGAGCAGCTCGATGTCCCCAAACGCCGTGCTTAGCCCCTGCTCGCCTTCCCACACGGCCAGCTCACGCATGCCCGGCGTATCAATGATCATTGCTCCAGATTTGGGAAGATGCACGAGCCGCCGCGCCGTGGTGGTGTGGCGCCCTTTGGCATCGTCATCTCTGACTTCTTTTACAGCTTGCTCCATACTGCCTGCCAGAAAATTAACCAAGGTCGACTTGCCCACGCCCGACGACCCAAGCAGTACGGCAGTGACGCCGACGGCGAGATGCACTTCAAGCGCTTCGACGCCCAGGCCCGCCTTGGAGCTGATAGCATGCACGTCAACGCCCGGACAGATGGCTTGAATTTCGGCAATGCACTCGTCCACGTTCTTGCACAAATCACTCTTGGTCAGCACCACCACGGGCCTTGCTCCGCTTTCATGCACCATCGTCAGATAACGTTCAATCCGCCGGGGATTGAACTCCTGATTGAGCGACGCCACCACAAACGCGACGTCGATATTGGCTGCAATAGTCTGCTGCTTACCCGAGGTTCCTGCCTCTTTGCGCGAGAACATCGTGCGCCGTTCAAGCACCCGCACAATCGTGGCCCGACCATCAGCCGGCCGCGGTGCGCACAGCACCCAGTCGCCGACTGCCGGCAGCCCCGTGCGCGACTCGGCCTCGTAAAACATGCGACCCGTCAGATCGGCCCAGAGCTGGCCCGTTGCGGTTTGAATGCCGTACAAACTTTTCTGCTCTGTCACCACGCGGGCGTGGGCCAGGGTTGCACGCTCATCGGCGGTCACCTGACTGTCGAAATAAGCACACCACCCCCATTGGTCCAAGGAGGTCATTTGATTCCTGTCAGAAGGGCGCAATACGGGGCCCGGTTAAATGGTCTGCAGCAAACTCGTCATGATACTTTCTTAGCGCGACTTTCATAAGGGCCCCCTTTCAGCTACTATCTGCACAAGATTATCGACGCAAAAAGGAATTGTCAATGCCACCACTCTCGGTCATGAAAATCAACGTGCTGCTCTGGGCGGCGTGGCTGTTGTACTGGATTATTACTGCCGCCGGCACGCGCAAAAATGAGCTCGTCGAAACGCGTGGCTCGCGTCTTCAACACCTGGGCCTGATCGCCTTGGCGTTTGCTTTGCTTTTTTCAGATCAGCTTAATCTGGCGCCTTTTCGCTACCCACTGCGCGCGGGCTCGCGCTTCATCGGACCACTCGGCGACGTTATTACCGCGCTGGGACTGGTGTTTGCCGTATGGGGGCGACTGCATCTGGGCCGCTACTGGAGCGGCAAGATCGCAATCCAGGCCGGCCATAAGCTCATTCGCACCGGGCCTTATCGGCTGACGCGCCACCCGATTTACGCCGGCTTTCTCACGGCCGTGCTGGGCAGCGCCTTGGCGGTTAACGAGCTGCGCGGGCCGCTGGCTTTTGTCATCGTGCTAGCCGCCTACTTCAGAAAGATTCACCGAGAAGAGAAGAGCTTGAAACGCGCGTTTGGCGCCGAATACGAAACCTACCGGCACGAGGTGAAAGCGCTTGTTCCGTTTCTGTTCCTATTCTAATTTACGGCAATTCAAATGAACTGCCATTACTTCGCAAACAACTTATGCCGCTCGTGCGGACTGCTGGAGAAGCCAGAGGCCGAGCGCACCCCCCATAAAGAAGCCAGGCTGCGCGCGGCGGTGACTACGGCCCTGGGAACTGTCGAACCGCTCGAACCCCTGTGGTGTCCGCAGTCCGTCTTTCCCTCGCGCAGCAAAGCAAAACTTTCAGTTAGCGGCACGTTAGACGCCCCCGTAATCGGACTGGTCGATCGCAGCTTCGCCGGCACCGAGCTGCTCGACTGCCCTCTGCACTTTCCCGAGCTTAATCAGCTTGCGGCTTTCGTCAAAGGGCTCGTCAAACCTTATCAACTCACGCCCTACGACATCAAAACCCGTCGCGGGGAACTCAAAGGTCTTATTCTCAAGGCCAACGACGACGCAAGCCAGGTCTTGCTGCGCTTCGTGCTGCGTTCCACCGACGCCGTTGGGCGACTGCGCAAAGCTGTACCGGAAATTCAGGCAGCTCATCCTTTCGTCACCGTGATCAGCGCGAATATACAGCCCGTACCCGCGGCCATCCTCGAGGGCCCCCAGGAAGTGCTGCTCACCGACGAGCACGTCATCTGGGAAAAGTTCGGCGAACGCAAGCTGGCCTTCGGCCCCCAGTCGTTTGCACAGGTGACGCCCGAGACTGCGCGCGCGCTTTATGCGTATGTTGCCGAGCAGCTTGCGGCGGCACCAAACAGTGGGCTGCTCGACCTCTATTGCGGCGTCGGCGGCTATTCAATCGCCAGCGCGGCTACGTTGAACTGGGGCCATGGTGTTGAGCTTTCGAGTCAAGCCATCGACTGCGCCCGGCTGGCCGCCCAGGCGAATCAGCTGCCGCAGCTTAAGTTCACGAGTGGTGACGTGCTGGATTTTTTGAAATCTTATAGCGGCCCGAAAGCTGACGCGGTTGTGGTGAATCCGCCCCGTCGGGGACTTTCACGTGAGATTATTGAACGGCTCGCCGCGCTTTCGCCCGCGCGGATTATTTATTCGAGCTGTAACCCCGAAACGTTGCTGCGGGACCTCGCGCTGTTTGCACCGTTATATCGAGTCGAGCGACTTGCGCCGTTTGATATGTTTCCGCTGACGGAGCATGTTGAGGTGGTGGCGACGCTTGTTCGGTAACGGGTAGCGGGCTTCACATTCCCAGATTAGCTTCGCTAATCTGGTCATTGAGCGTCCACAAATCATACAGCCAGCCCACCGTAAAAAGCCCACCCGTAAACAACCACAAAAGCCCAGTCGCCCAGCGCCCCAGATAAAAGCGATGAATTCCCAGATAGCCCAGAAACGTCAAAAGCGCCCAAGCCAAAGTATAATCTTTTTTTCCGGCGACGAACTTGCGTTCAGCCGCTCGCTCCATCGAAGGAATTAAAAACGCATCCACCAGCCAGCCAAGCCCGCCCAAGCCAAAGGTGAAAAAATATAGCGTCCCACTGATCGGCCGCCCGTAGTAAAACCGGTGTGCGCCCGTGAAGCCGAAAATCCAAAAGAGGTAGCCGACAGGAATATTATGGGTTTCGGGCTTGAGTGCGTCTGACATGAAGTCGAGCTTATCAAGATTGTCATGATCCGAAAGAAGATTTATGGTCAGCTTAATGAAGATCACTGAGATTCTGACCACCGACGAAATTCGCGACCTCAAGACGCTTTCAGATCGGCGCGGAGCAATGGCCGTGGCCAGCACGTGGTGTCTGATTGCCGGCGCATTTGCGCTGGTGGCCTGGCATCCCGCAATTTGGACCATCGTACCGGCCCTGGTAATCCTGGGCGGCCGGCATCTGGCCCTGGCCATTCTGATGCACGACGCCTCTCACTATTCTCTTTTTAAAACGCGCTGGCTCAATGATCTCGTGGGCAGCTGGCTCTGCGCCTACCCCACGTGGCAGCACCTGACCCGTTATCGTGAGCATCACATGGCGCACCACAAGTGGGCTGGCAGTGAAAAGGACCCCGACGCGGATCTGGTCGCGGCGTTTCCCACCTCACCCGCGTCGCTTAAACGCAAGTTCGCGCGTGACGTCGCCGGCATCTCGGGCGTCAAAAGAATTTACGGACTATTGCTCATGGATTTTGGATTTATCAAATATACGGTATCGAGCAATGTCGTGCACCTGCCCCAAAAGGGCCGCACGTTGAGAAGCATTGTCGCAATGGGCACCCGCAATTTGACGGGCATGCTGGTGACCAACGCCCTGCTCTTGAGCGTGGCTACGCTGGTCGGAAAACCTTGGCTTTATCTTCTATGGCTCGGGTCGTATCTGACGCTGTTCAGCGTCTTCATTCGCATCCGCTCCATTGCTGAGCACGCTTGCACGGCTCAGGGTCTTGATCCGTTCTCGAATACTCGCACGACCGAGGCGAATATCCTATGTCGACTTACCGTAGCTCCGCATCGCGTGAACTATCATCTGGAGCATCATCTGCTCATGACGGTTCCCTACTTCAATCTGCCACGCCTGCATCGCTTGCTCGAAGCCAAGGGCGTGCTAAAGAATGCCTTCAGAGCCCGCGGCTATGGCGAGGTACTTCTTACTGCTTCGTCAAATCGAAAGAGCGGCTAGCACCCGTGCACACCGACGTGGCTGCCGTGGTGGTCGTAGCGGCGCCATACTGACTGCCGTACTGGCTGCCGTACTGGCTGCTGCTGTAGGGCGAGACAGCTGACTGCGCGGCGGCCGAAGCTGCCGTGATGGTCAGAGAGCCACCGATATGAGTGTCGGTCAGAGTCAGCGTGCCCGTGTACGTGCCACCGCAGCCGCTTGAAGGGATACCGTTGACCGAAGAGCCCGCAGCTGCAGCTGGCACCGTGATGCTGACGTTCTGAATCGAATTGCCGTCATCGGCGATGGTGCCGGTAAACGAGGCGCTGCCCGCCGTATCCGCATACGTGCCGGTCATGTTTGAGTCCTTGCCGCTGGTGATCTTCAAGCTGCCGGACTGGTTCTGAGCCGCTACGCCGCTGGCGCTGGCCGTTTCGTTGCCCTTGTACAGACCCGAGTGGTCCTTACCGCAACCCGTAAACATCATGGCGCCAACTAACAAAAGCAAATATGACTTCTTCATAGGTAAAACTCCTTCAACAACGTTTCGCATACGTTCCACTGGTTCAACTTCAACTCAATATTCGAGGTGACTATAGCAAGCAGTGGGCCAACTCTCGCCGAACCCATTCGTGAGGGATTGCCCGGAAAAGGTGACGATCTTTTATACAGCTGTTCGGGAACTCAAGGGGTACGGGCTAGCCGGGCCGCAGTTTCGATTGCGACGCGCGCGATGGCGGCGGCATAGTCAAAGTCGAGGAACTTCACCGTATCGGACGTGGAATGGTAGTGGGGGCGATTCAGGTTTTCGATGCCATTGATGTGCTCATTGAGCAGAATGACGGGATAGCCCGCGTTTGAGAAGATGATCCCGTCCGTATTATAGAGGTAGCTGCGCGGGTCAAAACGGTCGCGTACTACGGGCTGCCAGTCCGGCGCCAGGTGACTTGCGACATCCAAGGCGGTGGCGGCCATGCGTTGCGAGGTCAGGCTGTCTCCCGCGTTGATCTGAAACACGCGGTCCGCCTTCTTGCGATAGCCGATCATGTCCATGAGCACCAGCCCGCCAATATCCTTACGCTGCTCGAGCAGCCCCGCGATCAGCGCGCGCGCGCCCAGGTCATCGGCCGGAAACTCCTCGCCCGTCAGATGCGTGAGCCAGATGTCATGCGCCGGCTTGAGATCTTTGAGCACCTCGGCTGCGCGTAGAAGCGCCGCGGTGGCCGTATCGTTGTCATCGGCTCCCGGAGCCGAGACGCGCTTACCCGTCTTGCTGTAAACGTCTTCTGAAAAGGCAGTATCGATGTGATCGGCCAGGAGCACCGGACGATTAGCCGCACCTTTAAGCGAGCCCGGAATAATCGCAATCAGGTTGCTCTGGGGCACGCCCCGCCAACTGAACCGCTGGCGCACGGTGCGCACGCCAAGCTGGTGATAGCGCTCTTCGAGATAGTCGACCAGCTCTTCGAGCTGATTTCGGGGATCGATGCTGTTCTTGCGCTTGAACGTCATCTTGCGATGGCTCAGCGGAAACTCGGCAACCTTGCTGCCCGACAGCACGCGGATGTCGTTGGCATAGGTGTCGGTGAAGTCTTTGGGAAAGCGGGTAACCACCGCAG
>JBBRLF010000237.1:0-8192 GCA_038231515.1 candidate division WWE3 bacterium
CCAGCCGTCAGTCCCATCGTGGCGTCGCCACCGCAGCCAGCGCTGGTGTTGATGCCGGGGCCCAGAACATTGATGGCAAAACAGTTGAATTGATCGAGCGAGTTGGGCTGGAAGTAGCGGGGACCGGGTAGCGTAATGCCCGTGGCGGCCAGTGCGGACATTAGGCCGCCTGCCGCAGTAGCACTGCTGGACGACATCGAACTTGCGTGAGTTGAGTTGGAACTTGGTGTGGTGATGATGACCGAGGCGCCACCCGAAAGCGCAGCGGCACCCTGACCCGTGGCAGATTTCTGCCCCTTGGGTTGGCAACCGGCGACGAGCGATACTGAAACGATCGCCCACAGCAATACAACTGCGCGCTTTGAACTCCTCTTAAGACAGTGCAATACTTTTACCCCTGTAAATACCCATTAACCCAATACCCTACTATTATACTCTGGTATCGGAATTCTGAGAAATTAATGGAGTGATTTTACAGAGGGCTTGATTTTATTGAGGTTTAAAAGCGGATGCCGGCAGAAAATGCATTCTGGCCGTTAAGACCGCGATTTAAGCCATGCGCAAACTCGAGGCGAATCTGAACCGGTATCGTAAAGCCCACCTCGGTATTGAGAAGCAGTCCGCCGCCCACACTGGCCAGCCACGGGCTGTTGTCGCCGGTGGTCAGCTGCAGCTTGGCCCCGTCATAAAAGGCATACGGGCCGAGGTTATTGAAGAACAAAGGCCAGGTTTCAAGGCCGCGAAAAATTTGCGCCACGGGCACGCGATATTCGGCCTGCAGCACCGCCGCTCGCCGTGCTTCAAAATTTCCGAGCGGGTACCCTCGCAAAGGAGGGTCAAGATCGGAGGTCGTTCCGGCGCCGCCAACCCGCACGACCGAAATCGGCAAATTGCCGTCGGGGTTGGGCGAAACGGCATAGTAGGCGTTGAGACTGATATTGGCGTGACGCGGAAAAAAGGGAATCAGCGGATTGACGGTGGCCATGCCTTTCCACGCGTGAAAGGGCCCCGAATACAAGCGCCGGCCCGCGAGGTCGAGAAAGACGCCGGTTTCGCGCGTAAGCGAGTAGGTAAAACGCTTCTGAGAATTGAATGAGAGATTCGCGCCCAGGCGCTGATCGGGGCTGAATACTCGTCGACTGAAGTCGCCGTCGCGGGTGATGCGGCCCCATTCGGCGACCAGACTTGGAGTGAAAGACGAAAAAATTCCCGGAAAAGGCCGCTGCAATACCGCCGTGAACTTGCGCTCTTCATTGTACTCACGCAGATTTCCGGAGGTGGCAAAGGCGCTGATCTGGCTGGCTGCGCCCAGGTTGAGTTTGAAGGATCCGAAGCGGTGAAAGGTGCTGAAAATTCCTTCGGGCTTGCGTGGTAGCGAGTCGTACCAGGCAAACAGCGTGTACTCGAGCTGATCGGTGTCGTCCCAGCCCAGCAGACTTGCGCCAATCTGACTTTGTGCATCGGCGAGTAAGATATAGGGCGACCAGAAGCGTGGGGCCAGGGACGAAAGCAGGTTGTAGCCGTGCGAGTTGGTAATCTCGGGAGCGGGCGTTTCTTTGGGGCTCTGGTGCGTGATTTCGGAGGTCGGCCGTGGTGGCCGTGAAGGGCTGGCGTTGATCGCAGCTTCCATTTTTTCCGGATCCAGCAAGGCAGCGCGAATACCCGTGCTGGTAACGAAGCTGACCGACATTTTTGCGCTGGCTTGCGTCTTGCTTTGTCCACGGCTCAGGCTGGGCAGCCAGTAACCACCGCTGGAACGCGCGACAAGGCGCACCTGCTTGCTGGCCGGCGACCAGCGAGCCAGGTCGTAATAGCCATCCAGAACCCGCGTGAAGTAAAGACTGCCGTCAGCGGCCGGTTCCGGAAACAATGCTCCGAAGCCTGCTTGGGCGCCGCCGCCAAAAAGATAAACGGGCTTGCCGCCTTCGATAGCCACCGAGTACATCGCTTCGAGCGGAGTGGTCGAGTGCTCCGCAAAATAGACCCTGCGCCCATCGGCTGTGCAGCGCGGATTGGAGATATGGTGGTCCAACGGTGCACGATAGATCGTGCTGATCTTGCCCGAGCCCAGTGCGAGCGTACGCAGCTCGGAGGATTGGCCGGTTTGAGTGGTGTAAACCAGTCGGGCCTCGCCCGGGCCTGCGCAGTAGTCTGGATCTTTGGCGCGCTCGCCGGTGGTGAGGCGGGTCACTGAGCCACGGGCAACGTCATAGGCGAAGAGATCGCTATAGAGCGAATAGGGGCCGGTGTAATCGGTTTTGGAATAATAAAGGCGGGTGCCGTCCTCATTCCAGGCCAGGCCCGGGTTGGCGATCGCATCTTCAATTTTATGCGCGGGTGCCGGCTCATTGGGCGCGTGGGGCGCGGTGAGGTCGGCGATATAAATCGCGTGAGCCTCATGGCCGGACGTAAGTGAGTAGGCGAGCCTGGTGCCGTCCGGCGAAAGACGAGTGCCGATGGCAGCGGCGCCTTGCTCGGTGACGAACGCCGGGTCGGCCGAGCCGTGGGCTTTGAGCCACGCCAGCTCGGGCGCAAGATCTTTTTTCGCGCGAAGCACCCACAACGACCAAAGACTCTGAAAGGTCTCGGCGTTATGGTCGCGGCTGATGTTTTCGAGCGTGCCATTATTAAAAAACCACGGCAAGCGCCACGAGCTTTCTTCGGCAAACCGCGCGGGTGAGTTGGCGCCGTGCCGGTTGATCATCTCGTCAATCATGGCGTAGCCGGCAAAGTACGCCGCTTCGCCAAAAGGAAAATCCGGATAGCTGCCGGAGAGCTGATTGAACTCCAGAAAATGATCTTCATTCAGCGTGCCACGTGCCAGCCCGTCGCGGGTGATCGTGCTGTAATAGGTGCCATGGCCACGGCCCTGGCCCGTAAAAACCGATTCCGCATAAACGGCCATGCCCTCTGAGATCCAGGTGGGCCAGAACTGATTCGCGAAAAAAAGATTACCAAACGGATATTTTAAAAATTCGAAGACGCCGCGCCGTTGTTCGAGCGTCACGTAATGGGCATACTCGTGCACGATCAGGCTGCGCAGCCAGTGGTCGTACTCGCCAACAGAAGTGTAGGGATCGGGCGCGATCAGATACAGCACAATTCCCTGAAGCCCAATCGTGCTGGTCAACCCATTGGCGAAGTCACTGTTGTCGGTAAGAATGATTTTGCATTTGTGCCCTGGGGCATATTGGAAGGCCTTGGTCAGAATCGCGTACGCTTCTTCGAGAAACCCTGCCGACTCGCGCGCCTCCCGCGTATAGGCCTCGGGATAGATGAGTACGAAATGCGAAGTTTCGGTAGTGAGATAACCCGCATGGGGTGGCAGAAAAATCGAGTCGCCCACAAAGGCTCTGGCCTCAAGACCACCCAGCAAGATTGTCAGTACTGTGAGGAGTATCGTCTTCACTTGAGCTGAACGCTCACAGGCTGCTGCCCGACCACGTAAGTTGCCGCTACATTTTTGGCAAACGTGCGTTTGAGATAACCCAAACCCACCCAGCCGCCCGCGATGGGGTCGGCAATGGCGCTTGTCAGCGAACCGGCCTCCTGGTCGCCGCTCGTGAGCGTACCCGGTACGGCAGGCGTTTCGCCCTGACCCGTGATACGGGCCAGCCCACGTGGCACCTGGCCCATAGCCCGAATTCGCTCAACGACTTCCTGGCCAGGATAGCAGCCCTTGTTTTCGTGAACAGCGTCATCGAGGCGCGCTTCGAGGGGAATGGTTGTCGAGTTGAGCTCGGCGGGTACGGCGGGGTCGCCGGCGCGCAGCCGATAAGGCTCCAGCGTGGGCGCCTCGTCAAATTCTGATTGCCGCAAAGTCAGGGTTACGCCCGCCAGTCGTGGCTGGGGCACGAGCAAGCCCAGGTCAAGTTTGAACGGATCGGTGCACCAGCGGCCCTCATTCAAGATGAGGCGTCCGTCTTTGGTCTGCTTGATTTGCCCTGTGGGTGGAATCAGCGGCTCCAGGCGGGTGATTCGTTTTTCATCTGAAGCGAGCAGGCGCAGATAAGCCCAGTCGGCCGCAAGGTTGGTGAGCGTGAAGTTTTCACGAAAATGCATTTTCTCGAATGCGTCCAGGGCGGTCTGCGCCCCCGACACGCCGGCCTCGGGCGAGGGCACGAGCAGATAGTAATGTCCGGGCTCGAGCAGCAACGCTTTGAAGTAAAGCGCGATCTTGCCCGTGGGCGTGAGCAGCGTGCCTGGGGTAAAAAAACCAGGCTTGAGCTGTTTGAAGTTGGCGCTCGTCAGGCGATGCAGAAAATCCTGGGCGTCGGGCCCCTTGATTTCAAGGACCTGCCATTGGGGGAGTCGGGCAAAGACGTTTAAACTTTCTTTCATAATGATTTGAATGTTCTATGAAAGTTTTCGTGCGCTGGCAAATCCGGTTTTAGCTCCGGACGTTAATCTTTTAGGCCGGCGAGCTTGGCAACGTAGCGGTAAATGGCGATCTGGGTTTCGCGGGCCGTATCGTCCTTGGGTGTGAACTCGATGCCAATGCGAAAAGGGTGGGTTGCCGGTGCTCCGGGGTCAAAAGCACTGGAGCCGCACCAGACGACTTTGCCGTCCATGGGGGGCAGACTCAAGCCTTCCAGCGAAAGCCGCACCAGGGCCTCTTTGTCGATTTTCACTTTGGAGTACAGCCCGGCACCGCTCTTCGAGAAGTCCTTCATGGGCACTACGCAGCCCGAGGCCTTGTTGGCCACGATAATGGCCAGTGTGGCATTCACTCGAAAGTTCGTAATCTCGATTCGGTTTTGCTGGCGATCATCTTTCGTTCCGGCCATGTTCATTGTATAGCTTACCACAGAAAGGTCGAATATGCGTTTGGCTTCAGCTACCTGGCCTGAAATTGAGCAGTACTTAAAATCCAGCGATACCCTCATCCTGCCCATTGGCAGCACCGAGCAGCACGGGCCTACCGGCTTGCTTGGCACTGATCATCTGACGGCCGATGCCATTGCGCTGGAAGTGGGTAAGCGGCTGGAGGTACTCGTGGCACCGCCAATCTGCTACGGGATGGCCAGCCATCACATGGCTTTTCCGGGTTCAGTGACCCTGCGTCCTTCGGTTTACCAGGCGATGCTTGCCGAGGTTCTGAGAAGTTTTTACCACCACGGATTCCGAAAATTTTATTTGGTTAATGGCCACGGGGGCAATGAGCATTCCGTACGCGCGGTGTTTCAGGAGCTGAAGGGCGAAGGCTTCGCCGGGGCGTCCTTTACCCTTTTCAACTGGTGGCGCCTGCCCGAGGTTAGTCGCCTGGCCGATGAGCTCTACGGCGAACGTGAGGGTTTTCATGCCACGCCGAGTGAAGTTTCCCTGACCTTCTTCCTCGAAGGCCTGGCCGCGCGTCCCTATGATTATCGCAAGATTGAAACGGCAGCGGCTTGGCCTCTGACGGCTAACGAAGTGCGTCAGGAATTTCCCGATGGCACCATGAAGTCTGATCCGGGACTTGCCCGGCCAGAGCATGGTGAACGTTTTTTTGAGGTCGCAACACAGGGCATCATGAGTTCGATTCGTGGTAAGCTGACTTCGTGACAGATCTTCTGGCCTGGGACGAGAACATTTCGAATTTTCGCTTTGTCGCCTGGGACACCGAAACCACGGGCTCGTCTCCCAGCAATGATCATCTGGTAGAGCTTGCGGCCCTGGCTTTTGATGAAGATTTTGAAAGCCGCCGCTTTGAAACGCTGGTCCGACCCCCGTGCCCCATGCCGGCCGAGGTGATCAAGATTCATGGCATCACTGATGCGATGGTCGAACCGGCGCCTTCTTCGCTCGAAGCCTTTGAGCGGTTTTTTGAGTTCTTGAACTGGGTCGGACATCCGCGGCTGCTGCTGGCCCACAATGCCGGGTTTGATGTCGGCATTGTGAATGGCGAATGGCGGCGAGTGCGGGGCGAAGACCGGCGCAGAGCGGACGCGCGAGCGCAGAGCGCCGAGCTCGTGCTCGACACCTGCATGCTGGCCAAGACCCTGCTGCCTGAGCTGCCGCAGCACCGCGTGGAATCGTTGGCCACCCATTTCAAGATCGAAACGGGCCGCCTGCATCGGGCGATGGAAGATGTGCGGGTGCTGCACGAAATTTTTTTACGGTTGCTCGGGCTGGCCGCCGATCGTTCGGCGAAGCCGGGCTCCGGACTCACCCTCAATATGCTGATCGATATCGCGGGCGGCTACTTCGTGCTCAATCCCAGCAACGCCGACGCACGCAATCACCCTTTTCGCCTGCCCCCGCGCATCGCGGCCATCGAAGCGTTGTGCGGCAGTCAGGCCAAAGTCGCGATAATCTATGAGGTTGAGCAGGACTACCGCTACATCACGCCTATCGCGATCAAGATGCGCGCCTTCAAAGTTTACGTCGAAGCGTATTGCCATCGCGACAACACGAAGAAAACTTTTCGCGCCGACAAAATTCTCAGAATTGGGCGGGTGGAGCAGCCATGCTGAAGACCTTTCTGCTGCTGGGCTTGCTTGGCTGCGCCTGCGTGCCCGCGCGGGCGGCACCGCCGTCGTCGGCAATGACCGCGCCCGAGTTGTCGCCGCCCGAAGCTATTCCCAGGTCGCAACAAGTTACCACCACGTACAAATGCACCGGTTATTATCGCAGCTTCGAGTGCACCAGCACGCTTTATCTGGATAAGTGCCGGCATTCGATAAAAATCTACTGGGGGCCTCTTAAAATTCCAGGCTCGCTGGAATGGGCACGCAAGCACCGCAACTGGTGCTCAATTACTTATGATGGCGCGGATGCCGTGGAAGAGCGCAAGCTGGAGCCCGAGAAGTGTGACGGTCTGATGCGCTTGCTGGCCGCCGCTCTTCAGGGGTTTCCGGAAGTGAAATGGCAGGACGCCGCCTGCACCCACATCGGCACCCCGGATGGCACGCTCTACGTCACGCAGCATTGGGAAAATCCGACGAAGACTAAATTTTTTCATGCCGAGCAGAAGAATGTCGATCCCGAGCCCAAGGTGATTCGTCTTGAAGATTTCGACTCCTGCACGCTGACCGTGGACAAGCCGCGCATGGTGCACTGTCCGGTGCTGACCCAGCCCGTGCATTCATGGCTGCGTAAAACGCTGGCCTATCTCGATGTTGGACTTCAGATCTCGAACCCCGAAGCCAAAGAGCACGTACCCACGCGCGACGAGCGCAAAGCAGTGATCACGCGCCAGAAAATTAATGATCCCCGCTACTGGGACGATAAGAAGAAAAAATAAGGCGGGATTGTCTCGTCAGACACTCCCGCCCACGTACTACGCAACTTAACGTACAACGAAGATTTGAACTTATTTCTGCAGACTGTTTTTGCTGATGGCGGCCGCGCTGGCAATGGACCGGCCGGCGGCGACCTTGAATTTAAATTTCTGAAAAGCCGCGTGGCTCAGGTTTGGAATCGCGGCGCAGACGACGATCAGGATCAGGGTGTTGCGGGGGGACAAACGCATCTCGAAGTTCCTCTCTCAAACGGTTGCAGTCTCTCTCTGCTGAAAATAATGCAAGCTCGCGGCCAAGTCGATCGCATGGATATTGTTGAGTTTTTGTGGTTTCAGAGTGTACAGAGATTGGACAGGTGTAGGCGCGCATGGCTACGGATTATTCTGTGGGGTTTGGAGACATAAGGGACAACAGAGCGAGTGAAACGAGCTCTGAGGGCGGTTAAGAGGACAGCTGCCATCGCAATGCATATGTGCTTTGATTTGATTACCAAGTCATATCAACGACATAAGCACGGAGGCAGCTGTGACGAATTTGTATCGAGAATTGAAGGAAAAAGCCAGAGTTTGTAGGGATCGCGACATTCGAATCAAGGTGGAATTGATCTGCTTGGTTTTAAAGCTGGGCAATGTTTCTGAAGCCTGTCGTCGCATGGGCTATGGTCGCAAATTTTACTATCGTTGGTGGAGAAGATTAAAGCAGGCAAAGTATGAACTCTGGGGGCTTGAAGAACAAAGCCGACGGCCAAAGAAATCCCCAAGACAAATAGGCAAAAAGATCGAGCAAGCCATCCAGTGGTATTCGGCTCGGCAGTACGGTGCGCGGATGATCGAGGCGCTACTGATCCGCGAGGACTTGAAAGCATGCAGATCAACGATCTGTCATGTACTCAACGATCGTCGTCCGCCGGTTAAGACCAGAAAAAACAGGCTTAAAAAGCACAGGAAACGCTATGAACTTGTAATCCCA
>JBBRLF010000238.1:0-8158 GCA_038231515.1 candidate division WWE3 bacterium
GACTGGCTTAAGATGAGACTGCTTGCGGGCATCTACTGCTGGCGTGCCATGGCCCGCGACTATGGACAGCTGGCCTTGGGCGCCATTACGCTGCTCAACATCGGAGTAGTCGTGCGCGACACCCTACTCTGGCCTTTTCGTAAGGGTGGTGAATCCATACGTAAACATCCAGCGGCAAAACTGCTCGAGGCGCTTGAATGAAAAACATCTTTGAAAAACGCCTGCAAGCGCTGGTAGATGCCGGTACGCGCGCCAGAGCTGAAGCCACCGAAGACTTTGTCGACTCCTGCGGCAGCCTGAGTACCGAAAAGAAAAATGCCTGGGCAAGCTTTCTGTGCTCGATCGCCACCACCGAGTCGATCGAAACGATGTTAATCGATCCGATTCGCAAAGCCTTTGCCGGCTCGAAGGCAATCGTGGCCTATCTTGATGCCCATGCCGACGACGAGCGACGCCATTACGACCTGCTCACGGCCTACGTCAAACGCACTTTTGCTTTTGAAAAAACTCACCGCAGCACCACGGATGTCATCGTCTATGGTTTTCTGCTGCCCAAATTCTCGACCCTGGGTCAGAAAAAGCCGCTCTATCTGCTCACGCCCCTGCGTTTTTACGAGGCATTCTCGCTGGAGTTTTACAACATTCTGAAAGTCCTGGCCGTCGCCGACGAACTCCCTCAGCTTGTGTCGCTGATTCAATCCATTGAAAAAGATGAGCTGCGCCACCTGGCGGGTCTGGACGCGCTGGTGCGGGAGTATCGCGAAAGCTCGGGGGTTCCCAGCGCGGGTGACCTGCTGCTTATCAATTCTGTTTTAAAGCTGCTGCTCTTCGATATCAATATCGCGCCCTGGGCCGTACACAACCGCCGGGTGCGCCGAAATGCGTTGGCCATCGGAATCAATCCAGATAAGATGGGACGTGACGCACGCGGCGCTGCCGCCGAGGCACTTCGATTCGCGAGGGGACTGCGATGAAAATTTCCATCACTGGTGTCGACGGCACGGGCAAGACCAGTATCATTCGCGCCTTGCAAACCAAGTTTGCCGCAACACCCACACTGGCGCAGGCGTTTCGGGCTCCCCAATATCACGAAGATCCGGATGCGCCGTTTGGCGCCCTTTCTTCGACAATCGACGACCTTAGCCTGCTGGCCGACAAGACCTCGGATCCTTTACTCAAAACGTGCGCCCTGTTTTTGTCCATGACCCTGTATGGCGACGTGGAAGCTCACTATGAGCGCACGTTTTCGTCAAAATATCTTTTCTCAGAAAGGCAGGCGCTGGCCGACAGCCTGGCCTATTCCAAATTCTACAAGGACTTGCTAACCGGCCCCTTGGAGCCGCGCAAGCTCGATGCTCTTGACGTACTGGAGAAATGGATTCTGGTTCTCAAACAGCGGCTGCCCGCGACCTCGCCGCTGGCGGCCAAAGAGCTGAATCTGTGGAATCTGCCCTTGTTTATCTACAAGCTCTTCGACCTTCCGCCCGATGATCTGGTTGAACACTTGAAGGCTCTTTATCACTGCACGTTTCCGGACAAGATTATTCTGCTCAAAGTTTCTTCGCCACGGCTGATACAACGCCTGACACAAAAGGCGGCGGGCGGCACTCCCAAGGAGCTGCACGAGAAACAACACATTCTGGAAGCTCTGCAGGGTGGCCTCGAGCAGTGCTGTCTGGTGCTTGCCGGGTTGAAGCCAACGCTTAAGCTTCACGTCTTGGATACGAGCGAGCTGACACTTGAAAGCTCCACGGCAAAATGCCTGGAGCTCGTCGGACTCTGAGCAACGGCTAATGGGTGCGGCCGATACTGCGGCTGGCGGCTTCTTGCGCATAATCACGCGCAGTCTTGCCGTCGAGGTCTGTCAGCGCGGTATCGGCTCCGCCCTTGAGCAGCAGTTGCACCACGGCCTCTTTCCGGCTCGCTGTCGCGCACATCAAAGCAGTCTTACCTGCGCGATCGCGTGCATTGACATCGGCACCGACTGCCAGCAGCAGCTGTACGCCTGCACTATGGCCGCGGCCCGCTGCAATAATCAGCTGGGTATTGCGCACTGAATACAAAACAGTAGGTGCAATGAGTAAGGTGATCACGCACAGATCGACCAGTAAAGTCAGAGGCACCCGACGCCTGACACGCCCGGAATAGTCGGGAGCCACTTCTGACTTGATCAGGCCCCGTTCCTGAAACACTCGTACTGCCTTGTCGAATCCGGTCCAGATCGAAAATACAAATAATCGTGGCAGGATCCCATCCCTGGTGATGATACGCAGGTGATCGTGGCGCACCAAACTTGCCAGCCCCGTTTCCGCGTGCAGCTCCACCGAACGTATCGCTTTCCAAGGCACGAAGATTTCGAATTGAACTGAAATGCGTTTGATACCACGCTCGGAAAACTCAAAACGGTTGGCTCCGACCGCGAAGGCTACCGCTACGAGAATCAGGATATCCCCGACAGCACACGCCGGAATGAACCAGGCGGCATCGCCAAAGCTGAGCCAGGCAATGGCGTAAAACGGCTGCAGCACAAAGAAGGCCCACGGACAGGGAATTCCCAGCAACGAGGGCGGTGAAACAGTTAGAAATGGCTTGTCAGCGGCAGCCGGCTCCATCCCTACATAATACCCCGACCGCCCAAGAATGAGCCACTGTAGCCGGAAAACGGGTCTTCTCTAAAGTCTGTTTCAAGCGGCAAAGTAATCCACTCAGACGACGCCTGGTTCGAAAGGCCCAATACTTAAGCCTATCTAGGTGCTGAAAATCGGGCAACTCCGAGGCATGGCGTTTGCTCCTTATACTGGAAGATGAGAGCAATATGCCTAATTACCGTCCTATTTATGCTTACCCTTGTATCCGCCAGCCCGGCTGGCGCTGCGGGGGAAGACACCCAGTGGTCGCCCTCGAACAACGTGAACTTCGCGGTGCAGATGACTCATATGGTATCGCTCACCAGCTACGTCAATGGTCAGCTGACTCAAAAACGTACCACCCGCGACGAAATCGCGCGTTGCTGCCCCGGCTGCGTGAACTGGGATGGGCAGCGCTACTTTGACGGTGTTCCGACGCTTGATCGCACGATAGTCAATGCGTGCGCGGCGCGCTCGTCAGTGGGCACGACAACTTACGTGAAGCACACCTTCGAATACATGTGCAAAAAGACCGGAATGTTTCGTGCTGATATCAAAGAGGTCATACCGGTCAACTACTGGCTTTCACACCAGGCCGATGGCGTTCATATCGGCTTGAAGGTGCGAGCCAACTTTGACCCCAGTCTGAGCCGGCAGCGCGCCGACTTCATGCTGGAGCGCACGCAGGCCTGCGTACCTCTGATCAAGAAACTCTGGGCAGGTTACGGCATCACCTTCGATCTGCAGTACGACTCTGATCGACACAGTACGCCCGGTAAACCCGATGCGGAAACCCGCATCAGCGATGCGACTGGACGCTCTTACAGCAACGACTACGACTTTCTTGGCTTGGGCTATGCCGAATGCATTAAAAAGTCCTCCCGAGCCGAAAGCTGTGAAAATGCCCGGCAGAAGGAATACTGTGAACGCCTGGCGCACGAGACGGGTCATCTGCTTGGCTTTGGCGATGAGTACGAGGACAAAGACCTTTGTCCTGACCGCGACATCTTGACGAAACACGCATTCCCCTTCAGCCCAATGGGGTATGACCACGTGGGATTCGACAACCTCGAATTCTTTCCCGAGCATATTCGCCAAGTCATTGGACCACTTTGCAGATAACCGACTACAGCGTGGCCGCGTATTTCAGCATCTTGTGAAAGACGCGCGTGATCGCCGCAAGCGAATCTTTTTTCGCGTCGGCGACAAGACCGAGATCAAGAGCTTGGGGTTTTTCAGCGCCGACCACAATTCGCGTCTGACTCTTCCGCGCCAGCACTTTGCCAATTATGTGCAGGTCTTTAACCTGCTTTTGTAGCGACTTCAGCTCGCGCGCGCGAACTCCGGCTACCAGCTGAAAGTCTCCGTGTTCGCCAAATAGCAGCGAGGCCAGCGGCAGCTTCATCTGCCGGCAATAGCGTACGGCCCGTGGCTCAAGCCAGCTTTCATTCCAGCGCAGCTCAAGACTCACCCGGTTGAGCTGACAAAGCGTGTGGAGCGTCGAGGCCAGTCCATCGCTCGTATCCATCATTGCACTTACGTGGGACCGCAACAGCAAGCCCGCTGAAACGCGCGCGCGCGGGCGATAATATTCTTCCCGTAATAACTTTCCAGGGTCGCCCAGAAGTCTTCTGAACGCCAACGCCGGCCCGAGACCCATTTTTCCGGTCAGGCAAAGGATATCGCCCGCTCTTAGACCTACGCGGCTGGGCGGTTTGGAATCGCAAAGGCCCAGACCCACGCCCGTAAGCTGCGTGGTAGCGGCCTGGCCCGTGTCGCCACCCAGCAGTGGCGTCTGAGCTAGCTTCAGCGCGGTCTTGAGCCCCAGTACGGCGCGCTTTTTTTGCGCAAGGGTAAACTTGCTGTCCCAGTGCGCGGAAAAAAGCAGGCCCAGAGGTCTGGCGCCCACGGCTGCAAGATCCGAGAGCGAAGCCGTCGCGCACATCCAACCCATGGTGAAAGGGTCCTCGTAAAGCCCGTAAGAAATTTCTTCAGCAATCGAGTCAATGGTACTTGCCAGATACTGACCGCGCCCCAGCGCAACCACCTCGCTATCAGACTCATTGTGGCCGTGAGTTTGCCGCGGATGGCGCGGCACACGGCCCAGCCATTTTTGAATTTCGTCGATTTCTAGGGACATAAGTACACTCCCTTGGGCCGAACACTGAAACGACAGGAGTTGGCCATGACTACCTCGCCGTCGGTTTCCACGGCCATAAGTGCGGCGGCTTTGGCCTGCACCTGCACCACCGAAGCGCTGCGCGAATCGGTTTTGGGCCGATTCAAAAAACGCCCGTTTGAAAGCGCCTTCAAAGCCGCCAGCATTTCAAAACGACTCATACCAATGCAAATCCGCACCCCCAGCAAGCCATCGTCCAGCGCCGGACCTTCTTCATAGTGAAAGCTCCCGGAAAAATGCCGGCTCTTGAGCACGCTCAGATTGGTCAGTAATAAATCCACAGCCGCCTCTTCATCGATCTGAATTCGAATCTCTCGATTTTCATACACGGCAAAAGTGCCAAGAGCTGCACCAACGATTGCGCCGTCGACCCACGACCGCTTAAGCAGGTTCAGGCCGCCGCTGCCGCGATTGAAACGATCGTTAGCTTCGGCAGTCACGCCCATACTGGCATTGACGAAGAAAAACCGGGTCTCGTGAAACGGCGTGGTTTCCAGTACGCCTACGTCGTGCGCGACGGCCCGGTCAAAGTTCAGGCGACAGGGAAAAGTTCCCAAACGCTGCCTTGACCCTTGGTCGAAGGGCTTGTGAAAATCATTCGAGGAGCCAATACCTACGGCCCCGAATACCGCGTCGCGGGGCAGGCTCGGGTCCTGGGCACAGACATTAAGATACGCACTCAGAAACAAATTCACGGTGCCATCGCCGCCGGCAATGACAAAGCGGCGGGCACCCCGCAGCAGCTCGTCACGCAAAAAGCCCCTGGCATCGACGGCCAGCTCAGCGCCCGTCCCGTCAAACGTCGGTGCGCGATCAAGCCCCAGCGCCACTGCGGCAGCGCTGCTGCGAATATCTTTCCACCGGCCAGCGCCGCTGCCGGCGTTGGCTTTGGGATTCAAGAGGACGGCATCTGCTTGCATACACCTGCCCGGTCGATGGCCGCGACAACCTTGGTTAGTGTCGCCTCGGCGGTCTCACACGAGGAGATATGAATCCAGGGACCGTGTTCGGCTTCGAGCTGCTTCCAATGAGCCTGCATTGATTTCTGAAAATTCAAAAAATTTCCGCCGGCACTTTCATACTCGCTCGTCTGCCCTTTGCGCTTGAGTGCCGCATCAGCATCTACGTCGAGGTAAAGGGTTAGGGCCGGTTTTTCGAATCCGGCCACGGCCCCGGCAACAATGCTTGGCGTGGTGCCATAGGCCAGCTCACTTGCCGCGTATTTATAGAAGTAAGAATCAACGAGAAGAAGTTTGGGCGCTTTGGCCAAAGCAAGCTCGACACTGTGGCGCATGGCATGAAACAGAAAAAGCGTGCGGGCAGGCCCGCCCAAAGTGGAAAGGTAGCGCACCACGGCTTCTTTTTTAAAGTTCCCCGTCGCAGTCATCGAGTCCCAGATGCTGGCGCAGCCGATCGAGTCTTTTCCAAACTGCTCGGTCAGCTTCAAGGCAGCACCCTTGCAGGCCGTACTTTTGCCGGAACCATCGGGACCTGTTATCACTACCATAGGCAACGCCACTAGCACCCCTCCTGCAAAAGCTCTTTTAGCGCTGAGAAGTTACCTTTCCACACCTGATCTTCAGAAACCGTGGCTCGGCTTTCGTCTGACATGAGAAAAACCGGAATCCCGATTTTTCTGGCCGGCAGATCTTTATGAACCGAATCACCAATCATGAGACAGTCCTTGGGCAAAAGCTTTAGCTTCTCGAGCAGCTCCTCATAATACTGCGTACTGGGCTTTGTGTAATGCATTTCATCATTATTCGCTATAAAACTGAACATGCCCGCATCAAGTCCGGCCCATTTCAGCCGCAGTACCACGATTTCACGAGGCCACACGGCATTGGTGGCCAGCACCAGATTATAACGCGGCTTGGCCCACTCGATAAAGTCCTGCGCCCCTGCAATCGGAAAAAAACAACTCTCCAGATGCGTAAAGACCTCGTTAGTCATTTCAACGGCCAGCTTTTTAGCTGGCAGCTCTTCGAGCTTCAACACGCTGCCCAGGTTGCGAGCGGCGCGTTTGGAATTGACGGCTTCGGCGCTATTCTGCTCGATGCCGGTGCGCAGTCCGTGCAACGCCCGCAGGGCCCTGATGGGCCCAATCCCCCGCCTGGCGAAATAAATCAGCGTGCGATAGACAAAAATAAGATGAAGCTGCGCCTTTGAACCAAGCAGCGTGCCATCAAGATCCAGCAAAAGAGTTTTTGGGCTTTTCATAGAATCTCCACAATGCCACGCCCGCCATCCACTCGTACGCGGGTACCAGTTTTAAGCAAAGTGATGGCATCGGGAATTCCCGATATCGCGGGTACGCCAAATTCGCGAGCCGCGACAAACCCGTGCGAAAGTATCCCACCAGTTGTCGAAACTATAGCACCCAGCAACGGATACAGCGGCACAAAGGCTGGGTTCGGCGCCGTGGTGACGAGAATCGCACCTGGCTGCAGCTCGCCTACGACGTCAAGATGCTCGGCAACCACGACGGTGCCCTCGGCGATGCCAGCACTGACGGCGATTCCCTGAAAGGTACGGTCGTCTTGCAGAAGCTGGGGCGTCAGCGGCGAAATCTGGTTTGGTGGAAACTCCATGGGAGCCGGATTTTTCCAGGCCCGCTGAAACTCTGCCCGGCGCCGGGCGGTGAGAAATTTCAGATTTGCGCCAGGAGTACGCAGTGCGCTTTTGAGCTCTTGCAGCTCAAGGTAAAAGGCGTCGTCAGGCTGCTCAAGCAAGTTTTGCGAAACCAGCGCACTGCCTGCGGCCAGTACCAGACGGCGCGATGGCTCAAGCAAATGCCCGGTCAGAAAATGCAGCTCTTCGTCCATGCGCATGAAGTCGCGCAGCCGTTCCAACGCCTCGACAACTCGCGACCCGCTAGGGCCCAAACCAGCCACACGCAGGGTAGCGAAAAGTTCGAGCGTGGATTTCGTCTGCAGCTCTAGTACGCCTTTGGCATTCTTCACGCCCAGCTGGCTTGCGGCCAGCAATGGCGCCAGGCCACGGGGAGCATCGCTCCAGCAAGGTACCGCGATATCCCAGCTTGTACGATTATGACCGTTGTGCGCAAGAAACTGCTGCCACTGCTCGCGCGCCTGCAAGCCCAGACTTGAGGCGGCCTGCGCGTCGCCCGCACCCAGCCGTTTTAAAAAATCACTTTTCTTGGAGTCCTGACTGAGCAGCTCAATGAACGCCACCCATTCCCGGCTCATGGCAATTGTACGATTTCCACCCAAAGCACTGACTAGATCAACAAACTCAAGGGCAGCGCCCCCCAGCTTGAGCCATACGCCCTCGAGTGCGCGATGCAGGGCGTCCTTTACGATGAAGATCGTGAAGTCAGGCTCCAAAAAAC
>JBBRLF010000239.1:0-8121 GCA_038231515.1 candidate division WWE3 bacterium
ATCCAACCACATTGGAATGAAGAAGACGGGGCCTGCGGCAAATAATCCTGACCTAAGCCAGCGTACGCGAGCAAAACCTCTTAAACTCAAGCAGCGTAGCCAACACCGTCTCGGCGTCCGCAGTGGAATGCAGCGCCAGTCCACAAGCGGGAGTATAGAGCGCACTTCTTAAAGTTTCGCGCACCAGCTCTGGCTGCCGGCTCAGGGGTGACTTGGCGAAAGTCTCGAGCAGCTCTTCAAACAGAATGCGCACGTCATCTTCAGCAATCTTGAGCGTGGGAATCACGCCCAGCGAAAGAGTGCCGCCACCTTGCAGAAATTTTATGATCTCGTCCGAGCGCTGCAACAGGCTTGCCAGTGAAAGCTTGGCGTCGATGGACAGGAAGTTGATGTCGAGCGAAAGCACCGCGGACCAGTCCGTGTTGCTGCAGCAATGCAGGCCCACCTTGACGCCTTCTTTGCGCAGGGCCTGGACCAGAATTTTCAGCTCTTGCAGTGCAAGTGCGTGGCGCGGATCGGCCGGGGTGAAACCATACAGGCCTGGCTCGTCGAGAAAAAGAATCGGCACAATACCATCGGTCTGCAGGCGGCGACACATGGCCAGGGCACGGGCCAGTACGAGACGATAAATCTGCGTGCTCAGATCAGTATGTTTGACGATATTCGAACCGTCTTTCAAGCGCAGCGCCCACTGTGCTGTGAGCGGCCCCGCGATTTGAATTTTGGCTGTCTTGATTCCCCGCTCGTGCAGCTCCCAGAGAAACGGCTGCCAGCCGCTGCTGGTGGACGACGAGGGTTCAAAAGACTCAAAGGCTTCATGGCGCACCTGCATTGCGGCAAACGCATTGAGCAGGCGGTCGTTGAGCGCATGCGAGCGGCCACGCCACACCTGAACGTCGAGCTGGACGGTGCCATCTTCCTCGACCTCCAGTCCGGGCATGCCTTCAAGGGCCTGCGCGATCATATACTCCCAGGGGTTGCGAATGGGAATTTGGGGTAGAAAGGGAATGTCCATCTGGAACGACATCGCCAGTGCCGCATCGATATTGTGATGGGGCATACTGCCGATCATGGTGGTGCGAGGGCTCTTTGACTTAGCGGTTGTCATCGTTAGCTCCCCGATGACCGACCGAGAAATAGGTGGCCTGCGAATGGTGAAAGACAATGGCTGAAACGCTGGCCTCGGGGTCCATCATGAAGCCATCGGTAAGCTGTACGCCGAGCTCTTCGGGCTTGAGCAGCGCGAAGAGCTGCGTCTGGTCGTCCAGACGCGGGCACGCCGGATAGCCAAAGGAGTAACGCTTGCCGTGGTATTTCGCCTGAAAGCGTTCCATCATCGTCATGTCCGGCGTATCGGGAAACCCCCATGATTTACGCAGCTGACTGTGTAGCAGCTCGGCATAAGCCTCGGCGCTTTCGAGCGCGAGCGCCTGCAGAATGTGCGATTTCAAATAGTCTCCGCTGTTCTTCAAGACTTCTGACCGCTGGCGCACGCCCTTGCCGATCGAAACCAGAAAGAGCGCAATACTGTCGGTGGCCGGCTCGGCTGCGAGGGGCGTGGCATAGTCGGCAAGGCACAGGCCCTCAGCCCGCGGCTGGCGTGGAAAATCAAAGGTCATGGCCGGCTTGCTGCTGCCGTTTGCTGGCGGATATACCATCAGCTTGTTACCGTCACTGGCCGCGCGAAAGAACTGATACACCGCGGAAGGGGCCAGGAGCTCGGTGCCACGAAACTCGTCTTTGACTTCCTGGACGGCGTTCCAGATCGAGAGCGCTTTTGTCTCGCTCGTCTCAAGTTGACGGCGCAGCGCCGGATCGGTGAGCGAGGCCTCGAGCTGGCGCACGATGCCGCCTTTGACGCCAAGATGGCGCCCATAGAGCATCAGCGGATTGATGAACTTCCAGATCTGATCGATTGGAGTATTGCGAATCACGTGACGCTGGAAGTCGGGTGGCTGCGGCAGCTCGGCCACCACTTTGATTTCGGCGGAGCGAACGTGAGGCTCAATAACAGGCGCGGCGGGTGCCGCGGAAGCGGCTGCCAGAGCCATTGCAGCACGCCGCGTGGCGAGCTCGCTTTTCAGCTTTTCGAATCGGACGGCATCCACGATGGTCTTGGCCAGATCAAGGCCGCTCATCGCATCCGAGGCGTAGGCGACCGTACCCGCATAGGCCGGTGCGATCTGACGATCGACGAAGTTGGAGGACAGCGCCGCGCCACCCACCAGCATCGGTGTTTCCACGCCGGCCTTCGCGAAGTCCGCCGCCGTAACGACCATCTGCTGGGCAGACTTCACCAGCAGCCCGCTCAGGCCGATGATATTGGGTTTGTGTTCGCGAATGGCCTGAATCAGGGTTTCGGGTAGCACCTTGATGCCGAGGTTCACCACCTGAAAGCCGTTGTTGGCCAGAATGATCTCGACCAGATTTTTGCCGATGTCATGCACGTCGCCTTTTACGGTGGCGAGCAATACCTTGCCACGGTTCGAGCTTTCGGTTTTTTCCATGTGCGGTTCAAGATGCGCCACGGCAGCCTTCATGGCTTCAGCCGACTGCAAAACTTCGGCGACGATGAGCTGGTTGGCGTTGAAAAGGCGTCCAACCTCGTCCATGCCCGCCATAAGCGGGCCATTGACGATTGCAAGCGGCTTCATGGTTTTAAGAATTTCGTTCAGGTCGTCAATGAGCCCGTCTTTGGAGCCTTCGATAATATAACGGGGTAGCCGCTCCAGCAGCGGCAGCTTCACTTTGACTTCGACGGTGGATTTCTTCTGCCGAAAATGCGAGGCAAAAGCGGCAATCGGGTCGGGACCGCGATTCCAAAGCAGGTCGTCGGAAAGTTTTTTCTCTTCTTCCGAAATGCTGGCGTAGCGGTGCAGCTTCTCGGCGTTGACGATGGCAAGATCCAGTCCGGCCTGCACGCAGTGATAGAGAAAAACGGAGTTCAGTACCTCGCGGCCCGCAGTGGGTAGCCCGAAGCTCACGTTTGAAATGCCCAATACGGTTTTGGTGCGGGGATATTTTTGCTTGATCAGGCGAATGCCTTCGATGGTCTCAACGGCCGAGCCGACGTACTGCGCGTCACCCGTGCCGCACGGAAACACCAGAGGATCCCAGTAAATGTCTTCGGGCTGGATGCCGTACTTTTCGGTCAGCAGCCGGTAGGAGCGGTCGGCAATGGCCAGCTTGCGCGCGCGAGTGACACCCATGCCTTGCGTGGGGTCGTCATCAATCGTGCCAACGACGAGTGCTGCGCCAAACTGCCTGGCCAGCGGCAGCACCTTTTCAAAACGCTCTTCGCCATCTTCAAGGTTGATCGAGTTGATGATGGCTTTGCCCTGGCAATAAGTGAGCGCCATTGCGATGACTTTTTCGTCGGTGGAGTCGATCATCAGAGGAACGCGGATTTTCTTCACTGCGATTTCCAGAAAGCGGCGCATGTCGTCCAGCTCGACGCGGTCGGGGTTGGCCAGACAGACGTCGATGATGTGAGCGCCGTTCTTTACCTGGGCACGGGCCACCTCAGAAGCTTCTTCGAATTTCTCGTCGCAGATCAGCTCTTTGAATTTTTTGCTGCCAATCACGTTCGTGCGCTCGCCGACAATCACCGGGCGCATCTCGTCGGTGATTTCCAGGTAATCCACGCCCGAGAGGCAGGAAACCTTAACCGGGTTGGCCACGCGCGGTTTATTGGCCGCGGCAAGGCGCACCAGGGCTTCGATATGACCGGCGTGCGTGCCGCAGCAGCCACCGATGACGTTTACCCAGCTGCTGGTGACGAAACGTTCCAGCACGCCCGATAGCATGGCAGGATTTTCAAGATAGCAGCCATTTTCGTCGGGCAGTCCCGCGTTGGGCACGCAGCCAACGCGAAATGGCGAAAGCTTCGCAAGAGTACGAATGTGGTCGGTCATGAACTCGGGGCCGGTGGCGCAGTTTAAGCCGATGTAAAGCAGGTCGTGATGCAGCAGCGAGGCCAGCAGCGCTTCCACCGATTGCCCTGCCAGCATGGTGCCCATGGGCTCAATCGTGCCCGAAACCGCGACTGGAATTTTTTCGCCGGTCTCGGCAAAAAGCTGGTCGATCGCCAGTAGTGCCGCCTTGACGTTGCGCGTGTCCTGGCAGGTTTCGAGCAGAAAATAATCAACGCCGCCCTCGAAAAGCGCCTTTGCCTGGACATGGAACTGGCGCTGTAAATTTTCAAACGTTATGCCGCCCGTAACTGAAATCGCCTTGGTAGTCGGGCCAATCGAGCCGGCTACGAAGCGGGTTTTTTCGGGAGTCGAAAATTTGTCGGCCGCTGCGCGCGCCAGGCGCGCTGCCGCCAGATTGAGTTCGTGGGTACGTGCGCCCAGACCGTATTCGTCCAGCACCAGCGGCGTGCCGCCAAAGGTGTTGGTTTCAATAATATCGCAGCCGGCGTTGAGATAGGCTTCGTGAATCGCCAGAATAACATCAGGCCGGGTGATGACCAGATATTCGTTGCATCCTTCGCTATCCACGCCGCCAAAATCCTGCGCGGTCAGGTTTTTATCCTGAATGGCCGTGCCCATGGCGCCATCGAGTACCAGAATGCGTCTGTCTAGAGCATCGGTCAGAGCTTGGGTGCGTGCTGCACGATTCAAAGCGTCACATCCTTATTCCATTTTATAGTGCGACTTGAGCTGCTGCGAAAGCGACGTGGTGAAGTCGAGGATCTTGTCGCTTTGCTCGGAGCTTAGCAGCCCCGTGCCGCAAGTCGGGGCAACCATACTTTGAGCCAAAACGGTTCGCAACGGCAAACCCCTCGCTTCCATTGAGGCCAGCAGGTCTTTGAGGTTCTTTTCGATTTTAGCACGGTTAGCTGAGGTGAGGGTTTCGCTGGTCGGCACAATGCCCCAGGCGACGATTCCGCCTTTTTTCAAGAAACTCTGCAGCTCGGTGCGGGCACGCGTGATTTGGGTGGAAAAATAGTAGGCGTCGAAGTGCACAAGCTCAACCCCGGTTTCGATCAGCACGGCCGGCGAGATGCGATTGCAGCAATGGATACCCACGGTGGCGCCACGATTGTGGAGGCGTTTGACGATGGAACGCAGCAGTATGAGCGTCTTTCGGGCACGTGGCGAGCCCGTCGCCCCCATATAGGTGGGCAATAATGGCTCATCGAGCACAATAATGGGCTTGAAGCCGGCGTCGCGAATCGCGTCGATCTGCCAGTAAGCGTGCTTCAGCCAGAGGGTCAGGTATTGGCGCAGGAGCTGCTCGTTTTTGCGTTTAACGCTCAGGCTGCCGGCCTGTAGCTTGCCAAACAGGGTAATCGGGCCGGCAATTTGGGTCTTGAAATGAGTGTGCTTCAGCCAGGCTTTGGGCTGACGCTTCAGAACCCGCCACATGGCGTTCCAGCCCGCGGCCGTACCCTTCGAAAAACCGTCATCTTTCGTGGCCAGCGCCGCATAGGTTTGCTCGGCAAAACGCTCTTTCTTTGAACGTTTGGGCAGCTGCGGCCAGTGGAGCAGCAGTGACGGGCTATTAAGGATGCGGCGGCTTGCAATCATGGGGTCTTTGAGCGGGTAACTGCCTACCCAGAACGCGTCACAATTTGGCGTATACATAATAAGTGGTAATATTTAACTTACCTATGATTCGGCCGCAAACATTAATCCCAACTATTGCTGTAACGGTCTTGTTGCCGGCTGCCCTCGTTTTCGGGGGCGACCTTTATAAAGGCGTGGTTTCGCATCCTGTTCCGACGAGACTTGAGCTTCGACATGTTAAAACGAAAAACGAAGCGGTCATTGGGATCGTCGAAAAGATGACCGGTCCCTGCTATGTCATTCGCGGTGGCCATGGCGGGAAGAGCGGCATCTCGATTGGTTTGCGGGTTTTTGAAAAAGATGGTCTGGCAACCGACGACGTGAGCCGAATGCACATCCGTTATAAAGACGGCACTTATGTCGAAATTGGCTCGGGCTCGGAATTTCAAGTGGAGCGAATACGTTTCAACTCGCCGAATCTCTTGCCCGCCAACCGGCCCGAAGACCATTTTGATGAGTCGGTCTTTCGTTTTGAGTCCGGACTGGTGCGCATCACCGCGCCCGAAATTCATCCGCTTGAGCGCTTCACAATCCGGGCCCGATCGGCGATTATCCAGGTCACCGGGCCGGCGGACTTTTATCTGATCCAGCTCGAAAAAGACCGTGACCTTACCGTGCGCGTAACCAAAGGCAAGGTGTCGCTCATGAACACCCTTACGAATGAAAGCATGGCGGTGCCTGAAAGAATGGGCGCCTATCAGAAAGTGTCGGGGGTGGTTTCCACCGCCGGGGCGTTTACCGAAGAGCAGCTCACCTTTCTAAAGTCGAGGACACGAATCTGACAGGCCAAGGCATGCTTTCGAGAGCTGGACTGGTGTTTGCGGCGCTCGCTCTGATGCTGGCGTTTTCGCCTCAGGCCCGGGCCATTGCCCGTCCGCACCATGTGCATGAAGATCTGTTTAACGAAGACGACATTCAGATCGGCTTCAAGCTGGGCCCGCAGATCACCGGCTTTACCAACTATCAGCAGGGAAATGCGAATATCGCGGTTCAGTCGACGTACCGCTTCGTGGCTGGCGCCGCGATGAAGTTTATCTATTCGCTGGCGCGCTTTGAGCTCGATATCATGTGGAACTCGCGCGGCTGGGTCAATACGCAGGATACTTTGAATAACCTCGCCTTTCCTTTCCTGATCAAATTTCCGGTCGAGCTCGAGAAGGGCGTGGATTTCGAGGCAGGCGCCGGAGTGGAGCCCGAGATCGTCATGGTCGGCGCCAATCCGCATACGAATACGATGATGGGCGTGTTGGCCTCGGTCGGACTCTCCGTCGACTTCACGACCTTCGTCTTTGACTTTGAAATTCGCTATAACTTTGGCGTGAGCTCGGTATCAGACAACTACTCGGGGTCGCACAACCGCGATCTGCAGCCGATCGCCGGCGTGCTCTGGCACTTCTAGTGCTTAAAACGAGTAGGTTGCGCCAACCGAGGCGACCCAGCGGTTGTACTTGTACGTCGTGTCGAGTGAGGACTCGTTGTCGGTGTAGGTGACGTCCGCCCCAGCCAGCCAATGATCGATGAGCGGATAAGAGCCAGCGATTCGGAAATTGATATTCACGTCGTCACGCTTTGGCACTGTGTCCGTATAGTCGGTCGAGGTCAGGTCGATCGAGCCGGTGGCCGAGAGTTTAGCGGTGACTGCCACGGTGTTTGAGATACCGCCGCCCCAGGCATACATGCGATAGTCGGTGCCGCCGGGATGATCCCATTCAAAGCTGACGTACATCAGCGGATTCCACCAGTTGAAGCCCGAGATGAACTCGGTGCTCAGCTTGCCAAAAGCGCCGGCACCCGAACGACGGCTCGTGCCGGTTGCAGGATCAAGGTAGAAGCGTTTGGGGCGCCAGTTGGCTTCAGCACCCAGAGTGATACGCGGCGTGAGTTCATATTTGAATACGGGGCCTACTTCGCCGGTCAGGCCAAACGGACGATACTTGAGATCGCGCTGGGACTGAGTTGCATCAAGCATGTTCTGCATGGTGAACGTTCCGTCGGCTTTAAGGCCTGCCGAAAGGCGTGCGTAGGGTTTGTAGACAACGTAAAGCGCGGGCGTCATGTTCATGAAGTTGAACGTGCGAGCCAGAAAGTTATAGTTGTAGTTCGTCGAGTAAGAGAACGACGGCGTGACCTGAATCTTACGCGTCGGCGACGTTGAATAACCTGCTGCAATCGACAGGACTGACTTGCCGGAACGTTGGCTGGAGGCGGCTAGTGGATTTTCCACCTCCGAAGGGTTGGTCTGCACGTTGCTGTCAAACTGCTGCTGCAGCGTAATGCTGGCATAGCGCTGATTGGCATCGAGGGCCTTAAGCTCTTTGATGGCATTGGTGCGAACGCCGTCAACGGTTGGATTGATACCTTTGTTGCTGGTCGCGGTCTGGTCTTCAACCTCGTAATAGTTGTGAACAGCCGACTCGGTCTTGCCCAGCTGGGAATAAGCATTGGCCAGATAGTAGCGGGTCACGGGCTCCATGCTTTTGCCATCGGCATAGGTAAGTGAAGCCGTGAAATGGTGGCGTGCGCCTCGCCATTCTTTTGCGCTGAACTC
>JBBRLF010000240.1:0-8082 GCA_038231515.1 candidate division WWE3 bacterium
GTGCAAACAGCGACAGGTCTTTGTACGGATAAGAGCTTGCCGCGATATGAGCCCCGAGCGCTTCGCCCAGACCCATTCCCCGGGCCACGCCTTCTGAAATGGCCTGGTTGACGATATCGCCCGTCTCCTGTGCCATTCCGAACTGCCCCCCACCAAGTACGGCGTCCACGTCTTCGGAAGTTTTTCCCGCGTAGGCGGTCTCAAAATCGTGAATCAGCGCCGAGCCATTGAAGGCGAGACTCGTGATAAAACCCTGCTCCATCAAATCAATCAGCACGGGCGCCAGCCCCGTTTTGATCACATGCGAGCCCATGCCCCACATCAGGCGGGACGACGCGGCTTTTGCAGCCTTCATCTCATCGATCAGCTCGCGCAAATCGGCGGCAGCCAAAATTCCCGGCAAAGAATCGAAAAAAGGTACGAGCGCTTTCGCTGCTGCAGCATCCAGGGGCCGAGCGAAATCCTTCACCTCGACTTTGCTCGCGCGCGCATTCAGCGAATAGGTCGCAATTTTTGTCAGATCCAGCTTAGACATAATCCGCATTTAGAAAAAAACGATCCATCAGATCCACGAGTAAATGCACCACGGTGATGTGCGTTTCCTGCACCATCGAAGAGTTCTTGCCCAGTTCGACGTTCAGACTGATATCAGCCAGCTCACGCAGCTTGCCGCCAGAGCCGCCGGTCATCGTCACCACGCGTATTCCCAGCTCGCGAGCGGCCTCAACCGCGCGCACGACGTTCTTGGAGTTTCCGCTCGTCGAAATAGCGACGGCCAGATCGCCTTTACGGGCTAAAGCGCGCAGCTGCAGCTCAAAAACGGAGTCATAGCCGTAGTCGTTACCGATAGCGGTGAGGTTGCTGGAATCGGTCGTCAGCGCAATGGCAGCAACCGGCTTCTTTCTCGGGACCAACATTCGGCCAACCATTTCAGCTGCCATGTGCTGCGCGTCGGCCGCGCTGCCACCATTGCCAAAGATCAGGATTTTGCCGCCCCCAAGTACCGTTTCGCCCATTAGCTTTGCAGCTTTGCACACGGCGTCGGAGTGGGTTTTCCAGAACTCCAGTTTAGCTTGCATGCTTAAATCAAGCGTCTGCTTGACATGAGCCAGGGGACTATCATTATTATGTGTCATTGGAAACGAGACTACCAGACGCTAACGGTGGTCCTCAATCCTTTTCTAAAGGGAGACTCTATGGCTTCGGACAACGTATCGCCCGTGACTGACTCGAATTTTGAGACCGACGTTTTGAAATCCACAGTGCCTGTACTGGTGGATTTTTGGGCGGAATGGTGCGGTCCGTGCCGCGCTCTGGCGCCGACTATCGATGAGCTTGCCTTGCAGTTCGCGGGCAAAGTGAAAGTCGTGAAGATGAACGTGGACGAAAACCCGACTACCCCGGGCAAATTCCGCATCAAGGGCATTCCAACGCTGCTCATGTTCAAAAACGGCCAGCTCGTGGACCAGCTCGTGGGCGCCCATCCCAAGGCCACCATATCCGGCCTGATCGAAAAGACGCTCTGACCAACCGACCGTATATCGTTTTCACGCGGCGTGTAATATAGATAGGGTTTCGCTCCGAAACCCCATTTTTACATTATTTATTTCAGTCGGTTACAATGGCATTCGCCTTGCTTAACGCATTGCGTATGAAAAAACTCATTATAATACTTATTGGGGCCTGCACCCTTGGCCTCACCCTGTCAGGGTGCGGCAGCAAGGGCATGTTCACGCCCTATACCGACGGAAGCATCCTGGCTCAGGGCACCCCCGAAGAAGCCGACCTCCGCGTCTCCTACGATGCTCCCAATGAGCTATTCCATCAGCCCCGCTACGATCTGACGGTAGCGGCAAAAGATACGGGCAGATCGCTAAGGCTTGGCTTCATTATGGATGGCGATTTCTTAGCGCCCACCAAAGACACGGTGCAAGTCACTGCCAGTGGCAAAGACGGCATGACCGTCAAAACCAACGACCTTCTACTCCAGGGCCTTATCGATCATGTCAGTATCTCGCTCAAGAAAACCGCGCTAAAAACAGCCCGCACCTTTGATTTGGAAATCCTCTTATACGACGACGCCAATCGTTTGGTGGGGCGTTTCACCGACAATCTGGCTGAGGCGACTTCCGCAACGGCGGGCGAAGCAGACCCCACAAGTCCCTCGGCGATTTACGACTGGATCGCGACCCGCGCCAAAATCACGGCTAGTAATTAATCGTCCACAGCACTTCAAGGTCGCTGCGCCCCTGATCGGTCTGAGTCGTCTCGATCGACCAGCGGTTGCTTAAACGATATTCCAACATCAGCTTGTCGACTGACGACTGATCTTCAGACGAAAACACGTGCCCAATTTTGACGAAGATTCGGTCAGTAAGATATTTACCCACCTCGACGCGCGACCGGTTTTGCTCGGAGTTGGCCGTAACAGAGGCCGAGCTTGACCCTGCCGAGCTGGCCACCGAGTTATCAGAGTTGGCGACGTCTGCGGTCAGAGTGTCAAAGGGCAGCTTTGAGCCCAGCTTCTCACGAAGCTGTCCAACCAGATAGCCGGTGGCCACGCCGGTAGCCAGGCTGCTCACCCCTCGATTGGAGCCACCAGAGCCCTGAAAGTCGGGATTGCCCGTAAGTAGCACCCCCACGGCTTGCTCTTCACGCAGCCCCGGCGGATCGCTGGTCAGCTGCGGCTTTAATTTTCTGACGTCGCCGTTCAGCGCCACGACGATATTCCAGGGAGTGGCCTCGTAAACGGCTTCTGCCGCGATTACCGGCGCCGTCACATCACCTCGAAAGGTTGCAACCGAAGGCCGAAGAATAAAGCGGCGGCCAAAAAATTCAGCCTCACCCCGGCGCGTCTTCACCTGGCCGGTAAGAAAAAAATCCGAGCCCAGATGCAGACCCGCCTCGAGCTTGGCTTCGACTTCGATATTGACCGTCTTGTCGCGAGTTCCAATCCAAAGCTGTCCGGGCGCATTTACCGCGATCGCGCCATGTAGCCGATCAAACAGACCCGGCCCGCTAACCTTGACCGCTCCTTTGCGCGTAACGACCACCACGTCCGGCAGCGCGCCCAGACCTTCGAGGTCGCGGCCTTTGGTGTCGGGCGTTTCGATGCGTCCACGTGAAACATCCAGACTTCCAGAAAAAGAGTCGTCCGCGCGACTAGCCTTGAGCACCAGCAGGCCGCTGGCTTCGGCCCGGGCCAGCTCATTGTTGAGGAGCTGCAGATTTTCAAAAGAGGCATTCAAGGTCAATGCATGGGTCGCCTGGCCAGGCGCCAGCCCCAGCGCGCCTGTCACTTTGAGATTTCCCGATCCCGAACGCAGCGTAAGTGACTCTAAATCAATTTGATTCATATCGCCGCGCGCCAGCAAATCGAAGTCCTGGTAGCCGGTACCCATGAGCGGCAACGTGATTCGCGGCGCATGCAGATGCACAAGCCCCCGGTACACGGGACGCGCCAGCTCGCCGGTAATCTGAAGATCCGCATCCAGGCGCCCGTTCTCGGTGCGCACCAGATTCGTGAAGGCGCTCACCACGGGATCGGTCAGCGCGTTTTTCGACGAAATCGAGGCCTCGATTTTACCGTCTGCAATCTTGCCACGTGCGCTCAGAAAATGGCCACCCACACTCTCAAGCTCCAGGTGCAGCTGGCCCCGCGGCTCGCTCAACGTGCCCGCACCCAATGCTTCGAGCGTCGCGCGCAGTGGCGCCACCGCCCCCCCTTCATCTGGCACGACAATGCTAGCTACGTTAAAGTCCCGTGCCTGAGCCTGCCACCGCAAGGGCACCCCCTGCACCGCTCGAGTGCCGAGCCGTCGCAATCTTTCCTGACTCACCGTAAGCTCGCCGTTCAAAACCAGCGGGGCCGGTGAATCAGGCAGTCGCATCGTTGCCGTTGTTTTAAGTACCTTCGAATCATAATCCGCGTTTAGCTCAACGTCGGCCGAGGTGCGCAGGCCGGGTTTACCCAGCCGCGAGCCCAGCACTTCAAGATGCACCTTCGACTGCGCAAGCGAACCCGTCGCAATGAGATGTCCACTCAGCTTCCCCGAGTAATCCAGGTCCAGCACCTGCGCCTCGTAAAGTTTTCCCAGATCAAGACCCGAGGTGTGGGCCTCGATCCTACCGCGAGCTGCGTTGACATTGGGAGTCCAGCTCTCGGGTTTGAATACACCAGAGAGTTCGGCTCGCAGATCCGCACTCTGGCCGTCAACTCTGGCCTTGAGACGTGCGCCAACATTGGTGTCGTGCACCTGTGCTTGCAGCTCAACCATTTCTCCCGCCACGCCTCGGTGCCAGCTCGCATTAACGAAAGCTTCGGCAACCTCGGGGCCGCGCGGCAGCTCGAACTTCGCGGTGAGCATACCAAGATCGAAGTGCGCGGCCTTACCCGGCGGATGGAGTGAAAACACCTCGAACAGCCTGTTGGGCCGCAGACCTTTCACGGTCAGCGCCATCGCCTTCGTGCCGTGCACGTAATGAACCGCTCCGGCGCAACCTGCAAGGTCCAGCTCGCCTTGCGGAAATAGCTCGCCGGGCACGAGCTTCAGGCGCACGGGTTTTTTAAGCTTGAGCAATGCGCACTTGCCGTTGAGCTCAAGCCGTTCCAACCCAAACTCCTGCACCCGGGGCACTCCCGATGCCGAAGCCGCAACCACCAGATGTCCCGACTTTCCAATCCGCACATCGGCCAGACCCTTCGCCTGCGCATCCGCGAGGTCAATCGTACCCCGTCCGTCAAAGGGCAAACGCGGCAGCCCCGGCCACCGCTCACGCAGCTCGGACGGCTCAAGATGCAGCCGGCTCACCTCAAGCACAGCGGCGGAGCTCATGAGCTGATCAAGGTCGAAAACCCCGCTTCCTGCCAGCGTCACGGCACTCGAACCCAACGAAGCAACCGCGCTCAGCGACTGGCCCGGTGCACTCGTCGCAGGTTTGCCCTTAACGACGCCCGATATACTCGTTACGCCAGATTCGCGAGGTGCCACGCTGGCGCTGATTTTCAACGGCAGGCCATAAAGCCAGCCACCGGCCATAAGCTGACCGGTCGGCAGCGGCCCTGATTTTGCGGGCAACCTGAAATCGGCATTGATGGGCTTCACCTGATCAAAACGACCGGCGACAACTCGCACATGCTCAAGATGCACGCTGAATTCCACGGCCGACTTCGGCTTGCTCGGCTGAGATTCCTCGTTCGGCCCACTCTTGAGCAGGGCGCCCCAGTCCGCACTCTCGGCTTCGGGCTGCTCCAAGGTCAGCTCGCGCACGACCAGGCGTGGGTGCCGCAACAACTGAAGCTCGAGTCGATGCCTGGAAACGATATTGGCGATGCGAGCGATTTCATGTCCCTGCGCATCGAGCAAAACTACGTTGGCCAGCGTCAGCTGGGTCAGGATGTTGCCGCGAATTTCACCAATAACGAGCTGACCATGCAGCTGCTTACCCACTTTGCGTGCGACCACCTGGGCCAGTATCCGCTTGCCCGGCCGTGTCTCGAAAAAGACGAACGCCAGCGCAGCTACGCCCAGCATAGAAATAAGAATGGCAAAAAGACAACGAACAGGTTTCAGAAGGGCTCCCCAAAGCTCACGTGAACTGCAAACCGCTGGCCAGGGTCAGCATTGAGCTGACCGTTGGTCTGAGAATCGGTGCGGTTCAAACGAAACCCGACATCGGCCCTTATGACGCCCAGCGGCGTATCATACCGTATACCAGGACCCACTGCGATATTGAGATTTTTAATGTCTAAATCAGAGGCATTGCCCACCACGTCGCCCGCATCCACAAATATCGCCCCAATCAGCCAGTGATTGCCCAGTAAAAACAGCCTAATACGCTCTTCCGCCGAGAACAAAACCTGCACATTGCCGCCTATGGGAACCGAGCGTCCATCGAGGCTCGTGGTTTGCGGTGAAAGCCGATGAAAAGAGAAGCCGCGATGGTCGTTGGCGCCACCGCCATAGTATCGTTCCGTGATCGGCCCCACGGTTCCCCTGAGGGGCAACATCCGACCGTAAAATGCCCGGGTCGCCAGCGTCGCCCGCCCGGTCATTGGAATGTAGTAGCGCACCTCGGGCGACGTACGCAGATAAGCGAACTGGCTCCCCAGCGCCTGCGTGCTTTCTTGTAGCCCCAGCTGCACAAAAAAACCGCGATGCGGCTCGAAAAGATTATCCCGGCTGTCCCAGCGAATCCGCTCGTCCAGGTAAGCCAGGCGATAGCTGTTCGTGAACAAGAGCTCGACCGGCACCCTCGAGGCGGACTGCACCGAGGTATTGCCCAGATCGACATTGTAGAAGTTGAGATACCGAAAAGAGTACCCGCCCGAAACCGTAATTTCTGGGCTCAAGCGTCGTTCGAGATTGCCGCCCAGCCGCGGACCATACCAGCTATAACCTTGCTCGAGGTCGGAATCAAAACCGATGGCCGTACGCAGATCCTGCCAGGGACTCAAAAATGCGGGCTGCCGCATCGACACATTGAGCTCGCCCATGGGCCCCGACTGCTGAGGGCTGAAAACCGAAGGCACCACCGCGTACCGGGGCTCAAAGCGAATGTCCAGATTACGCAGATGATGATGAAAATCGCGATTCACCCACTCGACTCGTCCACCCACCTCCTGACGCGAACTCTCGATTCGAATTCCCGCGCCCGCCTGCAGCGTTCGCAGAGGCTTTTCGTGCACCTGATAAACGACGTCGACGATATCAGGGGCCGCGGGGCGCGGCACGAGCTCTACCGTGATGGAGCCGAAAACATCGAGGTCGCTGAGCAGCTCCTGTGACGAGGCAAATAACTTGGGATCGTATTTCATGCCCGTCTTGAGTGGCAGACGCCCCATCGCATCTTCAGGCAGAATATTACTGAGCCCCTCAAAACGTACAAAGCCTATCGTGGCCGCCGTGCCAGGCGTGACGTTCAATCTCAAGGCAATGTGGTTGTCGTGCTCGACGTACTCAGCCTTGCCCTGAACTTCGGGATTCGGATACGACCTTTCTTTCAAATAATCGACCACTGTTCGCTTCGCCCGCTCGTAGCGATCATAGTCGAAGATATCCCCCGACTTCATCCCAAAGGCCTGCGCCAGCTCAAGGCTGCTGATCTCGGGCTGCGAATGGCCGACGTGCACGATGATTGAAGCAATGCGAGTGGGTTGTCCTTCATTAATATGAATTCGGGCGCAGACTCGGCCACTCGAACTGCAGGGTTTCACTTCGGCCACGTCCACGCGCGCCTGGTAATAGCCCAGCCGCTGATAGAGATGCGCAATACGTTTCTGATCAGTGTGAAAAGCCACCGGGTCGAACTCATGGCGGCCCCCGAACAGCGGCCATAGCCAAGTCAGATGGAAAGAGTCCTGAGTTGCGAGAACCAACTTGATGTCGCTTGTCGATATCGCCTGATTGCCTTGGATCTCAAAATTCCAGAGCACCTCGGTTGACTGCGCCCAGGCACAGACAGGAATGATGCATAGCATTAACCGGAAAAAGTACTTCACACCGTCTTCTAGCCAGCCTCCCCCGGTACCGCAAGGCCGTAACAGAGCAAAACTGTTGGAAAGCTTGACCGCTGGCTGCAAGGTGTTAACCTTTTAGAAAGCAGCTTAAAATTTCTCAGGAGACTGACCATGGACGTGTCGAATTTCCTTAATACGATGGTCGCCAATTATCAAAAAGGCGGCCCCTTCATGCACTTCATTGCAATCACCTTTGGCTTCGCCATCGCGTTTGTCATCGAACGGGTACTGCGACTCTACGCAACATACTATGTGGACGGCACCTCGTTCATGTTTGAAGTCCAAAAGTATATTCTGGCCAACGATCTCGACGGGGCCATTCGCCTCTGCAACGGCGCGGGCAAAGCCGCCCTGCCGCGAGTCATCAAAGCCGGCCTGCAGCGCGCCAGCCGAGACGACACGCAAATTCAAAATGCGATTGATGCCGCAAGCCTTGAGGTCGTACCCAAGCTTGAAAAACGGCTGAACTATCTGGCGCTCATCGCCAATATCGCCACATTGCTGGGATTGCTCGGCACCATCACGGGTTTGATCAGCAGCTTTAGTGCCATCGCGATCGGCGA
>JBBRLF010000241.1:0-8049 GCA_038231515.1 candidate division WWE3 bacterium
CTTGAGCTGTCGGCCTGGCCACAACGGAGGCTGCCGTGGCAGCCGCGCTGCCATTTGCCGGGTTGCTTTTTGCGGGAGCAGGTGGAGCCATCACATTGCTTGCTCCGGCGGCGGTGGGAGAGATCTGGCCGGTCGTATTCTCCCCTAAAACTTTGCCGATGACGGGTGGTTGGAATTTGCCATGATGTTCCTTATTTCCGCTGGTGCTGTCGCTATTTAAAAGTGAGCTGGAGCTTTCCGTTTCGACCGCGGTGACATTGCGGCCGATTGCGGCAAGGTCACCCGTAGTGCCTGACCCTTCTGATGGGTTTAAGGCGACATTGTGGGCGCTTGGCGCCGGCGGTGGGGGAAGTGAACCGTTGTGCGGGACATCACCTACGGCGCTGGTGCTTTCCGGCACGGCACTCGTGCCCGCATGGTTAGCGGCGTCTGAGGCGCCTTCTTGAGCAGTGCCGGTTATCTTTTGGGCAAGCGTGCCTGCGTCCGAAGTGTTTTTGGTAGCACCGGGCACAGCGGCGGCGGCCTGCGCGGCCGGAGTCTGCAAGGCCGCGGCGAAAGGGACGTTTGCCGTTGATGTTCCGGCGATGCCTCCAGAGTCATTGGACGCAGCACTGGCGCTATTCGCGTTGCCAGAGTTGCTGGCGCCACCGGAGTTGCCCGCTCCATGGCCACCGGCGCCATCACCGGAATTCCTGGCTGCAGCAGCTGAACTTGCGCCGCCCGCTACGGTGGCGGCATCAGAGCCGGCACCGCCGTTTGCGTTGTTACTCGAATGTGTTTTTTCGGACTGGGCATTGCCGGCGTCGGGCGAAGCGCCGTGAGTCTTGGCATTGACGGCATGAGCGGATGATTTCTTCGCACGCTTTGGCGCCGAAGCGCGAATCGATGCAATTTGTTGTACGCCCTTCCAATTCGGGTCAGGCTGCCAGCTCGAACCGCTGCGGCTGAGCAGGTGGCCGTCTGAGGTAAATTTAATGGCGTGGGCCTCGGGGGAGAGCTGAGACTCCGGGGTCCACTTTGAGCCGTTCCAGACTTTGCCGGCGGTGTAAGTATCGCTTTTCCAGATTGCGGGAGTAACCCACTTCGTGCCTTCCCAAACCTGAGACGAGTACTCTGATCCCATTTTGACGGAACCAACGGGAACAGCTGTTGTGTTTGCGTCAAGCCAGGCGGATCCGGACCAGATTTCAGCGTCATCGGCCTGCGCCGTAGCGGAGAAACCCAAAGCAGCCACAGTGAAGGTCAAGGCAAGGATCTTGCGAATAAACATAACATTCCCCCAGAAACCAAAAGGCAGAACTGAACCCCATTACCTCTTTGATTATATAACGAGAGGAAGTGCTGGAAATAAAGCAGCTGAAATCGAATGGTTTGACAGGTAAACATCCCGGCGGCAACCGGTTAACGGGGTCCGCACTGGGCCTCTACGCCGCCATGCTCGGCGAATTGCCTTGAGCCGCCCGTGCGTACTCCGAAATCGCGCGGCGTTCGGAATCTTCCATATCAACGAATCGCACTCCAATGCCGTCAGGATAGCTGCCCTTGCCCCGTGAATGGCGCACGACTTCGGCTCGGCATTGAATGCGTTTGGTGCTTTTGAGATCGAGAAAGATGGAAAATATCTTTCCTGGCTCAAAGCTCGTGAGCTGGCTGCGCGGCTCACGCGGCTGAATTTGCCACAGCTGAATGAAGGCGCCGCTTTCAGAGATGTCGTAGGTTTGGGCCACGAACTGATGGCCGGCGTTGCCGATAATGACGGGCAGCTGCGCCTTGCGGCGGGCGGGCGTGAACCACCAGCGACGCTCGGGATGCAGGATCAGGTCGCGCACCGAGTTGGTGAACAGGGGCGCCATTCCGAGCAGAAACGCTCCGCTGGCCATTCCCGTCAGGAAAGGTGAAAAATCGGTTCCCAGCTCGGCCACAAACCAGTTGTTGGCCAGGACAAGATAAGTCAGCATGGGCACGGCCGCGACGACAAACGGCGAGGCCCGGTAGACCAGCCACGCCACCAGCGGTGACATCAACATGATGGCCCAGTTGAGCGGCGCAAGTTTTGCGGCAATCGGCACAAACTCACTTGGAGTGTTGCCATAGAGAAACATGATCTGCAGCGGCATGCCGATGGATACGAAGAGTAAAAAGATTGCGGTATAGGATAAGTTTTTAGGTCTGGTCTTCATGGCGGACTTCCTCCGTTTCGGAAAAGTGGTCGCAGTAGCTCGAGATGCGGTTCACATATTTGCGGGCTTCTTTGAGTTCCGGCGCAGCCAGCCAGTTGGCGCCGTAGCGGGCCAGCGCGCTTGCGACGCGAGCATAGCCGGAGTTGTAGCTGGCCAGCACGAGGCGGGTAAGCGCGATGTCGGGATCTTCAAAAGTCGCGCGAATTTTGGTCATGTTTTCGGGCGCCGACCAGCGGTCGTTTAACGACTGGGCAAAGGTAAGGCCGCCGTAGATCGACATCTCGGAATCCACGCGCCATTCATTGTGTCGATTGACGTGGCCGCTGAAAACCAGCGCCTTCACGAAAAACGCGGGCAGATCATTGAGTCCAGGGTACCGGGGCCATTCCGAATATTCATCCACGACTTCATTTTCGGCCACCGAGGTGACCTGGGTCAGTCCAATGGCTTTGGCCCAGCTCACGGTGCGGGGGTTGAACCCCGACTCCTGGGCGATGAGCCCGGCGGTGAACGCCGGATTAAATCCTTTGAGCTGTGAGATACGTACGATCTGACTTACGAGCTGCTTGTCGGGCGAAAACCCGTCGGTCCGCAGTATCGTCTTCTTCTCAAAGGCGTGGCAGATCGGCGCCTGATAGCGGGCATAGGCGTTCAGGTCATTTGAGCCACTGTAAACGACCTCAATCAGATGTTCGTTGTCCGCTGGGAGTCTGAGCACCGGCAGGTGAATCTTGATGTCGTTGGCGCTGACGGTGACGCGAGCCTGTCTGAGAAAGCTCTGCGTGACATCAAGCCCATTGTGTCGCACCACCACCCGGTAGTTGCTGCGCACGCCGTTGGGATCATGAATGTTCACGGTGAGCGGCGCGCCGCTATGAAGATTCTGTCGCGCGGGCGTGAAACGGATTTCACTGCCGCGCGTGCGAAAGATACTGGCAAGCAAAGCCAATGGACCGTTGCGTACCTCGCTTGAGTTGGTGGCCCAGGGTGCGCCCAGCGGGGTAGAGGGGCCAGCGCAACCCGCAAACAGGTACGATGCCAGACCGATGAGCGCTACGAGAGTCATTACGAAGCCATCTGAACGCATAAGAAAATCCCGCCATTACGTGTTAAGTTTTCTTAACTATATAGTACTGGCGACAGCGCAATGAGTCAATATAGCCCATAAGGCATTGTAGTTGTTAGAGTTAATCCAGCCGTCCTTAGTATGGGTGCAGCGTCATCTGCACCCCACCACGCGGCCGCAGAGTAATGCCGGGATCGGGCGTAACCGCGGTGCCGGGCAAGAGATCGAGCCGAAAATTCTGCACAATCATGGCCAGCACCAGCTGCGCCTCCATGAATGCAAAGCTTGTCCCAATGCACTGGCGCGGGCCACCGCTGAAAGGAAAGTAGGCGTACTTGTGGCGCAGCGGCGCATTTTCGGGCACAAAGCGCTCGGGGTCGAAGCCCTCGGGATTTGGCCAAAGATGCGGCAGGCGTTGCACCACGTAGGGGCTCAGCACGCACATGGATTTTTTGGGAATGTGAAAGCCGCCGATCTCGTCATCTTCGCGGGTCTGGCGTGCGATGATCCAGGCCGGCGGGTAAAGGCGCAGCACCTCTTCGAGCACCATCGTGGTGTAGTGCAGGTCGGGCAGGTCTTCGAAGCGCGGCACTCTTGAGCCCAGCACGCGCGAAATCTCTTCGCGTAGCTTGCGCAGCACGAGCGGGTGCTTTGAAAGCGTAATCCAGGTCCACGCCAGCCAGTTGGCCGTGGTTTCGTGACCGGCCAGAAACATGGTCATCACTTCGTCGCGCAGCTGTTTGTCGTCCATGCCTTCGCCCGTGTCTTCGTCGCGGGCCTGCATGAACATCGACAGCAGATCGCCCTGGTCCTTTCCGCTTTGGCGCCGTTCCTGGATAATGCGAAACACGACCCGGTCCAAGGTGGCCAGATCTTTTTTGAACTGCAGATTTCGGGGTAGCGGCAGCTTTTCCCAGCGCACCACCGACAGCACGCGCCGGTTGGTTTCCTCGAGCAGCCGCGAAAGTGCGGTGCCCACGTTATCGGCGTCATCGCTGACGTCGGTGCTGAGCAAGGTGCGGCTCACGATGCCTAGAGTCAGGCGCATCATCTCGCGCGCCATATCGATGGGAGCGCCGCTCTCGCGCAGTCGCCATCGTCCAATCAGCGCTGCTGTTTGCTCGGCCATGATTTCAGCAAAACCCACCAGGCGCTGACGATGAAAGGCCGGCTGCGCAAGTTTGCGCTGGCGACGCCAGAAGTCGCCCTCGCTGAGCAGCAGGCCATTGCCTAATGCGGGTGCGAGGGGATCGTAACCGAAGCCCTTGAAAAAATTCTTCTGGTTGTCTTGCAGCACATACTTGATGTGCTCGGGGTTGCTCAGGAGAAACACGCGCAGGGGGCCCATACGAAAGCGCACCACTTCGCCGAACTCAAGCGCGCCCCTCATGTAAAGGCCCAGCGGATCGGCGCGCCGCTCGGGCAGGTTGCCTAAGAGGTAGCGGCCTCGCGGGCCGGGCGCTTCTTTTAGCCCGAGTCGTTTCACAAAACCACCTTTCGCAGACGAAGAGCATTGAAGACGACACTCGCAGAGCTGAAACTCATGAATAAGGCCGCGCTCATGGGTGAGAGCGAAAGGCCAAAGTGCGGAAGCAGTGCGCCGGCCGCCAGGGGAATTGCAGCCGCATTGTAGGCGAAGGCCAGAAAAAGATTTTGGCGAATGTTACGCAACGTGGCCCGGCCCAGCTTTCGCGCGCGCAGCAAGGCGGCGATGTCGCCGCGCAGAAGCGTGATGCCCGCGCTTTCAATGGCGACATCAGTACCCGTACCCAGCGCAACGCCAACGTCGGCCTGGGCCAGGGCGGGCGCGTCGTTGATGCCATCACCAGCCATAATGACGACGTGACCCTGGGCTTGAAGTGCTCTTACGACTTCGGCCTTTTGCTCGGGCCGCACCTCGGCCTGCACTTCCGATACGGAATCCAGGCCCAGCTGTGCCGCGACGGAAAATGCGGTCGTGCGATTGTCGCCGGTCAACATTTTTACGGCCAACCCGCTTGCCCGCAGCTGCGCAATCGTAGTGGCTGCGCCGTCGCGTAGCGGGTCACTGATGCCCAGCATGCCCAGCGCCTGGCCGTTATCGGCGAGGTAAACAACAATCTGACCATCGCGCCGCAAAGATTCCGAGCGCGCAATCAGGGCTTCAGTTTCGGGACCGAGGTGTAAAAGAAGTTCACGGGTGCCCAGCGCAAGCCGGCGGCCTTCAATCGTACCGGTGATTCCGCGGCCCACTTCGGCGCGAAAATCCTGAACCGCCGGCAGCTGAAGCGCTTGAGCCTGAGCCGCACGCAGAACAGCCGAGGCCAAAGGATGCTCGCTGCCCAGTTCGAGTGCCGCGGCCAGGCGCAGAACTTCAGCTTCATTGTTGGGCTGAGCATGGCTAGCGGGTAGCGCCACCACGGTGCGAACTTCCGGGCGTCCCACGGTGAGAGTTCCGGTTTTGTCGAGCACCAGTACATCGGCGCGCGCGAGCGCTTCAAGTGCTGCGGCGTCTCGTACCAGCACGCCCGCATGCGCGCCTCGGCCACTGGCCACCATGATCGACATGGGCGTGGCCAGGCCCAGCGCGCAGGGACACGCGATGACCAGCACGGCAATCGCCCGCAGCATGGCGTCGGCAGCGCTCACGTGTCCAAGCAGAACCCAGGCCAGAAAAGTACCTAGGGCGATGGCAAGCACGGCAGGAACAAAGTATGCCGAAACGCGGTCAGCTACACCTTGGATGGGCGCCCGCGTGCGCCCGGCGTTGGCAACCAGCAGTGCAATGCGGGCAAGCACGGTGTCCGCGCCAACCCGAGTGGCTCGCATGATGAAGCTGCCCGTGGTGTTGAGGGTGGCACCGGTAACCGTGTCACCGATTTTTTTGGCGCTGGGAATGGGCTCGCCCGTGAGCATCGACTCGTCAAGCAGCGCGCTGCCCTGGACGAGTACGCCATCGACCGGAGTTTTTTCTCCGGGACGCACTCTCAGCAAATCGTCAACCTTCACTTGGGAGAGGGCCACGTCTTCGTCTTCGCCGCCGTTGGGTAGGACGAGCCGCGCGGTTTTTGGGGCCAGTCCCAGCAAAGCGCGAATTGCCTCGCCCGTTTTACTACGTGCGCGCAGCTCCAGTACCTGCCCCAGAAGTGCGAACGTGATGACCAAGGCTGCCGCCTCAAAGTAAACGTTCGCTTCTGGCGACAAAAAGGTGGTGGCCGCGCTCTGCACATAGGCAATGCCCGCACCCAAACTGATCAGAGTAAACATGTTTGGTGAGAGTCGCACTATGGATTGCCAGGCCCGTTTGAAAAATGGTGCCCCGCCCCAAAATACGATCGGCGTCGTCAAGGCGAGTTCATAATAGAGGCTGGAGTTTCTCCAGAGAAAATTCCAGCCGAAGTCTTCGGCGTTGGCCATTCGAGTCATCGTCAGCCAAAGCAGCGGAACGCAGAGGGCCGTACAAATCCAAAATCGGCGACTCATCGAACGCAGCTCGGGATCTGGCTGGAGCTCAGCGCTCAGCACAAACGACGCCTCGAGTGCCATGCCACACTTCGGGCACGAGCCCGGGGCGTGGCTTTGGACTTCGGGATGCATGGGGCAGGTGTAGGGCGCGCCACCAAATTCGGGCTGCCCGGACGGCGGCTTTACTCGCCGGTGTTCTTCGTGGCAGCAATCATCAGAGGTGGTGGCGGGCATAGGTGGGCAGTGTTGCGAAACCCACGCGGACTGTCCAATGTATTTGACAGACAGTCCTGCTCCGATAAATCTATAGCGACTTATGTCGCACCTGATCCAGCGCTGGCTGGTGGCCTTATTTATTGCACTGGCCACGCTGTCCTCGGCGCGCGCGGCCGATCCGCGGCTCTTTTTGAAGAAAGTTCCGGTTAAACAGCCAAAGACGGTGGAGCAGCAGGATCTGGCGGTCATTACCCCTGAATTCGAGCAGCAAGTCGTGGACCTCTTTACCAAAGACAAATGCGCCAGCGTGCGGGCGCTAGCGCCGCGCTCGATTCAGGCGCGACTCTCCACGCTTATCCTGGCCGTAGTCGCGTACTGTCAGACCGATCCCCTGGATGCTGAAGAGCTGTTCATGGCGGCCGAGGCGCGGGATCCGAACCGGGATACGATTTATGTTCTGCACGCGCGTTACCGCTGGAAGCTCAGCCCGGATACCGCGTTGCCGCTGTGGGCGAAGGTTTCGCTTATTACACGCAACCCCGCGACCAAGCTTCTTGCCCAGCAATATTTGGCCGGCATCGCTGAGGGCGACGACCTCATCGAAATTGGCAAGACGGGCAATCTTTTTTTGAGCACCCAGCTGGGAGTCAGCCGCGAGGCCAATCCCCTGGGTAATGCCGTGTCAGAAAACGCGAACTCCTCGCTGGTCGGCAACGCGCAGTTCGTCCTGCATTATTTAAAGAACACTGATTTTGGCTCGTATGCGGTTGGCTATACGCTGCTCAACAATCGCTATGTTACCGCCCATAGCGCCGACCTGCTTGAAAGTGATCTGGAAGTGCCTGTGGCCCTGCGCGCGGGCACCAACGAAGATATCATTTTTCGCCCTTACAGCAGCTATTTGTCTCTGGGCAACCAGCCGTACTGGATTTTTGCCGGCTTCAGCGTGCGAGGCGTGGCGTATCGCCAGTTCTATAAACAGTATGTGCAGGTTTCAATTTTTGAAGACTGGTATTTTCGCACCGAGTACGTCAATCAGGCCGGCGTGCATGCCCGGTTTGATTACAACTGGGAGTTTTTTCCATATCCGTGGTTCGTAAACGTCGGGGCCTACTTTGAACATGTGCAGGCGGCGCGCGATAC
>JBBRLF010000242.1:0-8005 GCA_038231515.1 candidate division WWE3 bacterium
GATCCAGCTGGCAGCCTCGGCCACCGATGAAAGGCTGGTGGCGCAGGCCATGACGGTGGTAAAGGCGCGCGTCATGGGATGTAATTTACTCTCGAGTGCGACTTCGCGCGCAATATTGCTGACGTCGGAATGTTGGATAACCGAGCCAAAAACGAGCATTCCGTTGGGATCGTTGGTAAGTGCAAAACGATCAACTAAAGCATTAATCGGGCCCACCCCCAGATCAATCGCCGATGAACTGCGGAGCGTCGTTCCCATTCTGGTAAAAGGGGTACGTGCCCCTGCAACAACAGCAATAGCCATTTGTGATCTCCTGATTTAAGGTTGGCAGCACCTATAGTATTTGCTACCTCTCAAAAAAAACACAGGAGATTGAAAATGGTAAAAATTTATCAGAAGGCGCCGGAATTTAAGACTCAGGGCTATCTTGAAGGCAAGATCTCGGACTATTCCTTGAAGGACTGGTCCGGCAAATGGACCGTGCTTTTCTTTTATCCCCTTGATTTCACCTTTGTCTGCCCAACTGAACTGCAGCAGTTCAGCGAACGCCACGATGCGTTCAAGCGTCTGAACGCGCAGGTGGCCAGCGTCAGCGTGGACAGCCCTTATTCGCATCAGGCCTGGTCCAAGGGCGAGCTCAAGGAACAGCGCTATCCCATGCTGTCCGACCTGAATCACCAGATCAGCACGGCTTACGGCTGCTATCTCGAAGACAAGGGCATTGCTCTGCGTGCGACCTACATCATTGATCCTCAGGGCACGCTGCAGTGGATGGAACACAATCCACTCAATGTCGGTCGCAGTGCTGATGAAGTTCTGCGCGTGCTGACCGCGCTTCAGACTGGCGAACTTTGCGGCGCTGGCTGGAAAGCCGGCGAGCAGACGCTGACTAAGAAGTTAGGCCTTAAGTAATCCGTATCGTTTTGCCGATCGGCTTATGTTAGATTTAAAGAGGTGGAACATATTGTTCCACCTCTTTTATTTTGTGGAGCCGCAAAGCCGAGATGCCGATTTTAGCGACGAGAGTGAAATTTGGAGTTGCTGCGCTGCTTGCTGCAGTAGTTATGATCTCGTTGCAGGGCTGCGCGCTCATGAAAACCAGCCCCGACGTGATTGTTTCGCCGGCTGAGGCCACAGCCACGGGCAGTGACGGGATGCCGTTGACCGTCCTTTCACAGCCGTCTGGCGGAGCAGCTCAAGCCGCCGTTGGCGCGACTCCCGTGATCCCCGCGTCTACGACGCGGCTGACTCCGGTGGTGGCCAATACGGTCACCGAAGTTTCTGCGCTTGACCGCACTGACGTCAAAGCCTTTTCCAAGATCAGCATTCATCTGGCTTATGCCGAAATTTCACTTTCAGGAGCGGGCTCCCGCAAGGGAAGGCTGAAGATCGAGAAGCTGTCGGGTGAGGCTGATTGCAGACTTCGAATACAGGAGTCAGACAAGGGCCTTGAGATCAGCGAACCACTGCTGGCGCGTCGTGGAGCAGAGGGACTTTCGGCTGTGGGGAAGGTGAAGTCAGCGCTGCCGGTTGTTTCGAAGTGCCGTTTTTCGATTGCGATTGAGCTTAAAAAAGCGGTTGAGACCAGCATCGAGCTGGTGCGCGGAACGCTGAGCGCCGACAGCTGGGATGAGCCCCTGCGTATCAAGTTGGACTGGGGTGAGATTGACGTGGCTACCGTGGGGGCGCTAAGCGTGGCTTGCGGACGCTGCTCGCTGACCGGCGAAGGCGTGGCCGGGCCGCTTCATTATAATCTCGAAACGGGCAATGTCGGAATGGCCGGGCTGGCCGGTTCAGTTGAAGGTCAGACTTTGGGCGACACCATCTTGAAGTGGCGCAAGCTGCGCTCGGATTCGAACATCAAAGTGACGAGCCGCGCGGGTGACGTGATTTTGTTTTTTCCGGAGTCCGTTCCGCTGGCCATCGATCTGAAAGCGCCTCGCGGCGACGTGAACTCGCGGTTTCAAACCGGCGCACATGGCATACCGGTGTCGGTCTCGGCTGAGCTGGGCAATGTAAAGGTTTACCGGGCTTCGAAAGAGGTAAAGCCGGAGTAGGTTTTTGAGAGGGGAGCGCTCGTGACCAAAGAAGTGGTGACCAGAATTGCGCTGACTGTGTTTTTGTTGTTTCACCTTTTCTGCGTGATTCTCGCGCCCAACAGCCTGACCTATCTGGGACAACGCAGCTCGTGGTTCGTGAACCCGTATGTCAGCTTTCTGGAGATGTCATCACAATGGGGTTTTTTTGCGCCCGATCCCGGGCCACCACCGGTGTTTATCGAGTACGAGGCGATGGGCACGAATGGCGAGCCGCTGGCCACGGGCTACTGGCCCGAAAAGGTAAGTCCGTATTTTCTGCGCGAGCGCCAGAATCGCCGCATTGGTGTGGCGCGATTTTTAATTGCGACCGATCAGCGCATTGAAAAGGCGATGGGCCCTTATTACTGCAAGCAGTTTGCCGCCGCACAATCGGTGCGCTTGTGGAAAGTCGTACAGGGCATGGCCAATCTGCACGAGGTGGCCGCAGGCAAACGAACCATCGAAGACGGTAAAGGCACCGAGCGCAAATGGGTCACGCAGTATCTTTGCCCGGGGAGGTCGTGATGCAGGGAGTACTGGGCAAGGCCTGGGGCAGACGCCTGACCACGCTATGGTGGGACTGGTGTGCGTTCTGGTTTTATTCGCCGGCCCCCGCGCGCATGCGGCTATTTCGGGTAGCTCTGGCCAGCATGCTGTTCGTGTTTTACTCGATTCGCACCATCGATTTGCAGCTTTGGTTTTCGGAGTCGGGCATTATGCCACTGGCCACCGTGCCCGAGATGCTGCCCATGGCGTACCGCCAGTCGATCTTTTTCTATTTCACGAGTGATACGGCAATCTGGATCGGCAATGGTATTTTTCTACTCGCGCTCGCTTTGCTGGCCCTGGGTGTGCGGCCGCGCTGGTCGGCGCTGGTCGCCTACATTTTGCACGTCTCTTTTTTACATCGCAACATGGTGCCGTCTTACGGCGTGGACATGATCGCGAGCTTCTTTTTGTTTTATCTGTGCTTTGCCGACTACTCCGACAAGCGCAAGCAGACTTCGGGACGCACCATGCTGGGGTCGATGGCCTGTCGGCTTATTCAGCTCCAAGTTTGCATCATCTATGCGTACTCGGGGCTCGACAAGGTGAAGGGCGTGCAGTGGTGGGGTGGCGAGGCGCTCTGGGGCGTGGTTTCCAACGTGCAGATCGCGCGCTGGGATTTTTCGTTCGTTGCCCACTTGCCGCTGCTGCTGGTGGCCTCGACTTACTCGACGCTGGCCTGGGAGATCTATTTTCCGGTGCTGATCTGGTTCAAACCCCTGCGCAACTTCATGCTGCTTTTCGGCCTGGCGCTGCACTTTGGTATTGGCCTGGTGGTGAACATTCCGTTTTTTGGTGCCATCATGATGATCAGCTACATCGTGTTTTTGGATGAGTCGGTGGCAGCACGCGTATGGAAAAAGCTTAAGCTCCTAAAGACTTGAGGTTGTGTCGGGGCCCCTTTGACAACAGGCACGCCAGCAAGCTAGGACCTTTGACCATGGTAAAAAGCATTCTGATTGCGGTGTTGATTCTAGGTTCCCAGGCTGCCCAGGCTTCCCAGGCTTTAGTGAGCTTCGCGGCAGAACGGCTGCCCCATCTCGATCTGGAGATGACCGGCGCCGAATACGCGCAGGTTCTAGGCCAGAGCACCGCGCGCGAGCACAACACGCTGGCTGCCGAAGATCTGGATGCGATTTTAGCTGTGGGACGCCGAAATCTGGACTGGCTCACTTTCATCAACCAGGCGCGCAGCGAGTCGGCCAAGCTGTCTTTCAGTACGCCGGAAACTCAGCAGGCCTATCCGGTGGAGCAGCCAAGAATATACAATCCCGCACTCATTCAAGCCAGCTATGACGAGCTGCTGGGCCAGCTGCCGGAGGCCATGAAGTCAGTATTGGTGGGCGGCGCGTCTTTCACGACCACGCCGCCGCTTGACGAAGCGGAGTACCTGGCCTGGGGCCTGAAGGTGGATCGCGCCTATCAGATCGCCGCACGCTGGCTGCTCCTATCTCCAAGCCTCGACGAGCTGGCGCGCCGCAAGTCACGCGACATTCGAGGCTACTACTTTTTTCTGAAAGAAGCCGATCTACAGGCTCAGCTCGAGCATTGGTCGGCGCTCAGTGCCGCGACTCAAGCGCGCTATCGGTCCTACCTGATTGGCATGTGTCTCAATAATAACGGGGGACGCAGCTGTGCCGCGACCGTCGACACGCAGCTGGCCAAGAACGGCGCCTGGCGCCTGTTTGAAAAATTCCAAGACCGTTCCCGCCAGATCTACGAAGCCTTTTTCAAGATTGGTCAGGCCCGCCGCGACGTGAAGTGGGACGAGCGCGAGCAGGTGATGCGCGTGCCCTTCGTGCAGCCGGCCGAAAATTTTCAGGATTTTTTGAAAGGCAATATCGAAGACGAGTGGAAGTGGAACGGCTGGCGGCTGGTGCTGGACTTCGTGGCCAGTGCGAATCCCTTTTATACGCCTCATTTGGTATTTGTGCCCGGTGCAACCCCGCATGTAAACGGTTTGGCAGGCAATGAGATCACGATGGACGAGAATGCTCCGCTTACCGAGTACAATGTGAAGTGGACGATTCGCCACGAGTACGGCCACGTGCTGGGCTTTCCTGACTGCTATCATGAGTTTTATGATGCCGAACAAGGCGTGATCATCAGCTATCAGATCGATATCACTGATCTGATGTGTTCGCGCCGCGGACATCTCAAAGAGCTACACTTTAACGAACTCAAGCGCGTTTATCAGCACGGTGCAAGTGCGCTCAGAAGTGGGCTCTAGGGCTGAGTCAGCAAGGCCTCGCAGCTGAGGTAGCTGGCAAGAGATTCCTTGAAGGCCGTAGTGCGCAGCTGACCCATCAGCTCGCTTGCGTTGGTCTCAAGCGTCTCAAGCCAGATGGCGCGCAGCACACGGCTGACAGCCTGCTCGTCGCCATTCCTGAGTAGCTGGGTGAGCATGGCGTCGTTGATCGGCTCATGGACCACCGCGCGCTGGATATTTTGCGACGGCTCTTCGACCTGGCCTAGAAACCGCGACGAGTTCATAAGCGTGATGGGAATCAGATTTACCTTATAGCCTTCGTGCTTGAGCCGCAGCACCAGCGAGTGGACGAAGTTCTCGCGCGGCGGGTGAGTTTCGCCGATGCCTGCGCTGACGGTACCCTCGGGGTAGATATAGATCGTTCGGCTGCCACCTGCGCCCACTTCGTGCACGATTTTGTCGATGGGCTTGCCTGAGCCACGCCCCACGACGACAAAGGAGTGGCTGCGATCGGCAAGATTGCCGATGATTTTAGGGGCAAAATGGTCAACTGCGCCGAAGATATACATGTCGTCGGTGCCCAGGGCCGCCATGGTCATGTTGTCGAAAATCTCGTCGCGGTGAGTGGGGGCCAGGATGTTTACGGTGCCAGCCTCGCGAAGTGTGGGAATGTTTTCTTTTCCGCTGACCTCGACCTGGAAGTTGAAAGCTTTGGTCCAGGTACGGACCAGGGCATTGATCGAGGCGATCAGCGGTGAGCCGCCTTCGTTGGTCGACTCGCGGTTGCGTACCAGTTCAACCAAGATGCTTGCGATTCGGGGTGCCATCAGCAGGGCGGCTTTGATTTTGCGGCCCAGAAGGGCGAGCTTATGCTTGAGCTTCGGTTGGGCGGGGGTTGCAAGCGGGTTCGTGTATTGCTGAAAGAGCGTGAAGAACTTCTGCGAGCCGACAAAAAATTTGCGGATCGCCTCGCCGCGTTTCCAGTCTTTGGGCTTTCCGTACTGGTCCAGGTTTTCGAGATAAGATGTATGCTGGACCTGGATCAGGGTTGCCAGCTTTTCAAGCTGTTCGCGCTGGCGGTTGGAAACGCCCAGTTGGCCTTGTTCGAGTTCGGTGCTGAGCTCGAGCTGGAGCGCGTGGACCTGCTCGACGAAAAAGCTGAACTCGGCCTGAATGTGATTGTCGAGCGTGGCCTGCATCGTCTTTTGGGCCGCGTCGGCTTTGGCCAGAAACTCAGAGGCGTCTGCGCCACCCGTGCGGCTGGCCTCGAGAATGTGATGGGCGGTAAAATGCTGTTCGACCAAATCCGTCTGAGCCTGCTCGATGGCATGCTCGGATTGCTTGAGCTCTGCCCAGCTTAGCGCGGGCGCCGCGTGGGCGACCAATGAGCAGAGGCAGAGAAGGGTGAGGGCCTTGAACAGGGTTGACATAAGGCACCCTTAATATCATACTATTTTAGTCAACTAAAGAGATGATTAGCAGCGAGAGGCTGGTTTTTATCTGAAGTGATTTCGGTTGTTTACGATACATTTAGGCATGACAAACGAAACGGTTCCCTTGACTTGCAGTCGTAAGATTCCATTTTGCCTCGTCGGAAACGGTGCCGCGATGATGCTCGTCGGACTGCTCGTGGGACTGACAATTCCGTTAGCTCCGTTTCCGCGCCTGATGCTGTCGGCCCATATCAGCTTTCTTTTAAGCGGCTTGCTTTCGGTTATCGCGGGTCTTTTGATCAAGACCTCAATGGCGCAGGTGTGCGACCGCGCGGGTACCGTGATCGTCGTAGCCCACGTTTCAAATTGGGCGCTGGCGGTTTCGGCAGTGGCCGGAGCATGCTGGGGCGCCACCAAGGCCTTGCCGCTTGCAGGCGCACAAGCCGGCGCGCCGGGTGCCGCGGCCTGGCAGGAGACCGTGGTTTTTCTTTGCCACGCCGTTCCCTCGGTCATTCTGATTGTCGCGTGGATTTTGCTCGTCCATGGAATTTGCAAAGCCTGCTGCCAGGAATCAGCTACTGGGCATTGAGCAGCAGCTGGTACTGGCGAACGCCATCGGTCAGCGGCTCAAAGTGACAAGATGACTTACGGGCCTTTTATTCCGGCCTACGAAGAATGGATCACCAAAACGTCGGCGCAGCTTTTGCCCACGCACTAGGACAAGTTGACGCGCGGCTGCCGCAGAATGATATTGTCAATCAACCGGGTGCCGCCCAAAAATACGGCACTGGCGAGCAAATGACTGCCCTCGGGATTAAATGACGTTGGCACTCGAAAGTCAGGCAGCTCGACGCAGTCCAGATACTGAACATCAAATCCCAAAGCTCGAAGCTCGCCACGCGCGGCTTCGAGTGCGGTGCCGAGTGGCTTTCCGGCGCGCAGGGCCGCGACCGTCGAAGCAAGGACCTCATAGAGCCGGGGCGCAAGTTTGCGATGCTCTGGTGACAGATACGCGTTGCGCGAGCTCAGCGCAAGACCATCAGCCTCGCGCACGGTCGGCACGCCTTCGACCAGCACGTCCAGATCCAGGTCGCGCGCCATCTTTTGCAGCACAAAAAATTGCTGGGCATCTTTGAGGCCGAAGAGCGCAAGATTGGGGCGAACCAGATTGAAGAGTTTGAGGACGACTGTGGTGACGCCCCGAAAATGGCCCGGGCGAAAGCGGCCGCAGAGCGGTTGGGTGAGTTGCGACTCTTCGACGTAGGTGGAAAAACCTGGCATGTACATCTCGTCCGGCCCCGGTGCGAAGACGGCGTCGACGCCGTGGGCCCGGGCCAGCTCGAGATCAGCTTCAAACGTGCGTGGATATTTAGCCAGATCTTCGTTGGGCCCGAACTGCGTGGGGTTGACGAAGATGGACAGCACCGAAACGTCGCAGCGCGGGCGGACCGTGGTCAGTAGCTGGGCATGGCCCCGATGCAGGGCGCCCATCGTGGGAACAAAGCCCACCGTCTTGTTACTGGCATCGAGCTGGGCGCGCCAATGGCGCAGCTCAAGCCGACTGCGCAAAATTTCAATTGTGGAGTTCATCGGATTCTCGGTCGGCTCTGAGATCCAGCGCGTAGACCGAATCAGTCTGAGGCCGGCGCCCTTGTATTAGCGTGACGAGCGTGGTGGCGAGCTGAATCTTTGAAGTCGGTGGCAGCTCATAGGCGAAAGCTTGATTCTGGGCCACCCAC
>JBBRLF010000243.1:0-7896 GCA_038231515.1 candidate division WWE3 bacterium
GCTTTTTCCTCGGGCGTCAGCTCGGGCCGGTTTTTGGGATCCTTGAGCCAGTCAAACAGCTCGTCGACAAGCGCTTTAGCCGAGTAGGGGATGCCTTTATAGAGATGGCCAAAGACCTGATCGAAATCATCGAGCCTGGACTCGTCGTGAATCAGCAAGGAGCGTGCGACGTAATAGTACTGCTCAAGCGAGCTTTCATGCAGGCCGCCGGCCAAGGCATTGGCCAAGGCCACGATTTCCGAAAGTCCCACGGGCACGCGCCGTTTGCGAAGTTCAAGAATCAGCGGAACAATCACGAATTCGGGCCACGCCTTGGTTTTCCAAGACTTAGCGTTTCGCCAAACGTGGTCTGGTCTTGTTCCTTTTTCAGCAATGTGCCGAGGAACGGAAATTTATCGTCGAGCCGCACCTCGTTGATTCCGGCAGCTTTGAGCACCGCGATCCAGTCAATAAGTTCGCTGGTGGAAGGACGCTTGCGCAGGCGATCGATGTCGCGAATGCGGTAAAACGTCTGGAGCGCCTGCTCGGAAAGTTTCTTTTCGAGACCGGGGTGATGCACCCCGATAATGCGGGTCATGAGCTCGGCATCCGGAAAGTCGATGAAGTGAAACACGCAGCGGCGCAGAAAGGCATCGGGCAGCTCTTTTTCGTTGTTGCTTGTGATGATGACGATCGGACGTTGGTGGGCGATGACTTCTTCGCCCGACTCCAGAATTTTAAAACGCATGCGATCGAGCTCGTGGAGGAGATCGTTGGGAAATTCGATATCGGCTTTATCCACCTCGTCAATGAGCAGCACCACGCGGCTGGGGGCCGCAAACGCCTGGCCCAGGGGCCCCAGACGAATATAGCGTTTGATGTCTTTGGCATCGCCGTCGCCGAAGCGGGAGTCGTAAAGACGCTGGACCGTGTCGTAAAGATACAGGCCGTCCTGCGCGCGGGTCGTGCTTTTCACGCTCCAGCTGATGAGCGGCAGGCCCAGGGCCGTGGCGACGGCCTCGGCAAGCAGGGTTTTGCCCGTGCCCGGCTCGCCCTTGATCAGCAGCGGACGCTCGAGCGCCACGGCGCAATTGACGGCCGCTTCGAGGGCCCGGTCGGTAAGATAGCGTTCGGTGCCTTTGAACTGTGCGAAATCGGATTTCATCGGTCTAGACTAGGAGCCCCGGCTGCGATAGTCAATCTGTGCAACTATGAGTAAAATCGGATGAATTTCAGTATTTCCTCGTTGGCCGCCGGCTTTATCTATGGCGTCTGGGGCATGTGGCTTATTCGTTATGCCAAGAAAGAATCCCACATTCCGAGCGCGATTTTCGGCGTGACGTTGCTTGTTTACCCTTATTTCATCGAAAACATTTACCTGCTCTGGGGTATTGGCGCCGTTATCCTGTTCTTCGCCTATAAGCTGGCAAAGGGCTGACAGAGCGGGGCTTCGGTCTCGTCATTGCCGTGTTTTTAAGTCGGTTAAAGAATTGCGTATCTATCGGCAAAACGATCTGCTAGCTTGCGCTTGTTATTAGTCTACTGTCTTGAAGATTCCTGAGCATGGTGCTCCGTCCTCTTTAAGCTGGTTACACCTAGCCTTAAGGAGGTTTTATGGGTAAAAAATTATACGTTGGTAATCTTCCGTTCTCCGCAACCGAATCGTCGCTGGAACAGATCTTTGTTCAAGCTGGCAAAGTCGAGTCTGCAAAAGTTATCACCGATCGCGAAACTGGCCGTAGCAAGGGTTTCGGATTCGTGGAAATGTCCTCGGAAGCTGAAGCTACCGATGCCATTGCCAAGTTCAACGGCGCTGATTATGACGGCCGTCCTATGACTGTCAGCGAAGCAAAGCCAATGGTTCCTCGTGAATCACGCGGCGGCTTCGGCGGCGGCAGCGATCGTAATCGCTACTAAGCCCCAGCTGTTCTGATCTCATGCGCGCCACGCCAAGTCTTGGATGTGGCGCGCTCTTTTCAATCTGCCTTTTTCCAATACTGCGCTTTCGCCTTTGATTCAAATCTTACGCCTCAAGCGCTCTATTCAGGAGTGCTCACTATGTTAAATTTTAAAGAACTTATCCTGCCGCCCCAGCTTGAAGCTGCGGTTGCCAGCATGGGTTATGTTACGCCCACGCCCATTCAGGCGCAGGCCATTCCCATTGCTCTAACCAATCGCGACCTCATTGGCTGTGCCCAGACCGGCACGGGCAAGACTGCCGCGTTTTGTATTCCGATGATCGCGCGGTTGCTCCAAACACCCCGCAAGAATGCGCTCATCCTTGTTCCCACTCGCGAGCTCGCGGTGCAGATCGAAGAAGTGCTGACCAACCTCACCAAAAATTGTCGCGAGATGGAGGCTGCCCTGGTTATCGGCGGCGTCGCGATGAACCCGCAAGTCAAAGCGCTGTGGAGAAAGCCCCGCATTGTCGTGGCAACGCCGGGCCGCCTGCTCGATCACCTGCGCCGCGGAAATGTTTCGCTTTCGGCCACCGAAGTTCTGGTGCTGGACGAAGCCGATCGCATGCTGGACATGGGCTTTGCGCCACAGCTCAACGACATCTTGAGATATCTGCCCAAGAGCCGACAGACGATGCTCTTCTCGGCAACTTTGCCGCCGGATATTCTGAAGCTTGCGGCCAAGTATCTCAAAGACCCCGTGCGCGTCACGGTGGGCCCGGTTTCGGAGCCCATCGAACTCATCAAGCAGTCGGTGGTGAAGACCACGGGTGCTACAAAGAACAACACGCTCGTTGACGAGCTCAATGCCCGCAAGGGGTCGGTTTTAATTTTTGCGCGTACCAAAAAGAGAACCGATCGCGTGGCCAAGTTTCTCTCAGACTGCGGCTACAAAGCCGGCCGAATTCACGGAGACCGATCGCAGAAGCAACGTGGCGACGCGATTGACGGGTTCCGTGACGGCAAGTTTCGTATTCTGGTGGCGACCGATATCGCGGCGCGTGGCATCGACATTGCGCATATTGCGCACGTGATCAACTACGATCTGCCGATGGTGCCAGAAGATTACATTCATCGCATCGGACGCACGGCGCGTGCCGGAGCCGAAGGCCAGGCCTTGAGCCTGCTTACGCCCGAAGATTCGATGCAATGGCGGGATATCTCGAAGCTGCTTGCGAAGAAAGAAGCCGCAAAGCCAAGAGTGACGGTCTGACCCTGACTTAAGCCAGCTGGCTTAGGTCGGAGTAGAGATTTTCGAGATCAAGAAGGGCCGCTTCAGACGGAATGAAGTCGGTTCCTTCTTTTTTCGCATGGGTGTCGGCGATCGCTCTGATCTCGATCGTGGACTGCGGAAACTTTTTGGTGATGAAGAACACTTGCTGCTCCCAACGGTCCGAGAGCCGCTTCGTGGGAGTGATTTCTTCCTTGAACTTTTTTCGCTTAACGAACATGCATGTTCTCCGGGGGGTTAGGCAGCGTGAAGAATACATCCGACCGTTGTGCCCATTGTCTTTATCGGTCAAGACTAGCCATAAGCTGAGCTTTTGTCGAATTTACTTATGAAATCAAATTACCGTTCTGCGAAGGGGTCGCGGATCGTGACCCGGTACAGCTCGGCATCGCCTGCCGCGACGTAGAAAGTTGCACTGCCATCGGGGTGCCGGACCAGGCCTGCGCTGAACAGCACGTTCTTGAGATCCTTGCGTTTGGATTTTCCGCTCACGCCGCTGGGCAGATCGGCGCGCTCGAGAAGAATTTTCATCGGCGAGGCGACTCGCGTCGCCGGGTTAAAAGTAAAGGCCATGGGATAGTAGTCGCGGTTGCCTTCGCTATCGTACCTTGCGATATGCCCCAGTACCCCAATAGTGCCGTTTTCGAGCAGGTAGGCGCAGTTGACGCCGCCCCACTGCGCGTCACTGAACTGGCCCTCGAGCAGCGGTGCGGCCGTGATTGCCGCAGGTGTAAGCTCACGTAGATTTTGCAGAATGGCTGCGCCGATTTTTCCGCGTCCACCGACCTCTCCCTGTGGCCGGGTGAAAAGCAGAATCCGGCCGTCCTTGAGGGACACCAGTCGAATGTCTTTCATGCCGTAGGGGCCAGCAGCAAAGCGGGTCAGGTGTTCGATGCCGCGGCCGTGATCGCGGTAAAATACGGTGCGGTAGCCCAGCGTGTGATCGGGCTTTTCGAAGGTCTCAACGCCGCCAACCACGAGCTCGTTTGCGATACGGTTAAAGAAGGGATCTTGCAGCTTGAACTTGGGTGCGCCAGCCAGCGCTTCCCAGCCCTGGCCGTTCTTGGTGTAAAAGATAGCTTCGGTACCGGTTTCAAGGTGAGTCTCTTCAGTGCGCCCCAAAAGAACTTCGACTGTCTTGCCGTGAAAGCCAGCCTCGAAGACGGCGGTGCCATTGTAAACATCACGACCTTCGGTTCCGGTAAACTCAAGCTTCTCGGCGTTCTGTATTCTGGCGCCGCCGCTGGCCACTTCAGCTCGATAATCGCGCAGCATGGGCGTGACCACGTCTGCCGCTGTTTTGACGTCGACAACGGTGAGCAGCTTTTCGGCTTTGGTGGGGCAAGTGGGTGCGGCTTGAAGCAGGGGGCTGACGAGCAGGGCGACGAGAAGAACGAGGGGGGCTGTCATGCCCCAGTATAGCACTACAAACGGCCTTGCTTATGGCCGGTTAAAATAGCGGCAGGATAGTCCAGTTCGGTTAAATTCAGAGGTCGTAGATGGACTTCTGAGGACCGGGAATAATTCCAGCCAGATCGGGGTCTTCACCACCGGCCACGCGCGAGATGTTTGGGCGATCTTCTTTGCGTTCGGCGCGGCGTTCCGCTTTTTCTTTACGCTTGTCTTGTTTTGCCAGCTCACGGCCGCGTTTTGCCTGGGTCGCCTTGTTTGGCTTTGCCATAGGAAGCTCCAATCTTGGGGCTATCTTGTCTTGAATTGAGCAAAATAACAAATACTGTGCGTTAATATTTTAATTAACTGCGCGGTGCGGCTGAAATCAGCGTCCCATCTTCCATTCGCCGCGGCGCCGGCGCTTTTTGCGCTTTGGCGTGGCGACCGGCTTGGGCTCGGCCTTGCGAGGCTGGCTCAGCTGCTTCTGGGGCGGATTTGAGGCATTTTGTGGGTGCCAGGAAGATGATTTGTCAATGCGACGGCGTAGCGACGCACCGGCCGGGCTGGTAGACCAGGTGTTATTCCACGCGTGAACCGTGGGATGATTGCGCTCATAGGTTTGAACCTGGTCTTGTGCCGGTGCAAGCTTGGTCACGAACTGCGTGGTTTCGGTGGAGTGGGCGGCGTAGGTTTGAGGTGGTGAAAGAATCACGTCCTGCTTGGAGTAGAAAACCCACTGGCGTACGACGAAAAAATGGTTGGTGTCGCGAATGCCCGAGCCGGGCGGTGGACTTTTGGAGTCAATGGCCTCGTTCACGCCCTCGGAGTCGTCATCAGAGGCGACGCCATCGACCGGATTCTGGATTAAATCCTGATAACGCTTGATCTCGTCGTTGTAAGCCACGTTGGCCAGCCTGCGAATGTCTTCGGGCTGAATCGACGCTTTGGCGGCTTCACAGTCACGAAATTCGACCGCAACTTTGGCGTACCCATGATGCAGCAAGCCCGTGGCCTCATCAAATCGGTCTTCGGTGCGCGCGCCCTTGGGTGCAAAGGAACATTCATTGGCTAAATCCTGCAAGGCCGCGGCTTCTGCTTTGAAGGCTGCACGCTCGGCAACGCGGTCTTCGCCCGTACCGATGTACACGATGTAGCCTGCATCCACGGAGCGCACGGGCTGATGAAGCCAGGTGGGAATACCAGCTGAGGCGTGATCTTTGGGCGCCGAGCTGCAGCCGCTCAAACCAAGGACCACTAAAGATAGCGCTGTGAGTAGCCGGGCGTACGTGGACATGGGTCTAAAGCTACCACACCTTAAAACAGTTACGGCCTCATTGTTGCTTTAGCTGGTCGTGGGCGCCCGCATCGCGCAGGAGCTGCGCGATTACGGTGTCGCCGCGTGCTTCGGCGCGCATCAACGCGGTACGACCGCCGTTGTCTTGCGCGTTCACCTCGACTTTGAGGTTGAGGAGTATTCGCGTGAATTCGCCGTGGCCGCTATCGACGGCCGCCATGAGTGGCGTGATGCCGTCTGCATTGTGGCCATCAAAGTCGACCTCGTCGGTAAGCATGCGCGCGAACGTGGCAATGTCTTCATTAATGATGGCGTCGATGATGGCTTGTGCCTCTTCTTCAGCGGTGCGGATTTCTTCGATCAGACACATGGTGTGACCGCTGATTTTAGGGCAGCGCACGCGATCGATGAGAAAGGGCTGGATCGTGCCACTGGGAAGCTTGCGGCCGATTTCCACGCGATGGATGTCGGCTGAGGTTTCGGAGTCATAACCGATCAGCGAGATATGGCCAATCATCGGCTTGCCGCCGGCCAGGCCGGCATGCAGGGCCTGTAATCCCGCTTCGGTGCCGTAGCGTTCCAGCGAGTCGAGCGTCAAGGTGTTGCGGAGCGCGGGAAGATTGGATTTGGCCACGGCCAGGTAGGCCGTCTCGATAACCCCTTGAGGCGTGGAGGAGTCGGTGCAGCCCGAAAACAGGACGCCGGTGGCAGTGGCCAGGAGGGCGAGCGCAAGTAGACTTGGGGGCATCGTCGTTATGGTCTTCATGCGCTAAAAGCTAAGCGTCGTTTCGGGGTTTGTCAAAGCGGCGCAAGCTGGCGCATAATGATGACCATGACACAGCCTCGCAGCTTCAGCTCGCTTAAACTTTCTGCCGCTTTGATTCAAATTGCCGCCGAGCTTGGCTATGAGCACCTGACGCCGATTCAGGAAAAGAGCATTCCGCTGCTGCTTGAGGGACAAGATGTGATCGGCCAGGCCAAGACGGGCAGCGGCAAGACGGCCGCCTTCACGCTGCCGATTCTGGAGAAGATCGATCTGCGCGCCGTCGAGATTCAGGCTCTCGTGCTGTGCCCGACGCGTGAGCTTTGCACGCAGGTGGCGCGCGAAGTGCGCAAGCTTGGGCGGCGCCAGGCCGGCTTGCAGGTTTTGATTTGCGCAGGGGGTATGCCCATTCGTGATCAGATCGGCACGCTAAAAAAGGGCGTGCATGTCGTGGTGGGTACGCCGGGCCGCGTGCTGGACCATCTGAACCGCGCCACGCTCGATCTCAAACGGGTTGCCACCCTGGTGCTCGACGAAGCCGATCGCATGCTCGACATGGGCTTTCAGGAGGATATGGAAACCATTTTGCGCGCGGTACCCAAAACGCGCCAAACAGTTTTTTTCTCGGCCACTTTTCCGCGCTCCATCGAAACGATGAGTAAAGCCTATCAGCGCAGTCCGGTCATGGTGAAGATCGAAGACGAGCAGGAAAGCACGCCTGCCATCAACCAGGTGTATTACGAGGTGGAGTTTGAATCCAAATTTCAAACCCTGGTTACGATCTTGAAAGACCAGAAGCCTGACTCAGCGATCGTCTTCTGTAATCTCAAGGCCACCGTGGCCATGCTGACCGAGGATCTTTTGGAGTCGGGTGTAAGTACGGCTTGTCTGCACGGCGATCTGGAGCAGAGCGAGCGCGATCGCGTGATGGCGAAATTTCGCAACCACAGTATCCGGGTGCTGGTGGCTACTGACGTCGCGGCGCGCGGCATTGATGTTGAGAATCTGGATCTGGTGCTCAACTTCGACCTGCCGACCAAACCCGACGTGTACGTGCATCGCATTGGCCGCACGGGACGCGCGGGCAAGACGGGGCTTGCCGTATCCTTTGCGGTGCAACGCGAGAAGAGCAGGATTCATGAGATTGAGGAATTTACCGGTGTGACCATAGAGCGGCTGCCCATACCCTCGAAGGGTGCTGCGCGTGCAAGCAACGCGGATTCGGGTTTGACCGCAGCAGCGCAGATGCAAACGCTTTTTATCTCAGGGGGACGCAAAC
>JBBRLF010000244.1:0-7885 GCA_038231515.1 candidate division WWE3 bacterium
ATCGCGTGGTCATCGCAGCCATCACGCTATTGCCCTTCGTGCTCGATCGGCGAATTCTGCCCGCGCTCAAGCGGCCCCGGCTCTGGCTTTCAGGCCTGTTCGGAATCGTGCTCAATCAGCTGCTTTTCGTCGAAGGTCTCCAGCGCACGACGCCCAGTCATTCCGCACTGATCAACGCGTGCATTCCCGCCATTACGCTGGCGCTCAGCATTGCCATGGCCCGCGAATCGTGGAACACGCGCCGCGCGCTGGGTATCGGCCTGGCCATCACGGGCGTGCTCGTGCTCATCGGCCGGCCCCAGGGCGGGCAGCTTTTTGGTGATCTGCTTACGTTTGCCAACGTGGTCTCGTTCTCGCTTTTCATTGTCATCAGCCAGCCGCTGGCCCGCGCGTATCCCGCCCTCGCACTTACCGGCGTTTACCTGCTCGAAGGTGTGCTGATCCTGGGTCTTAATCTAGTCCTGCGCGACTCCGCCACCCCGAGCCCCGGGCTGCTCAATGCGCTGTGGACCGCTCCGCTGGCCACTCATGCCCTAATGATAGGCGTGGCCATTCAATCCACAACCGTGACTTATACGCTCAATACCTGGTCGCTGGGCCGTGCAAAGCCCAGCCAGGTGGCGGCTTATGTTACCCTGCAGCCCGTTGTGGCCACACTGATAAGCTGGCTGTTTCTGCACGAGCGGCTGGGGCTGGCCTTTCTGCCGGCCTTCGTGCTGGTCACCACCGGAGTTTTCATGTCTTCGTTTAAACAGCTTAAGTGGCGCCGAAGAAAAGCAATCCCAGTAACAACGGCGCATTCTTGAGAATCGTGGCCAGCCAGTCCACACCATTGAGCTTGCGTGCTCGCACGTCGGCTCTGGCCACCACCTCAATCAGCCCCTTGATCGCACCGGCCGAAATCGTCAGGGTTTCGTTAGAGGTATCGAGCCGCACCTTGCGCGGAGTAACTCCATCGGGAACCACAGGCAGCTTGATCTGAATCGTAAGGCCTCGAATTTTGTCCAGGGTGACGCTGTCACGCTTCATCGAGATCTCAAGATGCAGGTGCCGGGTCAGGTCGACGGCGTAGGGCTGACCAGACTTGGATTTTTTAACATCGCGAAGCGAGAAGCGAACCGAGTCCGAAAGCAGCCAGACGTCCACCAGCATCTTGCCTTTGCCACGAGTAACGGCAATCGAATCCAGCCGGTCGACCAGCTCCTGCATATACTTGTCGAGCTCGGGAACAAACCGGGCCAGAATCACGCGAACGTCACTGCCGGGCAACAAAATCTCGTTTTCACCGCGCCCGGGAAACACTCCCTGCATGGCAGAGAACGCCGGCGGACCCAGGTGCTCGACTAATGTTCGCAAATCGGGAATCAGCTCCGGCTTAAGTTCCAGATCTGCGGTCAGCAGCCGCGCTACCACTCGCAGCAACCCCTCTTCGAGCGGCGTATGGGCAAACGAGGCGCGCCGAAGGGCGGCTACCGGCCACTGCACTGAATTTAAAACCCGAGCCTGGCTTACAGCTGAACCGCTCACCGTCAAATCTTCACCGTCAAACACCGGTGCGCTGGCAAGCACTCCCCGGTGAGCCCCCAGAGTGGCCTCGGTCACGTAACGCGAAAAAGCACCGACCTGGCTGCTCGAAAAGTCGGTCGCCTTTTCGGCCGCGCTCGTCACGGAGTAGCCTTCGCCCCAGTGCTTGATGAAGCGCGGGAAAAAGAAAGGTGGCACATCGCCCGAATAAGACAGCACCGCCGCGGCACCCGCCTCGCGCCAGATAGGCGCCAGTCGACTGCCAGACGAAGTATAAACAAACCGCAAACTCCCGGGTCTGACCGTGCGCAAAGGCTTCAAGCCAGCTTCGAGTTCCTGGGGCGTAATCGCGCCACTCCTCAAATTAATCGTATCTGCGCCGTCGCCACCCAGCACCATCACGTCCACCACAAATCCCAAGGTAGCCAGCCGCGCGATCGTGTAAAAAAGCACGGACTTCTGCGCAACTTCATCGACCAGAAACGTCGCGGTCGCATAGCGAGACCGCGTAGCATTGCGAATCATCGTGGCATTGAGGTGGTCCACCAGCGAACGCTCATCGGCATTCTCGCTCTGACTCGCGGCCAGCACCACCAGGGCCTTGGGCGGCTGCGCCGCCACGGCACTGCTCGCAAGCCATAAAGCACACACGATCAACCCTACCAGACGGCTCGCCATCTCATCCCCCTACTTTTTTCCGCCGCCATCCGGCCCATTAAGCGTGTCGCGAAAAGCCCGCGCAGTTTTACCCAGAGCTGATGCCAGCTCAGGCAAACGCCTGGTTCCGAAGAGCAAAAGAATAACCCCTAAGATCAGTAAATGACCTAAACTTAATCCCACGGTAAAACCCGTAGCCCAACCCACCCACTTCGCCAAGCGCAAGCGAGTCAGCCCTCGCGAATACCTTGTATGGGCGTGACTTCAGAGGCTTTTCGGGCGGGCAGCACCGCTCCGAGCAGCGCAATAATCAGGGCCGAGGCACAAATCACCGCAATCGACGTGGGGTCCACCACCACGGGCAAGGTGCGGTCATAGTAAAACTCGGGCAGCTCAATCAGCGGATACTTCGAAAGCGCGACGCAAATTCCCACTCCAATTCCACCGCCGGTTAAAATACCCACGATGGCAATGGCCAGTCCTTCCCAGATAAAAATCGCGCCGATCTGGCTGCGGGTGGCGCCCATGGCGCGCAAAATCGAGAGGCTGCGCTTCTTCTCGAGCACCATCATGGTAAGAGTGCTGATAATATTAAAGCTGGCCACGATGACGATGAAAATTAAAATGCAAAACATCGCCGTCCGCTCCAGCCTCAGCGACTGAAACAGATGGGCATTGAGCTCTTGCCACGGCCGCACCAGATACTTGCCGGCCAGACGCGCATTAAGCAGCGTCGCCACTTGCGGCGCGTCTTCGAGAGATTTTACCCGCACCTCAATCTGACTCAGAATCCCTTCCTGCTTGAGAAACGACTCCACATCGCGCGAGGCCGCAAAAACCACATGCAGCTCCTGCTCGGGCACGCCGGTCTTATAGATGCCTTCCACCATGAAGCGCTTAACCCGGGGCACTGCTCCGAAGGGTCCTTCACTTTCCACCGGCGACACGGCCGTCACCATATCGCCAGGCATGATCCCCATGTCATAGGCCAGCTCACTTCCCAGAAAAACGCGCGCCGTGCCCCCTTTAGTGGCTTCGTCGACGAGCTCCTTGGCCGCCCATTCCACCACATGCTTTTGCAGCCAATCAAACTGACTGGTGCCCACGCCTTTCAGAATACTGCCATTCACTTTTTTTCCCGAGCGCAGGATCACTTCGGTTTGCAGCACGGGATATACTTTTTCAATGTTCGGCGACACGCTCTCGATGGATTTGAGCAGCGCCTCGTCGGACTTGAAAAATCCATCGTTACCTTCAATCAGCACATGGGTCTCGGCCGAGAAAAGCCGCTTTTTCAACTCCTGCTCAAAGCCTGACATCACCGACAGCGTGACAATCATCGTCAGCACGCCCACAGCCACGCCACCCACGCTAATCGCGGTGATGATCGACAAAAATGAGGAACTCTTCTTGGCCATCAGATAGCGAAAGCCCACCTTGCGGCCCAGAGGTTGTCTGAGGCTACGAATAAAACGACTGCCCTTTCCGCGCGCGCTCCACCAACGGAGCACTCGGCGCGTAGCGCGGACCGACAACTTTTGCCAGCTCCTCGAGCTTGCTTACGATGACTTGCAGACCCACCGAGTCCGCATAGCGCAAAGGCCCGCCGCGAAACGGCGGAAAACCCGTGCCCATGATCATGCCCAAGTCCACATCCTGCGGCTCGGCCACGATTCCCTCTGCCAGGCACAATGCTGCCTCGTTGATAATCGGGTACATCAAACGGGGAACCCAGTTGGCCTTCTGCTCTTTGCTTGGCGACACCGGCGTTACGCCCAGCACCTTGTAGATCTCCGGATTCAGCTCGCCTTGCTTGCCCGCGGCATCGTAAAGGTAAAAGCCCTTGCCCGCCTTCTTGCCCAGCAGCTTGCCATCGACCAGCCGCGTGTTGAGAACGCAGGGGTTCGCGCGCGCGCCAAAAGCCTGATGCAGAATTTTTCCAACTTTTACCGCCACATCAAGACCAACCTCGTCGAGCAGCGTCGCTGGCCCCATCGGCATGCCAAACTGCATGATGGCCCGATCAAGTTCTTCGATAGGCGCGCCTTCCGCCACCAGATATGCCGCTTCATTTAGATAGGGCATTAAGAGGCGATTTACGAGAAAGCCCGGACCGTCTTTTACGACGATCGGGGTCTTGCCCAGCCGTTTGGAAAGATCAAACACCGACATCACCGCGTGGTCCCCCGTCTTCTCACCGCGAATGACTTCAATGAGGGGCATCTTGTGCACGGGATTGAAAAAATGCATGCCCACCACGTTCTGGGGCCGTGTACTTGCCTTGGCCATCTCGGTCACCGACAACGACGAGGTGTTCGTGGCGAAAATCGCGTTCTCACCCAGCTGCGCTTCGGTCTCTTGAAGAACTTTCTTTTTCACATCCATAATCTCAACCACGGCCTCGATCACCAGATCCACATGCCGAAAGCCGGAGTAATCCGTCGTCGAGCTGATCAGCGCCATCTTTAAATCGGCTTCGCGTTTGGTCAGCTTGCGTTTGCGCACCAGCCCCGAAAACAGCTTGTTGGCCGCGTTCATGCCAATGGCCAGGCCTTTAAGATCGATGTCCTTCATGCGCACGGGCAACGACTTGCTGGCCGCGAGCTGCGCAATACCGCCACCCATGACGCCCGCGCCCAGCACGCCGATGTGATTAGCCCGGTCGCTCGCGTCAAGCTTCGCGCCACCCGTCACGCCGGTCTGTTTCTTTACTTTCTCGGTGGCAAAGAAAAGATCGATGCAGCGTTTGGAAACGTCAGAAACCGAAAGCTCGCCAAAGGCCTTGGACTCGGCTTTGATCGCATCTTTCGAATCGCGCCCAAAGTTATCCGCCAGGACATCCAGAATCTTGAGCGGCGCCGGATAGTGGCCCTTCGACTTGCTCATGATCATCTTGCGCGCCTGCGAGAACATCACGGCACGCCCCAAGGGGTTGCCTTCAAGCGCCGAGTTCATGAACGTTTTCTTCAGCACGCGCGCCACCTTCTCGCCGCGGGCAACCCGCGCACCAAAAGCCAGGGCCCGCTTCTGAAAATCTTGCTGCGGCAGCATCGCATCGGCAAAACCGATCTTCGCCGCTTTTTCACCATTCATCGTTTTACCGGTCAGAATAAAATCCATCGCGTTTTGCAGTCCAATACGCGCCGGCATGCGTACGGTGCCGCCAAAGCCCGGCAGCACGCCCAAGTTTACCTCGGGCAGGCCAATGCGCGTCGCAGGGGCATCCGACACGACGATGTACCTGCAGCAAAGTGCCAGCTCGGTGCCGCCGCCCATCGCGGCGCCATGAATCGCCGCCACCACCGGAAACGGCAGCTCCGCGATTTTCTGAACCACCGCCTGGCCCTCAGATGCCAGCCGCGCGCCCTCGCGCGCATCACGAATATCCTTGATCACCTCGATATCGGCGCCCGCGATGAAAATCGATTCTTTGTCTGACATGAAAACCAGCGCCTTGATATCCGCGCGCGACTTCAGCGAGTCGAGCAGCTCATTAAGCTCGATCATCACGGGCGGCGAAAGCTTATTGGCCTTTTCGCCGGGCATATCGAAATGAAGCGCAAAAAGTCCCGGAGTGATATTCGTATGATCGACTAGCTTGAAGGATTTGCCTGGCACGGTTTTCGTTCCCTTTTCGTTCTTGGTCACTGATGAGTCGATTTGAGTGAGTTCCATTTTTTATACCTTTTCAACCACGACTGAGCCGCCCTGCCCGCCGCCAATGCACAGTGTGGCCAAACCGAACTGCACGTTGCGCTCCTGCATCTCTTTAAGCACGGTCAACACCAGCCGCGCGCCCGTCGTACCCACGGGGTGTCCCAGGGCAATGGCGCCGCCATTGACGTTCATGATGTCGTCGCTCAGCTCGCCAGTGGCTTCCGATCGACCCAGCTTTTCCTGCGCGAATTTCTTTGAGGCAAACATCTTCTGCACGGCAATAACCTGCGCCGCGAAGGCCTCGTTGACTTCCACCAGGCCCACTTCTTTCATGGTGATTCCGGCGGCATCCAGCGCCTTCGGACTCGAATAGGCAGGGCCCAGGCCCATGCGCTCGGGTTCCAGACCCGCAAACGCGAACGAGCGAATCTTGCCCAGGGGCTTGTAGCCCGCCGCCTTCGCCTTGTCGGCGCGCATCAGAATCAGCATGCACGAGCCATCGGTAATCGGACACGCATTGCCCACGGTGACGGTGCCGTTTTTGCGATCAAAATAAGGTTTGAGCTTCGCCAGCGCTTCGAGGCTCTGGCCCGTACGCGGCCCGACATCCTCCGACAAAAACGTGTCATACTTTGGCGCCACCGAAATGGGCGAAATCTCTTTCTTGAAACGTCCGCTCGCCGTGGCTCTAACCGCGCGCTCATGACTACGCAGGGCAAACCGGTCCTGGTCTTCACGCGTAATCCCGCTTTCGCGAGCCAGCAGCTCAGCCGTCTGCCCCATGTTCAGGCCACAAACCGCGTCGGTCAGGCCTTCTTGAATCGCGATAATGGGCTTTAGAAAAGCAGGCCGAAATTTGGACATCACTTGCAACTTGGCCGGCATCGTCTTGGCGCCCATGAGGCCCGCGAACAGGTCGGTCATCTGCTTGGAGTAAATCAGCGGCATGTTGGACATGCTCTCGGTGCCGCCCACGACCACCGTATCGGCCAGGCCCGCTTTGATCTTGATGAAGCCCTGACTTACAGATTCCATCGCCGACGCGCAGTTGCGATGCACGGTATAGGCCGGCACGCTCTGGGGAATGCCCGCTTCGAGGGCGATGATGCGGGCGATGTTAGCCGCGTCTTCTGGATTACCCGTATTTCCGATCACCACGTCGTCGATCGTCTTGGGATCCAGGTTCATGCGATAAAGAAGGTCGCGTAAGACGTGCACGCCCAGCTGCACGCCTTTCATGTCTTTGAGCACTCCACCCGATTTGGCGAACGGCGAACGAAGACCGTCAACAACCCAGACTTCGGGACCGCTGCTGAAAAAACTGGCGTTATCTGGCATGGACTTGGACATGGGGGCCTCCAGTGAAGTTTGAGGCCCCAGAGTAAAACGAAGGGGGCAAAGTGTCCATACGTTCAGTAGCCTTAACGGCTGGTGAACTGCTGAACGCTTTGCCCCCGAATCGTGAACAAAAGGGAAAAAGACTGAATTACCGTGCGGCAGAGCGCGTGTCCTGGGCGTTTAAGCGTGGACCGCGACCGATAACCGCACCCTTTTAAGGGACTTAGAAGCTTACCGACAGACCGACCATCAGCTGATAGAAGTTCTGTGACGCAAGGGCACTGCCCGCTGCGCTACGAGTGTCGTTGCTATAACCCACACCGCTGTAGCCATTGGCCGACATATTGCCGTAGTACCCTGGCGAAAGACCGCCATTGTAGCCATAGCCGTAGCCGTTGTTGTAGCCCTGCTGATTGACGAAGGCGTTCGGGTCAAGCGGGTTGCTCTGACTCGAGCTGATCATGTTGAAGTAACGAAATGCGCCCGTGATGGCGATTGCGTTGGTGATCTTGAAATCAAGACCGGTCTCAACATAACCCGAGATGCCCGCGATTTCGACGTCCTGAGCAGAGTACTGATTCTGCTGCTTCAGATAAGCTTGAGTCGTGCTGTCATAGTTCACATAGCCTCTACGATAGCCGAAGCCGCCGCCGATATAAGGGCGCAAACGGTTTTTCGGTCCAAACAGATATGCTTTCACGCCCACGTC
>JBBRLF010000245.1:0-7869 GCA_038231515.1 candidate division WWE3 bacterium
CGACGCAATATCGCGCGCGCGGCCCGTAAGTTCAACGAAACGCCGGCCTGGAAAAGCCAAAAGTACAAAGCCCTGACTGATCTGACGGGCTGCACGCCGCTGCCCGATCCGAAGAACAAGGCGGTCTATGCCAAAATTCTGGCCGAAATAAGTGGAAACGAGATCACCGAGAGCGATGATAAGTACGCCCTCGTGGCCGAGAGCGATCCCACCATCAAAGACTATCGCCTCGACTGCTGCCGAAAAGTCGGCCCGGCTGAGCTCTTCGATAAAGACGACTACGCTGCCTGTAAAAGCGATGGACGTAAAGACTGCGCGACCAGCGATGGAACCGGCTGGAACTGTTGCCCCAAATCGGGGCCAGTGTGCGAAGTCGAAAAAACCGCCTGCGCAACCCAGCTCACCACGACGACTTACAAATCAAAAGCCGCCCGGGAAAAGGCCGCGACCGAATGCGAAAAGAAAAATGACCTCTGCCAGGCGCTGGCCCAGCGTTGCACGGACAAAGCCCAATGCAGCGGCAAAGTCGCACGCAAAACCAAGCCAGGTGAATTGCAACAATCGAACAAGGCGGTTGCTGACGTAGTCTATGTCGCCAAGGTCGACTTTGGCATGAGCGACGAGGAGGTGAAGGCGCTGCTTCCCAGTATGCTGGCCCATTACCAAAGCATTGGCGTGGACAATCCCAAGAGACTGAAGCGCCTGTTACAAACCGAACTTTTGCGCCGCATCTTGCTGACGATGGAAGACTCTCCGAAAAAAGAAGCCCTCCGCAAGCTCATCACCATCGACCCGGCTTGCTCAAAAGACGCAGCAGTCTACGGACAAACCGTGAATCTCTCCACCTTTTATGGACAAGAAGAGTGCGTGAGCCTGCGTCGCGAGCTGACCGCCGACAGCGATGGCATCGAGGACGTCTACAAGAAGCCCGCAGCCGCCGACCCGGTTTGCAAAAAGCTGGCAGCCGCGATCAAGCTGCCCGAGCCTGCCGCCGTGATACCCACCGAGTCGTGCCCCATTGAACAAGACAGTCCGCTGTCACCCGGCACGCTCGCATCAGTCGAGAAGGTCACGGGCGCGGTAAACGCCAGCCAGACGCCGATGGCTAAGGCTTGCATCCTCTGCCACGGTCCAGGCAACTCGCTGGGAAATCCGGTGTACGTGAGCTTGAATGACTCCAAGGCGCTCGAAAAGAAACTGCAAGCCAAGGGCGGCTGTGAAGAGCAGAAGAAGATTCTGGAACGCCTGAACAGCACGGGCGCCGACCGCATGCCACCCGGCGGTTTCAACGACAACGCCGACGGCAAAGGAGCCGACCGCAAGGCGGCCGTGCTCAAGTCGGTCTCAGACTTGCCCTGCAAGTAGCCCAACCCGTAGCGGTTACGGTAGCTCTTCCATCTCAATATAAGTGCGGCCATCTTTTACCGTGCGCGACGTGACACGAAAGCTCGTGCCCGGTTTGAAAAGAACTTCCTGCTCGTTGGAGTTGGAGGCATAGCCATCGAGATCAGCACCCGTGCGCGAACGAATCGTGAAGTTATAGGCGGCGGTCAACGAACGCCGTTTGGCCGTGCTCGTATAAGCCGCGTAGATCACCGTCGCGCCAAGCTGGTGCTGCGCCAGTACCGCGGGCGGAAGCCGATCTACCGTGCGCAACACGACACCATTGTAGCGACCCAGCAGCTCGAGCGCCGAGTTTAGAACTTGTACATACGGCGCAATTTCAGCGGCAGCAAAACCGCCCTTGCGCAGGCGTGCGTTGACTGGCTCATAGGTGCTGTAGGTGTAACTCAATACCGCGATTCGCTGGTCGAGGCTCAGATGGCTGTAATTTCCAAGCTCGATCACGCCCTGCTCACCGAGGTGCTTGAGCTCGCGTTCCATGAACGAGTAATTCTCGTCGAGCACCTGCTCAAACGTGTCGCGAAAAGCGGGGCTTGAGACCTCCCGGGCAGGCGCGCTGTACTCGGCGTCGGCCCACGCCGGACGCGAAGTAGCGGTAGCACCAAGAAGTGTTGCCAGAGTCGCCAGAAACGGGAGCACCATCGCCATATTACGCATGGAGAGCGGCTTAACATTGTTGACTATTTTAGTCAAATTCTCTTGGATTTTGACTCGTGGTTGGCGATCGTTCCGCAAACCCAGTCAAAAACCGGAATGGTCACGTTGAAATTCCACTCTCGCATCAGACGTGGATCGTGGTGCTGCGCATGGTGCTCGCGCAGCACGCGAACCAGCCGTAGCCGGCCGATGAAACTTTCGGGCGCAAGATGATAGGCCAGATGCGACACCTCATAGCCCACCATATACAAACTCGCGGTAACCAGAAAGAGCCAGCCGCAGTTGGCACTGAGCAGCTTAGCCAGCACGATCGCCAGCGGCGCCACCGTCAGCACAATTCCCAGCACTCCCGCCGCCGGAATGAGTACCAGGCGAAACTCGAGCGTCGAACGAATCGTCATGTCATTGGTCATGTAAACCGCGTGGTGGTCAGGCGTATGGCGTTCGTAGATCACGCCAAAGGGCCAAAATATTCTATGCAGCACATATTTATGAGCGAGCCATTCAAAGGCATTCGAGATGAGAAAAACCAGGGGAACCATCAGCAACTCGACGCCCTTTAAACCGTGCACGTTGAGAGTGGCAACCACAAGAACCGCCACCCCAATGCCCGTCGTGGCCACCAGGTGCAGCCAGGGGTTATACCAGCGTGGAATCTGCGCAAGCAGCCGCGCGCGAGCCTTTTCACGCCCTGGTGCGGTGCGATCCAGCTCGGAGTCGGTGCCTTGCTTTTTTTTGTTTCGGGCCTTCATGCTCACTCCCAATTATAAGATCTCAGCCCCCCACATAGCAACAAGCTTCAGTCGCAAGCCGGCAACTGACGAAAGGCCGGGCTCATTTCGATTTGGGCACTGAGAATCGATAGACCCGATTATCGGCCGCGACATAAAGCCGCCCTTTAACCACGATGGGCGTCTGATAACGGCGAACACCAGTCATGGCCTCGCCCTTTCCGCCCCCCGCAAACACGACCCTTCCCGTGACCGCATCAAACCCATGCAAGCGATTGTCGCCCTCGGCGCCCACGCTCCAGGCGATGGCATCCGACCCTGCCGCATCCGAAGTCGTCACGATGGGTGAGCCCATTCCATTTTGCTGTGCGCACCACACCGTCGAAAATGTCGGCGGAGTTCCGGAGCTGACTTTCAGGGCCAGCAAATCGCCGCCCTGACCCTGGGGACAATCCACACCCGCACCTTTAAAAATCACATAAACCGCGTCATCGGTATCAAAGCGCGCGGGCGCGGTGATGATGGAATCTGAGGCCACTTTTCGACTGCTTACGCCGACGCCGATGCCGCCCAGATTTGTTCGATTCGTCAGATAGGCCTTGCCGTCTTTGCCCAGCGCCAGCATCAGCCTTGCCGGTTGGCCATGACTCAAGTTGATGGGAACGGGATTGCTTCCGCCCAGATCCAGATCGTCGTCATCCAGGCGCTTCCAATCCAGAGGTGCAAAAAAATCGGTAGGCGTTGAGTTGAACGAAGACGCGGCATTGAACTTGAGAATGGCATTGCCCCCGCTCCACGTCGTGGCGCCAAACGTATTGCCGGTTGTGGCAAACAAGGCGCTGTCCGACACCACCAGATTTCCAGGCGCCCACACCGCCCCGCCGCGCGCGCCCGAAATCCAGGCGGTATACGAGTAGGGATCGCGCAGGGGCAGCCCCAGAATCCAGCCCCGGTAGCTGCCGCAGTCGCCCCAGTGGCCGCCATAGGCCACGTAAAGCACGCCATCGAGTAGCGCCAGGCCGGGACGTTGATTTTGCACCGCTGAATCAAAAGCAACGCCTCCCGCTTTTACCTTTGCCGACACATCGAGCGGCCACCCGGGCCGCACCGAACCGTCGTCAACCGAGAGTGCGAATATTTTATGCTGTTTCGTGCGCCCACCGTCGGGCGTGGTCATCGCATCCAGATACACAGTGTGCGACCCCTCGTCGATGATGGGCGTGCCCGTAATTCCGAGTGGCGAAATATTGCCACAAGGCAACTTCGTCAGTGGAACTGGTGCACCGAGTGAAGCGCGCCAAACCTGCGCCCCCGTTTCAGCGTCGAGTCCATAGACAAAGTTTTGCTCGGTGGCAACGATGAGCAGCTTTTTTCCGCCGGCCACATTCTCGAGGTACAGCGGCTGCGCATAGGTTGGCCCCGCGATTTTTCCAATAAAATTGGAATCAAGCTTAACTCTGCTTGCGCCTGCTTTCGTAAACGCGGCATCGACATAGTGGCCCGAGCGCGCGGCATCGCCGTGGTATTGAAGTACGGCGGGGTCGGCCGCGTCAGAGCCAATGGTGTCGCCACTTTTGGGCGGCCCACCAGCGCACTGAAGCAACGCCAGACTGCAGGCAATCATCACGAGCGCCAGCACGGCGCGTCTCGGCCCCCTCATGACACATGAGTAAAGCACGAAGCATGCCCGAGTAGACTGTTAAGAAGATGTTGAGAGCAGCGGCTCGAAAAGATATTCCAGCCGATTGAGCTTGATCTCGTACACAATGGCCAGCATCTGGCCCAGCTCACCGGTTGGAAATCCTTCGCGCTGAAACCACGCCACATATGGCTCGGGCAGCTTGACGAGCAGCGTGCCGGCATATCGGCCAAAGGGCATGCGAGTGCGGGCAATCTTGAGCATGAACTCGCGATTTTGAATGGTCTCAGCTTCCAAAACGCCGTCCAATCCATTCTCGCAGATAGGGCAGCTCAGCGCGCGGATCAATCGTGTGGCCCTTGGCGTATTCCCGATAATCCATAGTGAAGCCAGCCGCAATCAGCGCCTTCATCTGCCCGCGCGAAGTTTCGACGGGCAGCACATCGTCAGTGGTACCATGCGTGATAAGCCAGTCGGCCTTTACAATTTCAGGCACTGCGTCTGCGATGAGCTGCTTTTCATCGTAGCAGTACCCGCTCACGCCCACATAGCCCGCCAGGCGGTGCGGATAACGCGCGCCAAATTCCAGCGTCATGAGACAGCCCTGCGAAAAACCAAACAGCACAGTGTTCTCCGGCGCATAACCCTGGCGCGCAATTCCGGCAAAGACCTGCTCCAAAAGCGCACGCGAACGCTTAATGCCCGGCAGCTGGTTGGGCGGCAGGTCGTACCAGCTGTAGCCGCCATAATATAGGTCAGGCGCATTTAAAAAAAGTGAGCTTACACCCGGGGGCGCCAGTACGTCATGCAGATCCACAAGGCCCTCAGCCGAATCGCCGCGGCCATGCAGCACGACCAGCAGACCACCCGTGCGGGCGCCGGCGCGCACTGCGCTGGCCTTGGCCTCGCGCCATAGTCCGGTCACGCCCAGTTTTTCGAGATTCATTTTTTATCCTCCAGGCGGTGCACGCCCAAAGTGGTCATGATGTTTTCTTCGCCCGACGTTATCGAAAGTTCGCCGTCGTTGTGAATCAGCGTCCAGTTGTTCTCGCGTTTGAGCATGTTCGTGAGCGCTTTGAGAAAAGTGGAGTCGAAAGAAAAAACTTCGATCTCGGCTGCGCGATGAACCGGCTCGCTGGCGGCTTCCCGCTTCAGGGTTTCTGGATTTTTGTAGGTGTAAACACGCACGCTGCGAGCAGCCTTCGAGGCTTTGTGCAGGCGGCGCGCCGCCGGATTACCGATATCGATCCACTTGGCGATTCCGCCACGGGGGTCGGGCAGCCAGATTGCGGGCTCGTCTGGCGAGCAAAGCCCCTGGGTAAACTCCAGGCCGCTCTCGACGTTCAGGGCGTAGGCCAGCACGCGCGTGAGCAGATAATCCTCGGATTCAGACGGGTGCATGGCCACACGCAGATCAAGCGCTTCGTAAACGGAGCGGTCGATGTCGGAGAGCGCGATTTTGAAACGAAAGAGAGTTGAAGGACTGGCCATGCCAGAAAAGAGATAGCACAGATTCCGGCCGCTAATCCCCCAAAAATAAGCCGCTCAATGCGGGTTAAGCCAAAGCCTTGAGCGCGAGCGAAATCCGAAAAATCCGAGTGGGGACGCTGCCATGGCCGCGTAGGTTTACCAGTGCCGGGCCATCGAGGCGCATCGTGTCTCCGCTCGAAGCCCGTATGCCTTCAACATCGAAGCTGCCCTCGGCGCACACCAGCAGATGCGTGCCTTCGCCCAGCGCAAGAGACAAGCGCTCCGCGCCGGGCAAAATGTTTTCCAACTTCATCTCGGCCGTCACTCGGTCGCGGCGGTAAATCACGCCCAGATCCAGCACGGGGCCGCCGACCAGCTCGGCTTGCTGCGCGTCCTCACCCATAAATTTGAGAGGAACCAAAGGCATCAGGAGCTGGCCGTTCAACATCATACCCGTGCCCTGCCACACAGCAAGAATACGATCGCAACCCGGAAAGACCGAAAACGGGCCCGATTCAGTAACTTTGGCCGAGCTTACGCGCCACAGAAAATCATCGCCGGGAAACGTCGCGCCCTCGGGATGAATCGCGATCTGTGCGGTCGTGCCCCGGCCGTTCTTCCAGGGCATGACCCGGTAGTTGTCAAAACGCAGCACTCTGATCACGCGGCCGGCCGTTTCATGGTCATGCTTTGACTCTACCCAAATAAAAAGAAAACGGCCAACCGAAGCTGAGACTCCAGTTGACCGCCCTCTTCTTGCACTAACACTTTTCAAGGAGCTTGGCTTCAGCTGCCCTTGCGCCCACCTTTGATGATGCGAAGGTCAGCTTGTTTTTTGATCATCACGGGCGAGTAGCCCTTGAGCCGGTCACTGGTGCGCACCACGACCACCTTGACGAAGAAGCTTGAACCGCCGCTAAAAAGGCTGTCGAGCTTGCTTTGGCTGAGGCCGGAAAACGAGGCTAGCGGAACGCTGACGCGGTTGCCCACGTTGGTGAGCTGCGCGCGGGTGAACACGCCGTGTGCCACCGTGCTTTCCCACAAGAAGCCCCAGACCTTTTCCTGAATCGTGATTTCGTACTGCGTGGCTACGCCCTCTTGCCCAGTTGCGTCGGTAAAGACGAGCTGCGCTGCCGAGCCTATGCCTGCTGTTGCGAACTCGCGTACGCCGTTTACATCGAGGTACGCTGCCGGATCGAGCTGAGCCAGCTGTTCGGCCGTCTGCTCGAAAGCCACTGGGCCTGAAAGCACAATACCTTCACGGCTGACCGCGAGCTGCACGAGATGATCGTTGACGGACTCGATTGCAGTCGTGACCGGAATCACAACGTCGCGTACTCCGATCGCACCAGCCGCTGTTGTGTCGAACACAACCTGGTTGGTCTTGCGATCAAGCACCTGCACCTTGTAGGTGGTGTTCACGCGTGAAGCCTGACCGGCATCAGAGAAGCGAATTTGAAAATAACCGTTGCCGGCATTTACAAAAGCGAGTCCGGTTACCGTCTGGCTGCCCAGATCGGCTGCGGCATATTTGGCCACCAGCTCCATCGTCACCGTGATCGTGTTGCCGCTGCGTTCTTTGCCCGCCACCCGATAGCTGAAGATCGGGCTGTCGATCGACACTTCCGCGTCGGGATTGCTTTCATCGCCGGCAAGTTGCACCAGAATGGCTTCCGCCTCGTCCCCCGAAAGCACGGACTGCGACGGCAGAAGTACCGTGACGGCCGGACCCCAGGCGTGGTCAAAGATCTTGTCGGTCACCGTGCGCACGCGGTCTTCGGGACGATACAGCGTTACCGTGCGGTAACGCGTTACCATTCGCGTGTGCGGAACGCTTACCGTCTGGCATACGCGCTCTGAGTAGGATTCGCTGTGGCATCTTGGAAACGTGTGGCACACCCGTTCGTTCGAGGGAATGCAACGCGAGGTGGTGTGGCAAACTTCGCCACCATGGTGTCCGTTGTCGCC
>JBBRLF010000246.1:0-7832 GCA_038231515.1 candidate division WWE3 bacterium
AAATCGAAGGCGGAAGCTAGCTCGCCGCTACGCGGCTAGCTGGGGGAATTTGAAGTGGCCATGACTGGGGGATTTTGGGTGGCCGCCGGGGCTCTCGGCCGAAAAGTTCGGTAAGAACGATGAAATCGTCTTCCCGTCTAAGGACGAATGGCGCGTTTAGGCCGCGTCAAGAACGCTGCGTACGCCTAGCGTACCAAGTACTATAGCCTTAACGGTTGGAATGTTGAGAAATTCGGACCTCTTGGCTCCACCATTAGTTCTCGGGTCGTGAGCGTTGATTCAGTTGCAAATGGTGGTCATGAATGGAAAAGAATAATACAATGCACCGAGAGGTCGCATCAGGTAGTTCGGGGAAATCAACCTTAGGCGGCGATGCTGCCACAGCAGGCGCAGAGGAGGAATTGAAAGTGTTTAACGTCAATATTCTGGGCGGGCTGATTTCCTCGCTACTCCTCTTTGGTACCATTGCGGCAGGCGACATCCGGCAGTCGGCGGCGCCTAAAGCCGAGGAGCGAGACAATACCTCAACTGCTCCCCCTTCTCGGACAGTCCCAGAAGAAAAGAGAGAGGCATTGCATTTAAGTACGGCGACAAAGACACAGATGGACCAATGCGATCATGATACAGAATTGGCTAATGAGACATTTATTAGAAATCTTAAGAAGTCGTTCGCAATAAACATTGAATTAAATGCAGAATTGGCCAAAGAAGTTAAGAAGCTGACCGGAATCAGGAGTGCCGCGATGAATCGCGAAGGCTCTGTTGCGACCGATACTTGCGGTGGGCGATACTTTTCAGCGGGAAAAGTGGAGAATAGAGAGCAGGATCCCAATAGTGGCTCAACCAAAGTTCAACGTGACGAATGCGAGCACGATCGAAAATTGGCATTCGAAAGTTCGGAGCGAAAGCGAAAAGAGTTGCGCGATCGCACCGGGAAACTGTTCGAGCAAGCAGCCAAAGTGGTAAGAGAACTTCCCTGCATGACAGATGTTTCTGTCGATGAGGAAGGGTTCTGGTTCACTGACAGGTTTGGGTTTCATGGCGGGAGTAGGTTTGATGAGGCCACTCACGGCTTACACTGAGAATAAGATACAGCCTAAGCTAAGGGATAAGCCGTTTAAACGCATTGTGTTCACCCATTCCCCTCATGGTACTTTGCCAAATACGTGCGTCGCAATGTCGATAATGTGAATTATTGACAATAACTGCGTTCGATTTCGGGTGCGGGAATTAGGCTGAGTGGCTCTTTTGGCCGAGCGTTGTCCGTGAGCGCCTTTGCTTCATTGCGGTGGTGGGGGCGGTGGCGTATCGGTTTGCGTGGATACACCGTCGCCATTGAGAGCCTTATCTTCTTCGCTCGGTGCAGCCTCGGCGGCATTTTTCGACGCCTTGTCGGCGTCGGCACCCGGGGCCGCTGCGTCCGCCTTTGCTTCACCGCAAACAAATTTCGTAGCCGGCTTGCTCCACGGCGGCAACGTCGTTTCGTACTGAGCCGCGATATGGATCAGAACCATCAGCTGGTGGTGCAGTTTGGCAAAATCGCCCACTTCGGTCTTGTGCTGGTTACCACCGAAATTATCATTGCGTACGTTTCTGAGCACGATGTGCAGCAGCTCATGTTCCGCGACAGTGCCGCCGGGATTTTCACTTGCCTCATGATCCGAGCAGTCTTGAGTGGTCGACTTGCTCACAATGATATTCATATTTTTATGTCCGCCGATTTCCGGATGGGTGGCACTGCGCAGCTCTTTGGTGATTCCAAAAGCTTTGGCTGCGGCCACTCCGGAAACCTTGGCCATCTGACTGAAGTACACGCAGCGCATTTCGGTGTTGTTGACCACGTTGTGGACAATCTTAAGAAAGAGGTCTTTTTTTAACTCCATGGCCTTGCCATCGTCGCCCGTGGGGCGGAGTGCTATTCCTAGTTGAAATTGCTGCATGACCTCACTGCGGTTAGATTGGGTTCACCACTGAATCCAAAACTAAACGAAGGAGATCACGCATGAGTGTAAAGCTATACAGGAAGGCCCAGAGAATCAATGCCCGGAATCAAAAAGTCGAGGAGCTTGGGAGGGGTCCAGACTGGGGCAGCGAGAGCAGACTCTCGATGATCCAAATGCTGATCCCGCTAGGACTGCAGGCTGTCGAGGAGGAGCTCCAAGCGGAGGTGCGCAAGCTCGCAGGCGGAGCACGTCATGAGCGCACCGGCACGACGATCAAGCGCTGGGGCCAGAACCCGGGCTCCGTGTTCGTGGGCGACCAGAAACTCAAGATCAACGTGCCACGAGTGCGGGACATGGAGGCCGGCCAGGAGGTTCGTCTCAAAAGCTACGAGAGGCTCCAGGACCCAGGTCACTTGGACGAGCTGGCTCTCTCGCGCGTGATCAATGGAATCAGCCAGGGCAAGTATGAACGCGCTGCCGAGCACGTGCCCGAGACGTTTGGGATCAAGAAAAGCACAGTGTCCCGTAAATTCATCCGCGCGTCGGCCAAACGGTTGGAGGAGTTCTTGAATCGTGACCTCTCTGCTCACGATATCGTGGCGATTTTCATCGACGGAAAGTTTTTTGCCGAGAACGAGCTCGTCATCGCGCTCGGCGTGACGATCACCGGCGAAAAGGTGCTCTTGGGGTTTGTTGAGACCTCGACTGAAAATCACAAGATTTGTAGGGATTTTTTGAATGGATTGAAAAACCGAGGCCTCAACCTCGACCAGGAGATCTTGTTCATCATCGATGGCGGCAAGGGTATCCACAAGGGCATCCGAGATGCTGTGGGAGACAATGCCGTGATTGCCCGCTGCCAGTGGCACAAGCGGGAGAATGTGCTCGGATACCTTGCCAAAGAGCGCCGGGCCGAGTGGAAGCGAAGACTCCAGTCGGCGTACGAGCAGACGAGCTATGACCTCGCGAAGAAGGCCCTGGGGGCTCTTAAGCTTGAACTCCGGGAGATTAACCTCTCGGCTGCTGGAAGCCTGGACGAAGGAATGGAGGAGACGTTGATGCTGCAGCGGTTGGGGATGTTCGAGAAGCTGGGCAAGAGCTTTAAAACGACCAACTGCATCGAAAATGTGAACAAGAGTCTGGGAGTTTACACAGATCGTGTAGACCGATGGCAGAACAGTGACCAGCGTCAGCGCTGGGTGGCAACGGCCCTCTTGGAGATTGAGCCCAGACTCAATGCCGTAATGGGGCACGAGCACTTGAAAGAACTTCGGGAGGCGATGAAAAGTTTCGTTGCTGCACGGAGAAAACAGGAGATCGCAGCTTGAAAGTCAGGCAACAATTTCAACTAGAAAAAAGCTTGCGCCCGCCCGTGGTGCAACCATTGTAGTTGATGAACTCAACGATCTGATCGGCGTCTTCGGCCATGGATTTTGCGGCGCCCGCCAGAAAGGCGTGCACATAAGCCGACGACTCGGGATGGGTCAAATCATCTGCACCCGCGCTTGCTGCGCCCAGCAGTAACACTGCAATCAAGGCAACTTTCATTTCAGACCTCGGCAAAATGGTTCGATGACTCTAGTTACAGTATCGGAATAATGAAGCCAAAACCTGAGGACTGTTATTTTTCGTCAGCTACCGGCGATTCCCGGGGCACGGTGAACGGTGCCGGTGAGCGGCCCGGTTAACAGATTCGGTACCGATCCGGGCTCTGTACCCGTGCTTTTGTCACCTTAAGATGATCGAGCCGGCTTCATCTTGTTCGACGACGAAGGGCGCGCTGGTAGACGGTAGCGCATTCGCGCCGCCACGCAGCCGCGCCAGAACTTCGGGCGAGGGTGGCTCAGTAAACGCAGCCGGCAAACCGGCCGCGCCCAGCGGATCGCGCATGCGCTCGGCCCACGCAGTATCTTCCAAATCCCCGGTCAGCAAAACCCACTTCTCACTGGCAAGATCAGCAGCCCAAAGCTCGCCGATCAGCAAAATCGAAGCGTTGAGCTGAATCTGCCTGCCCTCGAAGCGCTGATGCGAAACAAATTTAAAATAGTGAGTCCGGCTCCTCATGTAAACGGCAACGGGTACTCCCGCTTGAACAACAAGCTCAATGCTCAGCGCCCCCACCCGTCCCAAGCTAAACCGCTTCACCGCATGGCCACTCAGCGGATTCACTTCCACGATCCAGCCATCGCGCTCGCCACAAAGCACCGTCTGCCACGGCGTTGCCGCAACACACAGCACACAATCAGTTCCCGGCTGCATCTCTTGAAAACGGTAAGCGGCCTGATCGGGCACCAGACGCGCGCCCTCGATGGCAATGGGCGTTTCCAGATCCCAGCGCCGATTGTGCACGCTGGCCACCTCGTGCTGCCAGCGGCCCTGCTCGCGCACAAATTCGAGCGTTGAACAACCCACGCTTCGGCGCGCGAAGCGTTCATCGCAACCGGGGCGTGGCCGCGCATGCCCGGCCACGACAAAAATGCGAGTTCCGGGCGCAGCGGTGGGCACAGTTACAGTGGCCAGAGCATCGATTCCGTAACCCAGGGGCTGGCCGCGTGAGTTGATGGGCTCACCCGATCGCAAAAGAAACCGTGGCATGCCGGAGGTAGCTTGAGCTGCATCCGCTTCGCCCTTGGCTGCGATACTGGCAGCCGCACCGGCCGCTACCGCGAGCAAGCCCAGGCGCGGACTCGCAATCAAGCCACCCAGCGCTGCGCCAGACTGAGTTAGGAATTTGCGGCGGTCAAGATCCGTCATACTTCACAGGCCTATATCACATAATTCAGAGCTTCTTCAAAAGCTCCTCGGCCGGAGTGGTCAGCTTTTTTTTGGCGTTACAGTCTTTGCAGGCTGGAACAATGTTTCCTTGCGTACTTGTGCCGCCCCGTGCCACAGGTACGACATGGTCCATCGTCAGCTCTTTGGGAGCGAACTTCTGCCCGCAGTAGTTGCAGATACCCTGGTTCAGCTTGGTCAGCCACCATTGGGATTTTCGCAGCTTCCGGGCCTTTTCCCGCTCCTTCGATATGTGGGCGGGATCAGCTGTAATTTCGTACCAATCGTCCTTTGACCTCGTCACGGGGTCATCCTATCATGAAGACCGCAATGCACATAGTCGTAGTCACCTTGTTTTTAGCCACGTTTTGTCAGGCCAGCCCGTTGCAGATGCCGGACGCGATTCACTACGCGCTGGAGCATTCGCCCACGCTTGACCATGCTCAGCGCCAGGCTTCGATAGCGGATTTACAGGCTCGTAACTCGGTGGCCAGTTTTCTGCCCAGCCTGGATTTCTCGGCCACCAATGGCTGGAAGCGCACCAAGCTGCCCGATCAGCCCGTTACGCCCCAGAATCCCTGGACGAGTGACCTGAATCTGGCGTTGACCGAAACCCTTTATGACAACGGCGTGTCGCTCACCAGATATCGCATCGCCGGACTTACCAGCGAAATTGCCCGCATCGGCTTCGAGGGGGCGCGCGCGCAGCTGGCCCTGGACGTGTCGTTGAGTTTCTACCGATACTCGCTGGCTCAGAAACTTTTTGAGGTGGCCGATCAGCGCTCGAAGATTCTCAACAAGCAGTTCGCCAACGTCGCTGCTCAGTATCGGCAAGGGATGAAAACCCGGCAGGATTTTTTGCGTTTCAAAACGCAGGTACAGCGCGCCGAGCTGGATCACATGACGGCCGACAATGACATTCGCGTCAACTCGGCCGACCTGCGCCGGCTGCTGGGTTTTCCCGCCGAAAGTGCGGAAAATCCCGACTTTGCGGCAGTCGAACCTAAACCCTTCGACCCCAAAACGGGCGTACCGGCCACCGCCCCGGCGCTGGAGATGTCGTATGGTTATCGCACCAGCGCCTTGCAGAAAAAGGTAAATGAACTCAACGAATCATTCGCGCGACGCCTTTACCTGCCACAGCTGGCAATCACCGGTGGCGGCACCTATGACAACAATGGCTATGTGGGAAGCGGTCAGGCCTTTTCGGCGACGAGCAACCTGTCCTGGAGCGGCCAGCTGGCGCTGACCTATAATATCTGGGACTGGGGCACGCGCGCGCGCAATGTTGAAATCGCGCAGCATACGCGCGGCACGCAGGATGATGACGTGCTGAAAGCCAACCTCACCTTGCGCCAGAACATCGACACGCTCATGCTACAGCTCCACACCCTGCAAGAGAACTTCAAGCTCAACCTGGAGCTGCTCGATCTTTCGCAGCAGAGTTACGATTTTCTCGAGGAGGAATATCGTCGCGGCCGCATCTCGTACCTGGACATCATCACGGGCTTGAATGACCTGCTCGACGCCAAGACACGGTATCTGACCTCTTACTTCAGCCTGCTGCAGAGCCTGGCCCAAGATCGTTATTACGAGGGAACACTGTATGAAACGGTTTCTACGCAGAAATAAGCTGCTGGTCGGCGGCGCAACCGGTGTGCTGGTAGCCGCCGTGGCGGCCTACTTCCTGGCAGGTCGCCTGTCGACATCCGGTGGCCCGACGAATATGGGAGAGGTGCATAAGGGTGACCTCATCCAGAGAGTAACCGTGGCTGGTACGGTTATTCCGCGCAAGCGCACCGTGCTGATGCCACCCTATAATGGTTATATCAAAAAGATTTATGTCCGCGTGGGTGACACCGTAAAGATGAACGACCCTATTATCACCGTGGTACCCTCGCTCAATGCCGTGGGCGAAACGTATCCGATGCGCTCGCCCTTTCCGGGCTCGGTAGTGCAGGTGAACAAGACCGAGGGTGAATGGGTCGACGACAAGGGCGACAACAACATGCTCGTGCGCGTTGACGACCTCAGTCAGCTTTTTGTGGCCGCCGATGCCCCCGAAATCGACATGGTCAAGATAAAGGTGGGCCAGGAGGTGGTGATTCGCGCGTCGGCCATCCTTACCCGCTCCTACAAGGGCATCGTGCGCGAAATTTCGCTAGCGGCTCGCGAAAAAAAGGACTGGTATCGCAGCAATGAGAAGGTGGAGTTCCCCCTGCGCATCGAGGTGATGGACAAAGACGACGCCCTGAAGCCAGGGATGTCCACGCTGATCGACATTACGGCAGCCAAAGCCACCGACGTGCTGACGCTGCGCCATGAGTTCATTCAAAAGACGGGCGATCAGTATTTCGTCACGCTGCCCAACGGCAAACGCCGCAAGATTGAAGTGGGGCTGCAGAACGAAGAGATGTTTGAGATCAAAAGTGGCGTGAGCGATGGCGAAAAAGTTCGCCAGACCGACTTCCAGGCCATGACCGGTCAGGCGGAAGCCCCGCAAGACGACTGACCAATGACGAGTAAAGAAACCCCTGAACCCTACATGATCGACTTTCGCGGCGTCACCCACAGCTATCGGGTGGCCGGCGAACCCGTGCCCGTATTGCGCAATGTTGAGCTGCAAGTCAAAGCGGGCGAACTTATCGCCATCAAAGGCTCCTCGGGCAGCGGCAAGTCCACGCTGCTCTACGTTCTGGGATGCTTACTGCGTCCCGACAGCGGTCAGCTCACGATGGACGGGCAAGATTTGACACGACTTTCCAACGAGGAGCTGGCCATCGTGCGCAATCGCACCATTGGCTTCGTCTTCCAGCAGTTTCATCTCTTGCCACGGGCCAGCGTGGTGGAAAACATTCTGCTGCCCATGAGCTATCCGGTCGAGATCGAACGGCCCGGCGAAAAAAAGACGACCCAGCGACATAAAGCCATCGCGCTGGCCCGCCAGCTGGGGCTGGGCGATCACCTGCACCACGTGCCCAATCAGCTCTCGGGTGGACAGCAGCAGCGCGTGGCCATCGCACGCGCGCTCATGGGCGATGCCAAGATTATTCTGGCCGACGAGCCAACCGGAAATCTGGACAGCAAAAATGCTGAGCAAATCATCGCGCTTCTAAA
>JBBRLF010000247.1:0-7827 GCA_038231515.1 candidate division WWE3 bacterium
AGATCAGTCAGGGCTTTGTACTTTTTGATTTGCCCGGCCGGCTTTTCGTTAACATTACGGGCCGCGCGCGCGAAATTCCGACGTTGAATTTCGACTGATAATATGAAGTTCGGACGAAGATGGCCGTTGCCTCCGGCGTATGTCTGCGAGTAAGGATAGCTCTTTTCCGACCCGCTGCCTGGCGGCGGCTGCAGAAAGCTGTAGCGTGGCGACTTGCCATTCCCGGTTGAAAATTTCTGATAATCTTTCGACTCTTTCGAGCCCGGCAGCAGCTGGTCGTCGGTGCTGCCATACATGCCGGGCCAGAAAGGGTAGGCTTCCCAGTTGGGCCGCCAGTCGGCGGTATGGCACGAGATGCACGCCTGGCCCGATGCGTCCGGATGCGGCTTGGCGGGGGCGGGTGGGTTTGCATAGGGGTCGCGAAACGTGATGGACTTGCCGCTGAACTTTGCGGTGGCCTTGTTGTACTCGACAACTTCGACATTGTTGCAGCCTTTTTTGGCCATGTTTCCGGGCAAGCCGATCATGGTGTCGCCACCATTACATTGCATGATTACGCGCGGATGTTCGGGGTCAACACAAGGGGCTTGCACGCTTTTGCTGTTGTACGCCAACGTGTAGTTCGCTTTGCAGTCCTGGGGCAGACAGGCTGCCAGATCGTCGATCTTCTCAATCGAGTTCGTCTTCATGTAGCCGTTCAGACCGTCAAAGCTCGTGTAACCTGCCATCGGGCCGCTTTTTGCTTTGCATGAGGCCAAAGGGGGCAGGGTAGTCGTGGTGACCTGATAGACGGCAATCGCACTCGTGGGGGCCACCTTGGCCGCGGGCGGAAATTTTTTGTAATTTGAGTTGTTGACGAGTTCGCGCATGGCGGCTGCGCCGCCACCAAGATATTTTTGTACTTCGGCCATACTGAATGGCCCATCGACTTTGATCGTACTTTCGCCGCCGCTGGCGTCGCGAATCGTGAACGCAATAAATTTGACCCGCTTCAGGCCATCGCTTTCATCGACGTAGCCGGACTGCGCCTGCTCGCCTTTGCCACAGCGAAAACGCGCACGACCGCCTTTGCCGGCAGCTTCGGTGTCATCGTCGACGAAGCAGTCCACCCCGTCCGCTTTTGCAAGCTCGCAGGACGTGAGTACTGCCAATATCGCGAACAGTGCGAGCGTTCGCAGAACGCCCGTTTCTTGCCGCATGAGGTCCCCCTGAGCGTCTATTGTAACTCAATGGTTCAGGAGATTGGAGTTCAGCGTGATTTCAGGGAGATAGGTCAGCCGCAGGCCCGCTAGTAGGTGCCGAACACGTGATCCCAGAGCGGTGAACTTACGCCCCAGCGGCGCGCGGTTTTACTATGGTGGTGGAGCAGGTGATTTTTTTTAAGCAGTTTGCCCACCCTGGTCCTGGGCACGAAGTGATGAACATAATAGTGCGTGTAATCATACCAAAGATAACCCGCAATGAAGCTCGCAAAAAAGGGATCCACCAGCCGTGGGCCGGCGAGTAGCAGAAAAAGGCCGTAAAAACCCAAAGCTAATCCTGCGCCCACGACCGGCGACATCACCAGACGTGTGGGATCATTAATATCGTCATGATGCATTCCGTGAAGAATGAACTGCAATCTTCGCTGCAGCGGTCCACGTGGCTTGAAGTGAAACACAAAGCGGTGGAGCAGGTACTCTGCAAGCGTCCACACCGCCACGCCTATCGCGGCCAGCGTAAGCGCGGCGCTGACTGAAATGGCATCGAGATAAAAGGTGCGCCAGAAAAAATAGGCGACAACAGGCAGCCAAAGCAGCAGCGGAAGCAAGGGGGGCACGTGCGTGAAATATTCCAAAAACGGACTTTTGAACACGCGGATGCTTTTATAGCCCTTACTCATCCCCTCAACCCTACCGTAGCAGTCGGGTCGTGCCTAAAGTATTCTTAGATCGACCGTGAGCGGCTGGGCGGGTGGGAACTCGTCGGTAACAGCTCCGTCGTCATCATAGCTATAGACTTGGCCGTCATCGGAAATCCATTTGAAGAAGTCGACGTCATGCAGCTTAACGCGCGCGGGCGACGCGACCATCACCTGCCCATCGTCGGGCACAAGGCGCAGGTCGCCAAGCACCCGTTCGATTCGCCGGATTTCGCGGGTAACTCGCTCGAAGTCCCAGCCATGGTGCTCGGCCAGCGTGGGATGCATGTTTTTTGTCGAGACACCGTCGACCTTGTCCATGAGCAGCCCGAACTGAACCAGCTCGGAAGGGAATTTTTGGATGCGGGCTTTGTCCGTGAAAAGCACTTGCAGCGCATCCTTGCGGGACAGGATGCCGTTGACGTTGGGTGCCACTCCCAGCAAACCCAGCATGCGTTGCATGAGAATCGCACGCGCGAATTGGCGAAGCGAGCCGTGGGTGTAAAGCTTGAGCGCCATCGGCCCTTGCGCGGTCTGGACTTCGTAGACGACGCCCACCACTCCGGTTCCGAGATGTCGGGTGAGCACTCCGCCTGACTCGGCATCAACCATGAGCTTGCCGATGTGGGTCATGGGATTTTTGAGCTGGCTGCCCAGCTCGGCGCGCAGCTCGCGCCAGGGTTCGTCGCCGGTGCGTAGTCTGGCTTCGCAGACTTTGGTCAGAAGCTCGCGATTTGCGTGCTCGATTCGCGCAGGCCCATTGCCCGACGCCATTGCGGCACCCGTCGTCAGAACGAAGATCCCTATAATTACAAGGGCTTTAAGGATTGGGGGCCGCGAAATCATAGGGTTTCATACCTAAATCCGAGTTATTTTGTCAAGTATAATTTGTCGAGACCAACGCGTGACAGCCGTGCCACCTCGGGCTCTAATATCAGGCTATGCGAAGAATGTTTCAGCTCGTGGCTCTGTCCTTTTTCCTGACTCTGTTCATGGCCGGTCCGGCGGCTCGGGCCGATCAGGCGGGCATGACCGACGAAGTGGCCGCAAAGCTTGCCGGCCTGGCCTTGCGCTGTGTGCATAAGGAATATCCCAACAAGCCCGATCATGTGATGGCTGGCGAACACGATGTGCGTAATCCAGAAGCCATGCATCCGGCATTTTATGGCTGCTACGACTGGCACTCGTCCGTGCACGGCCATTGGATGCTGGTGCGGCTGCTTAAAACGCATCCCAATTTACCCGGCGCCGCTGAAATTCGCGCAGCCCTTCACCGCTCACTTGCCGCTGATAAGCTGCAAGAAGAGCTGGAATACCTTAACGGCCCCAATCGCAAATCATTTGAGCGCACCTATGGCTGGGCCTGGCTGCTGAAGCTGGCCGAAGAGCTGCATGGGTGGAACGATGCCGATGGCAAGCAGTGGGATGCCAATATTCAATCTCTGGCCCGTGCGTTTGTGAAACGTTATCTCGAATTTCTGCCCAAGCAGAACTACCCGATTCGCACCGGCGTGCACCCCAACACGGCTTTTGCCCTGGGTTTTGGCCTCGATTACGCGCGCAAGACCGGAAACGTCGAGTTCGAACGCCTGCTGCTCGAGCGCAGCCGCGCGTACTTTGAGCACGACGCGAACTATCCGCTAATGCTTGAGCCGGGTGGCGAGGATTTTTTTTCGCCGGCGCTGCTCGAGGCCGATCTGATGCGCCGGGTGCTGCCTGCCTCGCAGTTTCCGAAGTGGCTTGAAAAATTCTTTGGCGGGTATGGCCAAGCGCATCTGCGAAATATTCTTACGCCAGCCGTCGTGCTCGATCGCACCGACCCCAAGCTCGTGCATCTGGATGGGCTGAATCTGTCGCGCGCGTGGTGCATGCAGGCCATCGCCGCCGCGTTGCCCGCGGCAAGCAAAGGAAGAAAAATATTTCTGGCGGCCAGCGCCAGGCATCGGCAGGCGGGCCTTGCCCAGGTGACGAGCGGCAACTATGAGGGCGAACATTGGCTGGCGAGCTTCGCGGTTTATCTTCTGGCTGACTGAGGGCTAGCTGAGAAACTCGAGCAGCTCGTCTTTGGCATTGTAGCCATCGGTATAGCCCAGCTCGACTAGCGGCCGGGTATACGTCTCGTCAAAGGCCAGGTAGCTGAGCAGATCCCAGCCTTTTTCGTCCGACGCGCCCAGGCCCCGTAACAGGTGGCGCACCGTGCGTGGAAAGTTATTGATCGACTCCAGCACGAGCGAGCCCAGGTCGAGCGAAGGCTGAATCGTCATGACGGGAATGACTCGCAAGCTCTCAGGGTTTTCTTCGATTTTATCGTGGGGTATCAGGCTGAGCGTGGAGTTGATGCGCTTCATGCGTTCGACATCTGCCTCGAGTCCATCGAGAAACATGGAGTTGAGCAGCACCCCTGCGATGTCGGCCACCATGGGTACTGAATTTGAACCCACCCGATTCAGATCTACGGTTACAGCGGGTGGTCGATGGTAACGAATTCCGATGGCCAGCACGCGGTCGGCGCCCAGGTGAATGGCCGGGCTCATGGGCGTGGTCAGGCGAATGCAGCCGTCGCCGTAATAGCCGTCGTTGAGGCGTACGGCAGGAAAGAAAATGGGAATCGACGACGAGGCCATGAAATGCTCAATCGTAAGCTTGTCGCGCACGCCGATGCGCGTGGTGCGATCCCAGGGCTTGATCGACGCCGCACCATCATAAAACGTCACGGCCGTGCCCGTGTAATAGTTCGTCGCCGAAACCGCCAGGCCGTGCAGCAGCCCCGAGGCGATATTCTGCTCGATTTTTGAGATATCCACATTGGTGGTCATGAAGTTGCGCAGCGGCCCCGTTTGCAGCAATGCCTTGCCGTGCACGCCGCCGAAAATTCCGCCAAAGCTGAGATCTTGCATCCACTCGAGGCCCACGCGTGAAAGTGTCATGGTGTCGGTGTGAAAGACGTCGCGGGGCCTAAGCGCAGTCCAGAGATCTGCCAGCTTATCCGTGGCTCTGGAAAAATCCTGGGCACCGGCTGCCAGGTAACCTGCGTTGATGGAGCCCGCCGATACGCCTGCTAAAACCGGAAAGGGCAGGTTGCCACCTGGAACGATTTCGCCGATGGCCTTGAGTACGCCCGCTTGATAAGCGCCTCGGGCGCCACCGCTGGTCAGGACCAGGCCAGCGCGAGACTTGGCCTGCGGCGCGGATTTCGCCATTACTTGGCCTCGGGCTGGGGGCTTGCGCGTGACGCCTCGACGGGCGGTGCGAGTTCGGAGGGCATACGCGTGGCTTTGGCACTGTAAGACTCAAGCTTCAGGCCGGCGAAGATGAACTTCACCAGATTCTCGAAGCCATCGCTGAACAGCGCGACCATCATGTCGGTAAACAGCACGTATTTTTCCCGGGTATATGGAAACCAGTTGGCCTCGATTTTGGCGCTGTCCTTGTCGAAGAGCACCGACTTGATATTGGAAAATGCGTAAAGCCCGAACTCGCCTTTATAGCGGCCAAAGCCACTGTCTTTGGAGCCGCCAAAGGGCAGGCCCGGATTGGCTTCGGTGAGCATTACGTTATTGATCGACACATTGCCCGTAACCAGGTGCCGGGTGACGCGATAAGCCCGCTCGAGGTCTTTGGTCCAGACGCTGGCCGACAGCGCGAAGCGCGAGTTGTTGGCCATTACGATGGCATCATGCTCTTTTTTGAAGGTGATGAGCGGCAGCACGGGGCCAAACGTCTCTTCGGTCACGATGCGCATCTGCGCAGTCACGTTTTCCAAAACCAGCGGCGGAATGGTCTTGCTCTTGAAATCCCAGCTGGTGCCGGTAAGCAGCCGGGCCCCGGCGCTTTGCGCTTCGCGCACGTGCTCGGCAACGGTCTTTACCTGAAAGTCAGTCGTCATGCGGCCCACGTCGCTGTTGCCGTCAGCATCGACGGTTTGTTTGATCTTGCCGACTTCTTCGAGCAGCAGGCGTCGGAACTCAGGGTAGATCGCCTCATGCACATAGATACGTTCGACCGAGGTGCACGACTGACCGCAGTTGGTCAGCGCACCCCAGATGGCGCCCGCAACGGCGCGCTTCAGATTTGCATCATCAAATACGATCATCGGATCTTTACCGCCCAGCTCGAGCTCGACGGGAATGAGGTCCAACGCGGCCTGCGCCATGATCTTCTTGCCCGTGCCCACGCTGCCGGTGAAGAAAATCTTGTCCGGACGCATTTCGATCAGCTTCGTTGCCACGGCGCCGTCGCCATAGACAACCTGAATGGAGCCCTTTTCGAATTCGGCTTTTTCGAGTAGCTCCTCAAAGAGCCCCTGCAGCGGTGTGTGCTCGGAAGGTTTATAAATGACGCTGTTGCCAACGATGAAGGCCGAAGTGCACGGCACCAGGGCCTGATAAAAGGGGTAGTTCCATGGCGAAATAATCAGGGTGACGCCCATGGGCTCGAGGTAAACCCGTGATTTTTTGCCAAGCAGTGCGAGGGTGGGCATAACCCGGCGGCCTTTGAGAATCTTTGGCGCTTTCTTTTCAAGATAGTGCAGGTGATCAAGCACCGGAAAAATTTCGGACATCAGCGCATCGGTGCGGCATTTACCCGTCTCGGCCTGAATGCGATCCATGATGTGCTCGCGGTCGCGCAGGATGACCGCTTTGAGCGCGCGAATTCGCTGCACCCGTTGTTTGAGCGCGATTTCCGGACTGGGTTCGCTGGCCAAGTTGGCGGTGCTGCGCGCGAGGCGAAATACAGAGGTGAGCGTCAACGGTTCAGGTTTCGTCATGGTTAAGAATTCTATTCAAGTTTTGGGGATATGCTACTCTAAACAAAATCAAAGGGGGTTCCATGAGCCTATTCATCGCAGCACTTTCCGCACTGTCATCCTTGAGCGTATTATGCGCCGCTGAGCAGCCGCCCAAGCTAGAGGTGACGAGTTTTACTTTTACGAATCCAAATTATAGCCGAACGGCCGAGTTGTGCGGGCGCGTCACCGGTAAGTTTTCTGGAGCGACACGAGTGAATGTCACCGTCGATCCGGGGCACCAGGCCGGGACTTACGTGACCTGGCCAGGAGCTAATGGACATTTTTGTGTGTTGATGAATTCGAATTCGGGGCGGGCTGAGGCTTCGCTTTGGGATGGGATTGCGTCGCCGGGTGAGGCTGTGGTGCTGGAGGCTCGTAGTCGCTAGGGCTGCGACTGTGGAGTGGCGTGCCGGGCGTAGTGCGCCGCCAACATTGGGCGGCTTGGCGTGTCCAGGTACCGTCATGCGTGCTGGTGCGCTATCTGATGATGAGCCCGGCAAAGTGTGATTAGATTTTCGAGTGTGTTGCTGCCGCCATCTTTAACAGCAATGATGTGATGGATATCAAGCCACCTGGTGCTGTTGCATCTTTCGTTTTGAGTGTCGTGATGCGTGCAGCGGCGCCCATCACGAAGATCGACCCCTTGCTTTAGCTCTGCCGGACAAGGTTTGCGTCGTTGGCTTCTCTGTCCACTTTGCTCACCTTTTACTCGTCTTAAGACGGGACGCACTGCATCGGATTTGGTATTCTTCACCGTAAGCCGCTGAGCCTTCTTGACGGTGACTCGCTCGGCCTTCTTCACGGGGTCACGCTTTTCGAGATAAACATCTAAAGCAGCTGAAAGCGTATCTTCAAAATCCACGGCCTTCTGCAATCGTTGAGATTCCAGATCCTGCACCCGTCGTAGCTTCTGCAGGCATTCTTCTGAGATTCCAAGCTCAAGTTTCAATCGGTCCCAGGCAATGTACGTTGCTTTGTCATCCACAGAAGCTTTGGGATTTTCCCGGGCTATCTCACGCTCAAGCGCCTTTGAGGTTACGGTTTTAGCAAAGTCCAGCCACTTGGCTTGATTGTCAGGGGTAATCACCGAACACAGCTTGCGAGCCTTGGTTAACGAAAGACGACCGCCCTTGATCTC
>JBBRLF010000248.1:0-7815 GCA_038231515.1 candidate division WWE3 bacterium
GATCTGGTTACGGGTGGCAAGGTCAGTCTCACCCAGCACCAGCCTGCAGTCACCTGGCGGCAAGTAAGACATGATCTCTTCCGCGTGCCGTACCGAGGCGCTAAAGACCATCACGCCTTTGCGATGATAGCGCTCTGTGATGTCGATGATATTTTTGATAATCAACGGAGTCAGGCGCTTTTGACTCTGTAGAATCTCCTCAACCTCGGCCGTCGTATACGAATGGCCCTTTTCACTGAGCTCCGAAAAATCATAGCTCGTGACCGGGATGTCCACTTTCACGGGGACCGTGAGGAACTTGTTTTTGACCATATAGGAAAGCGGCAGCTCGTAAACGCACTGCTTAAAGAAACGGGGCTGGTCCGTCTTGATTTCGCCCAGCTGCGAATATTCATAGATCCACCCCAAACCCAGGCGATAAGGGGTGGCGGTAAGACCCAGAATGCAAAGCTCAGGATTTCGATCCCGAAGTTTTTTTACGACTTCCTGGTACTGCGTGGCCCCGTCGTCCGCTACTCGATGGCACTCATCAATCACCAATAAAGAGAAGTCCTGAAAAAAGTCGTCGGGCGCCCGTGCAATCGACTGCACGCTGCCAAAGATCGCCTTGTGATCCCGATCCTTCTTTCCCAGACTTGCCGAAAAGATACCCGCCGCCAGGCCGTAGCTCGTGTACTTTTCGTGATTCTGCTCGACGAGCTCCTTGACGTGGGCAAGTACCAGGACTCGCCCCCGGGCAATGCGAGCCAACTCGGCGATGACCAGACTTTTACCCGCACCGGTAGGCAGAACGACCACCGCGGGATTACGCTTCTTCTTGAAATAGCGAATAACATTATCGACCGCCGTCTGCTGGTAGCCGCGAAGCGTGTACATAGCACTCAACTATAGCTCTAAAACGTCGCCTTTCAGCAACCTCAAAATGGCCAGGAAAAATATCTAAAAGGACCATACAATCACGGTATGAAGCGACTTGATCAGCTGGAACTCCAAGACATTGAAGCCTTGCGCCTGGTGCTGCTCGGAACGTCGGTCATCGACTGGCAACGCCTTGCATTCACCGAACGCCAGCAGGTAAATCAATTCCTGCGCCTGTGCCAGTTCGATCCCGATTCGCCGGCGGATAAAGCGTGGATGCTCAAAATCGTCGATGACGCAGTGAAATACCTAAATGACACCTTTCGCTATCGCATTCCCAATGCCGTAGCCCAACCGGCTGAAGTTCAGGACCTCTTCCTACTGGCTGCGGGATCGGGCGGGCGGCTGCATCAAAAAATGGCCTGCATCGTATTAAAAATTTGTCACGTCATCCATCACATCGAAGGGCGCGACCTTCTGCACCGGCTGCCCCTGGCCGAAGAGGATTTTGGCACGATGGCCGAGCAACGCGTGCGAACGGTTTTTGAACGTCTGGGCCAGCTGGGCGCCCCGATTCGAGAAGCTTACTCATCGGCAAAAACCCGGGCCTCGGTAATCTCGAAGCTGCTTCAAAAAGCCGAGACTCTTGCTGCCGAGGTCTACGACCGCACCCGGTTTCGAATAGTGGTGGAGGAGCGCGCCAATGTCCTGCCCGTGCTTCAGGAGTTCACCCAGCAGCTCTTTCCGTTTCACCTGGTGGTACCGGGCCAGTCCCACAACTCACTTATCGATTTCCGGGCGATTTGCGAGTCGACGCCAGGCTGGGCACCCCATCTGGGCAAGCTGCAGTTCGGCCTGGATTTCGCTCATACTGGCGAGCGCAACACGTTTTCAGGGTCAAACTACCAGATGCTTAAGTTCGTGGTCGACCTGCCCTTGCGCATCCCGGACGCTCTGATCTCGCCCGAGATACAGGCGGCTACCCACGCGCGTATCGTGCACTGCCTGGTCGAGATTCAAATTGTCGACGCGGCTACGGCCGCCCAGAACGAGCGCGGCGAAAATGATCACGCACGCTATAAAAGGCGCCAGAAGCTGCACATTCTTCGTCGCTTGTCGCACGGTCTGGCAAATCGAAAACAAAATCCGAATTCATGAAGACGAAACCCAGCTTAAAACCGCTCGGGGTTAGGTTGAACCCTGAAAGTTCTTCTGCAGCTCAAGAGCGGCTTTCACGCCTTTGACCAGATCGATCACTTTCCCAACACCCCAGTAATGAACAAATACGATTTTAGGAACTTCCTTGGCCATATGCATGTGAATGGACATGACCTTAATATGCGCGTGAATGAGCGCTTTCAAAACGTTTCGAAGCTCGTACTCCAGCATCGCGATATCCCCAGTGACAACCGCACGCTCGTCGCTTCCGGCAAATGCGGCCCAGGAGTTTACCCCCATCGAGTCGCCTACGGTTGTCCCGGCGAACTCGGTACCCCTGCCGGTGCTGACGCGATATACGCCATCTACAAATTCACCCTTCCATAACATTTTATTAATCACCGCCGGGTCGAGTGTCGTTTTTCCCAGAGCTACTTTTGACGAAGCCTTGACTTGGTGAGCGCCCTCCGAAAACTTTTTGAACAGCACGCCAACGGCACTGGCCAGTTTTTCCTGCTCGCCAGCGCCGGAAAAATGCAACGACATGATTCGAGGCTCGTCCAGAAGAAAGGCGTTGTGGATTGCCGTCACATCAAGTCCTGCGTCAAGCGCAGCACCAAGGAACTCATTTACCTCGGCCTCCAATAGCGGTAACTCGCCGATAAGAACGGCATGCTGTTTTGTTCCGGTAAACGAGGCGCGAGCCGTCAGTCCCAGGCCGGGAACTAATTTTATTCCCGCGACAGTGACATCGAAGTTTTTCCGTGTCGCGCTCAGCTTGAGCACACCAGCCGCAACATTCATCGCACCCGAAGCCCCAGCCGCCTTGGAGATGACCGCTGAGTCGATTTTGTCCTCTTCCGCGCGAGATGGGGTGCAGGACACCAAAAGGAGCGAAAAAAGCAGGCCGCCTAAAACTGAATTCATGCAGGGTTTCATTCTATATTCTTCACCTTGCCCACAAGGATATCGCACTCATTGCCCGGAATGAAGAACCAATGGGCGAATGGGTGCAGGGCAAATGACTGCGCGCGTCGAAAAGCCCGCGCGTTGAGAATTGACAATGCTATCGCGCACCTAGTAGGGTGACTCGCAATCGATAGGCGTTGGAGATGATGACTTGAACACGACCAAAAAAGAGTCCGAAGCAGCCCTACTTCTTCGACAGCTACTCCAAAAGCGGATTGTCTTTCTTGACGGCGCAATGGGCACGATGATCCAGCGCTACAAACTCGAAGAGGCCGACTTTCGCGGCAACCTCTTCAAAGCGCATCCTAAAGATCTCAAGGGCAACAACGATCTTCTGAGCTTGACTCGCCCAGACGTCATCAAAGAAATCCACCGACAGTATTTAGAAGCCGGCGCCGACATCATTGAGACCAACACTTTTAGCGGCACCCAGATCGGCCAGTCCGACTACGGCCTGGAAAGCATCGTGTTTGAGCTCAACCGCAGGTCGGCCGAGATTGCCAAAGAAACCTGCCTTGCGGTGATGAGCGAGCAACCGGGCCGCGTTTGCTTTGTGGCGGGCGCAATCGGCCCGACGAACCGCACCTGCTCGCTCTCACCCAACGTCAACGATCCCGGCTACCGGGCCGTCACTTTTGATCAGCTGGTTGCCAACTATTATGAGCAGATCAAAGGACTCGTCGCGGGCGGGGTCGATATCCTGCTAGCTGAAACCACCTTCGACACCTTGAATTTGAAGGCCGCGATTTTTGCGATCGAGAAGTTTCACGACGAGCACCCTGTGCGCCTGCCCGTAATGCTTTCGGTGACGATCACCGATGCCTCGGGGCGCACGCTTTCAGGACAAACCGTAGAAGCCTTTTGGAACTCCGTCCGACATGCTCGGCCCATTAGCGTGGGAATCAACTGCGCCTTGGGCGCCAAAGAAATGCGGCCTTACATTGCCGAACTTTCGAGAATCGCCGACTGCTACATCAGCTGCTACCCCAACGCCGGGCTGCCCAATCCCTTGAGCGACACCGGTTATGACGAAACCCCGGCCGACACCTCGTCGCTATTGGTCGAGTTCGCCCAGGCCGGTTTCATCAACCTCGTCGGTGGCTGCTGCGGCACGACCCCGCCGCACATCGCGGCTATCGCAAAAAAATTGAGCGCCGTGCCCCAGCGCAAGATTCCAACGCTTGTGCCCGCGATGCATCTGAGCGGGCTTGAGCCGTTGACGATCAAAAGCGAAGGTCAGCGCCCGTTTCTCATGGTGGGCGAACGAACCAACGTCACGGGCTCACCTGCCTTCAAAAAAATGATCGTCGAAGGAAACTTCGAGCAGGGACTCGTCGTCGCGCGCCAGCAAGTCGAAAACGGCGCCAACATCATCGACATCAACTTTGACGAAGGACTTTTGGACAGTGAAGCCTGCATGACGCGCTTCATGAACCTGGTCGCAGCCGAGCCCGACATCTGCCGGGTGCCGATCATGATCGACAGCTCCAAATGGTCGGTGATCGAAGCCGGCTTGAAATGCTCGCAAGGCAAATGCATCGTCAACTCGATAAGCCTTAAAGAGGGCGAAGAGGCCTTTCTGGCCAAAGCAGAGCTCGTAAAACGCTACGGGGCGGCAGTCGTGGTCATGGCCTTTGATGAGCAAGGCCAGGCCGCAACCCAGTCTGAAAAAGTGCGCATCTGCAAACGAGCCTACGAGCTGCTGGTCAACAAGGCCGACTTCGACCCGCAAGACATCATCTTTGATCCCAACATCCTTACCGTAGCCACCGGCATGGATGAGCACAACAACTACGCGGTTGATTTCATCGAAGCCGTGCGCGAAATCAAGGCCGCCTGCCCCGGCGCGCTCACCAGCGGCGGCGTAAGCAACGTCTCCTTCTCATTTCGCGGCAACAACCCGGTTCGCGAGGCCATACACAGCGCGTTTCTCTATCACGCCATCCGCGCAGGCCTGGATATGGGAATCGTCAATGCCGGCATGCTTGCCGTCTATGAGGACGTCGAAAAAGAGTTGCTCGAACGCGTCGAAGACGTTCTGCTCAACCGGCGGCCCGACGCTACCGAACGGATGATCGAACACGCCGAGGCGATCAAAGGCAAAGGTGAAAAAAAGGTCGATAAGGTCGACGATGCCTGGCGCAGCGAGCCGCTCGAGGCCCGCCTTACCCACGCCCTGGTAAAAGGCATCATCACCCACATCGACGAAGACACGGAAGAGGCCCGACTCAAATACGGCGCCCCCCTCGACATCATCGAAGGCCCCCTTATGGACGGGATGAAGGTGGTCGGCGAGCTGTTCGGCGCTGGCAAGATGTTCCTGCCCCAGGTTGTCAAAAGCGCTCGGGTGATGAAAAAGGCCGTCGCTTATCTCAATCCCTTCATGGAAGAGGAAAAGGCGAAAAATAAAAATGCCCGCAGGCATGGTGTCTTTGTCATCGCTACCGTCAAAGGCGACGTGCACGACATCGGTAAAAACATCGTCGGCGTCGTGCTGGCCTGCAACGGCTACGAGGTCATCGACCTGGGCGTGATGGTCTCGTGCGAAAAAATTCTTGAAACCGCCAAAGAAAAGAACGCCGACATCATCGGCATGAGCGGTCTCATCACCCCTTCGCTCGACGAGATGATCCACAACGCCAAAGAGATGAAACGTCTGGGCGTCACCGTCCCGCTGCTCATCGGCGGAGCCACCACGAGCCGCATTCATTCGGCGGTGAAGATTGCCCCCCACTACGATCATCCTGTTGTGCGCGTGGGCGATGCCTCGCTGGTCGTGGGCGTGTGCAACCGTCTGCTAAACCCCAACACCCGCGAAGCCTACGCTCAGGAGATCAAGGTCGAGAACGACAACTCCAGAAAGCGGTATCTGGAGAGTCTCTCAAACCGCGCCAAACTTGTATCGATCGCCGAGGCCCGCGCCAAGGGATTCAAGACGGACTGGCAGACGATTGAGATCGCAAAACCTGAAAAACTGGGCCTGCAAGTCTTTGAAGACATCTCACTGGCCGAAATCGCAACCTACATCGACTGGTCCCCATTCTTCTGGACGTGGGAACTCAAAGGAATCTATCCCAAGATCCTGACCAGCGAGAAGTGGGGCGCACAGGCAACCATTCTCTTCAACGAAGCCCAGAATATGCTGGCGGACATCATCGCCAACAAGCGCTTCCGCGCCCGAGCCGTAGTGGGCATGTGGCCCGCCAACAGCCGGGGCGACGACGTCGAGCTTTATACCGACCCTGCCCGCTCTGATGTTTTGGAAACAATTCATTTTCTCAGACAACAAAAAGAAAAGATCAAAGACGACTTCAACTACTATTGCCTGTCAGACTACGTCGCCCCTCGTTCCAGCGAGCGTTTGGACTATATGGGCGGCTTTGTGGTGACGACGGGCTATGAGGTCGAGGAGTACTCGAAGACCTTCGTCGGAAAAAACGACGACTACTCGGCCATCATGGTTAAGGCAATCGGCGACCGCCTGGCCGAAGCCTGCGCCGAGCTGGTTCATAAGAAGATGCGCGAGCAGTGGGGTTTTGGCCGGGGCGAAAAACTTTCGAATCAAGATCTTATTGCCGAAAAATATCGTGGTGTGCGCCCGGCCCCCGGCTACCCGGCTTGCCCTGACCATACCGAAAAGGCCCTGCTCTGGAAGCTGCTCGACGCCGAGGCAAAGACGGGCGTCAGCCTGACCGAGAACTTCGCGATGAACCCACCCAGCTCGGTATCCGGCTTCTACCTCGGCCATCCCGAAGCCAAGTATTTTCAGGTGGGAAATATCGGCAAAGATCAGGTCGAGGATTATGCCCGCCGCAAAGACATGCCACTTCGCGTGGCCGAAAAATGGCTCACCCCTTGTTTGGATTACGAGCCGGAGTCGAAATGACCTTCGATGTTCGAACACTGGCAGCCCAACGTCATCGCGAAACCCAGCACGCGGAAGTCGACTGGATCATGTCGCTGGAAAGCGCCCGTCAAAGCCTCAAATTCGTCGAGATTGACTACCAAAGTCTGGAATACCTTGCGCTGGCCAGCCGCTCACCCGGTCAGTTCACCGTGGTGGTGCGCCTCATTTATCAGTACGGAAAGTCTCACCCTCATGGTGAGCTGATCTCGGACGTGATCTTGGGTTACGTGAATGAGTCCCCGTTTTCGCTCTCGGACTGGCTCGATGCCATCGAGTATTTCAACGGCTGGCTCGAAAAAAATGGCCGAAAAATCGATTTTCTTCCCATGCTCAAATATCTGGAGTGCTGTATCGCAGCGCCAGATGCCAAAGAGAGCGGCCAAACGCTGGGAGCCCTGATTCAAGACATGCTTAATGTGATCGGGTACGAGGGCTGAAAAAGCGGCTGCACTGCAACCCTCAAGCGGTGAGGAGTTTCTAGTTGCAAACATATAGCTAGTCCGTCTATTAATCATTTCCAGAATCCAAGCCATCAACCGGAGGCGCAAATGCCACAGCTACTCTCTGTTTTATTACTGTTTTTCGTATCGCTACCCTTGGCGCTCGCCGAAACCTCAGCGGCGAAAGTCGATCCCAATACGGGGTTCCATAATGAATCAGAAGCCGGAATCGTCCTGGTCGACGGCAACGCTCAAACGGCCAGCTACAACATATCTCAGCTCAACTCCTATGGCTGGCAGAGCAACATAGTAAAATTCAGCGGCAAACTCCTGAAGGCTAAATCGCGCGGCGTCGAAACCTCGCGTTACTGGACCCTGGGCCTGCGCTATGAGCGCGAGCTAAATCAGATGTTCTCGCTTTTTGCGGCCTACAACGCAGAAGACGACATCTTCGCCGGCTACGACCCCCGCCACAATGCCGAC
>JBBRLF010000249.1:0-7768 GCA_038231515.1 candidate division WWE3 bacterium
AAGCCAATGAAGCTGACAAATACCTCGTACTGATACTGCGCATCTTTCTCCAGCGGTTTGCACCACGAGGCGCGCAGGGGCGGGCACGGGATTCCGATCTCATCAAAGATCGGACAGTTGATCTTGAGCCGCAGGTTGCGGTCGAGGTAATTTTGCGTGCGCAGGGTCAGGCCCATTTCTGAAACCGACGCCACCAGCGCGGGCGTGGTTATTTCAGCCACAACATGGCCGGAGGCTTCGGCAAAGCGCACGTCACCGAAATCTTCGCCTTCGCCACCCAGCAGGGAATCAAATTTTGCGAGGAAGACTTCGCGATCGATGGGTTTGATCATGTACTCGCTGGCGCCGAGCTCCAGCGCGGTCTGGATGTCGCGCACCGAGCTGCGAGCGGTGAGCATCATGACGGGCGCGTTGAAATGGGGCACGGTGTGGCGGGCTTTTAGCAAATCGAAGCCGCTCATCTTGGGCATCGAGACATCGATGACCAGTAAGTCGACGCTATGCGTGGCCAGAATGCCAAGTGCTTTTTCCGCACTCGAGCAGCTGACCACCTCGTGGCCCTTGGCGCCCAGAACGGACTCGCAGTATTTTAGAATGTCTGGATCGTCATCGACGATCATGATTCTTTTCACAAATTCCTCGCTTACTTTTCGGCAGCCCGAGCGAGGAAGCTTAGCGAACCGGGCTAATCGTGCCTTGACGGCGAAGTAGACGGCGCGCAACGGCCATTAAGGCCAGCATGCCGGCAAAGTTTGCCAGCCGCACCATGCCACCGGGGCCCATGGGGTCGTGGTCAGTATTGGTGATCGTGCCACAGCCACCCGAGCTTGAGGCTGGGGTCGAGGAGTTGAAGCCGGGCGCTTCGCCCGGGCTGGTGTAGTTCGCAAACGAGTCGGTGGCTTCACAGCGGGCATTGGCCGCATATACAGGAGCGCCCTGTCCGTGCGAAGCAGTCAAAACATAATAGGGAGTGTTGTCGACGCCCAGCGCGCCAGAGGGAAAACGTGAGTTGGGCAGAGTGGCGCGGGTAAAGACGTGCACCACGACGTCAGTGGCGCTCGTGAGCTCGGCAGTCGCATTGGCATCATAGTTGATGTAGCCGCTGGCGCCGCCCGAAAAAACGTTGCCACTGGTGGATTGAGCTAGCAAATGGCCCGCGTTGTCGAGCAGCTCAACTTGAATGTCCGAGCGCGCAAAGAGCGAGTAGGCCAGCGCCTGCACGGTAAGATGCCCGGATTGGCCCAGCAGTTTGTAATAGTGATCCTGGCTGCCGGCGCCACTCGCGGCAAACACGCTCTGAGTGGCAACTGGCGCGGTCAGACTGCCTGCGGCCAGCACGGGCGCGGTGTTGAACACTTTTTCAGTTGAGTTGTTGGCCGAGGTGGGAGCGTTGCAGCTGGTAAGGAAGCTTCCCACCGCGGTAGCCGCGCCAGCGGATACCGAATATGAAGCGAGCTGTCCGTTCGTAACGGCAAAGCTGCGTTGAAAGTTCGAGCCGCTGCAGATGGCCGCGCTGATGCCGGAGTAGTACGGGCTGAGAGTAGCGGGCCCTGGAAAATAGGGTTCCACCACGAGACCGTAATGGCCGGGCTCAAGCCCCGTGATCGTGAAACCGCCGTTGCGGTCGCTGAGCGCGCTTGCCATGACGACGCCACGCTCAAGCTCGATGGCCTGGACGTGCGCGCCGTAAACAACTGCCGAAGAGGTCGGGGTCAGCACGGTGCCGGTAAGTGAGCCCGTATTCGCGCGTAATCCTGGGGCGTAAAGATGGGCCATGGCGGCCTGATCATCACAAGCCGGATGAGACATCTCGACGGCCGCCGTATAGATCATCGTGCTTTGCAAGTTCTGAGAGTGGTCCAGGCCCAGCGCATGTCCGAGTTCGTGCGTGGCCACGTCGCCCAGGTAGATGCGCTGCTGGGTGGCCGTATCGGCGGGATTATTCGTGAACGTAAAGCATTTGTCGTTGAAGCGCAGATCGGCTTTGTTGGCCACGCCGCTATCCGGACTAAACCAGACTTCGGTCAGCGCGATGATGCCGCATTGAAGAGCGTCGCTTTGGGCGGCATTGCTGGTGAAGAAAATGGAGTTGTCATAGGCGGAGCCCAGAAAATTGGGGTACCGGGACGTGTCTGTGCCCTGATAATAGATATAGGAAATGCCATTCTGGGCTGCCGCCTGCCAGCGGCTGAGCGAGGTGGTGAAGAGCGTAAAAATATCGGTGGCACCCAGGCCGCTGGAGTTTTGAGTGTTCGTGCGAAAGGTGAGCTGCGAGCCCGGATTCCAGTGAACTTCAGCCCCCGTGTCCGAGCGGATCGCGATAAAGGCCTGGGCACTGGGCAGAGTGGCCACGAGCAAAAGCAATCCGAGTAGTAGACGACACATCCTGTGTTCCCTCAAAAAAATCCATTTCATTCAAAGCGACATCCAAGCGCCTCTCTGGGCTTGCTTCTGCAAGCACCGTGCGTTGGCAGGTCGAAGTGAAATTCTAATCAATCTGGATGTTTGGCCCAATGGCGGGATTTTGCCCAGCAGACCTGACCTAGGTAGGAGTGACACCGGACGCGAAATGACCCCGGCGCGGGAAAAGCGCTGGAATCGGGCCCCTCAAGTGCGTGGCATTTTAGGGGAAAATCCTGCCGGTCTTTCCACTAGGTGAAGCCTACCCATTCCTCTATAATGTATTAATACGGTCGGGTAATTGACCGATAGGGTGTGTATAGGGGGTACGTTTTTGTCCCGATTTGTTCGTGCAAAATCTGCTTTTTTACTTCGAAATCATAGACTTAAGCCATTCATCGTGACCGTTTTAGCGGGTACTCTCGCAACGGCATGTGGAAAGGTGGGCAGTGGTCCAAGTTTTACGCGCGCTGGAACCGGATCTGGCTCTTCGTCGTCCTCATCAGCGCTCGTTGCCAGCACCGGTTGGGAAGGCCCGTTTGCCATCGACGTCGGCAGCGGTAGTGTATTTCTGCCACTGCCAGCGGCACCGCCCGTTCCTGCGCAAAGTTTTCCAGTGAACAACGACCTGAGTCCGAGCTGTTTGGCTCCGTTTGCCGATCCGGCCGGTGGAATCAACTCCACCCGGGGCTGCATGCAAAACCCGGCGATTACCTTTTCGGACAACCGCTTCATGATTGGGTTTACCCAGAACTACATTCCGCAAGACGTTGGGCAGCAGCGCACCACGCTCTTCAATGCGATGACTTCGCTGAGCTCGACCAGCACATTTCTGCGCGCGCTGGGTGGCGTGCTGGGCTTGCTCGATACCGCGCGGGGCCTGTTTCCGTTCCCGAATCCGGCAGGCACCGGTATTAATACCTCTTCGCGGTACGTGCGTTACGCGAATTTTCCGAATGGCAACGTGATTGCGGTTTATTATGTCGAGCTGCCAATCACCGCGCCGGTGGGCCCACCCGTGCTTGGCGTTCCCGATAACGGAGTTCCGCTCGCCACGGTACTGCCCACCGCCAGTCGCAATTACACACGCACCGTATATGCCACGATTTACAACGCGGCAACTCACACCTGGACTGCGGCCGTGCAGCTGGGTACGGCCACGATCAGCCCACCGCTGGGCGTTCCTTATCTGGGTACCGGCAATCAAACTGATATGGGCGTGGATTATGTTTCTCCCGGCGCTGTCGGTCCCGCACAGGGTGGGAACTATGCCAACTTCTGCCGCCCCTCGGTGGCTACATCCGGAGATAACTCCGCAATGGTCGCGTGGTGCGAGCAGCCGCAGGTGGGCGTGGCTACCACTCAGGAGCGGGTGTCGCAGGTCATGTATGCACGCTACGTTGCCGGGGTCTGGCAGCCGCTGGGCGGCGCGGGCATTCTGGCGGCGCCGCTCATTGGCAAGCCGGCGCTTGCCGCAAACATTCAGGCCAACCCGTGGTTCAACGGCAAGGTCAATGCGCTGGGCATTGTCATTCCTGTGATCTCAGTCACGGATAGATTTGCGCCTGGAATTGTTCCGCTGGCAAACCCGCGGTTTGTGTTAAGCGGCGTCTTTCCATTTACGATCGTCTACGCATCTCCCGTCACCGCTATCGATGCTTTCGCGAGTCCCAGCCAGTTCAATATTCAAACCGATGCCAATGGCGGCACTCTGGTCTGCCCCACGCTGCAACTCATGATCAATACGGCGTTGTCTCAGGTAGCCACGCAGTACTGGGATTTTGGCGCTGCCTTCGGGCTCTATCTGCCGTCGGAGTTGGGGGCGAGTCCGGCGGTTGTGCCAGCTCTTCCGGCTGCTGCCACGTTGGCCAATACGAAGACCCTCTCACAGCTGGGCCTTTCGATGCGTCTTGATCCCGCCTGCGATGAGGCGAATTCGGCCACCTGGAATATTTCGAGCTATTACAACCGCTCGCTCGTGAATACGTTTCATGCCGTTGACTTCACTTCGAACCCTAACGCAAATCAGCAGAACGTGGTTACCGGTCTCTACTACGGGGCCAAAGGCGCGAGGATGTTTCTGACCACGGGCACGACGACGGTCTTGCCGACGGCGCCCCCAGCACTGGGTGTGCCTTTGGCGGCGCCAAATCAGGAGAGCTGGGCGCGCTCGGCAATGGTGGATGTGGCGGGCGACGGAGCGGGCAACTTCGCGCTGGTGCGTTCGATCGTGCAGCCCTTTTTTCAAGATAACGATTTTACCCGCACCGGGGTTTCCCGGGCCCGCGGCCTGGTGGGGCATCAGTTTTCGGGCAATCTCAATGCCTGGATTCAGCGCCCGGGTGCCAATGCGCTGGTGGCCAACACGGGTGGCGAGCCCGCGATGAGTTTTATCTCAAGCGGCGTATCGTGCGCCAACGATGTCGCGTCGGGCGCGGGCTCTTACTCGCCCTGCTCGGTGCGCAATCCCAAGTTTCTGATGTCGGATTCCGGCAAAGGCCTGGTGCTCTTTCATCAGAATCAGGCGCTCAATACCAACTCGCCGGTGGGCAACCCCAATCGACTCTGGTGGGCCACGTACAGCACGGGCAGTGGCTTTGGCAGCGTAGCCGCGCCACTCGATCTGGATACGACCTGTCTGGGCTCTTCAGTAACGAGTAACGATGCTTCGGTTTGCGAGGCACAGTCGTATGATATTCAAGTTACGGGCGGATTTCAAAGCCGCTGTCAGACCGTGGGCGAACCGAGTGGTCTGGTGTCGGTGCCGCTCTTTCCAATTTCCGCGACTGCGCCTTTTACGGGGCTGACGCATGATCCGCCGGGCATCGCGGCCCACATGAATCGCGCGGGAACGGCTTTGGTGGCTTACACCAAGTCAAATCAAACGGGCGCGCTGACGGCTCCAAGCTGCGGCAATATTGGGGTCTACGTCGCCCCCTATGACACGTTTAACGGTTTTGGGACCACGCTGCAAATGGACGCCGACGGTGTGGGCGATAGCATGCATCCGGCTGTTTATGTTTCGCCGGCAGGCAATATGGCAGTGGTTTGGGAACAGGTTGTTGGGACGGTGGCACCGCTGACGAAATACGTCTGGCTGCGCACCTATCACAATGGGGTCTGGTCGGCGGCCATAAAGGCCAACGTTGGCCAGACAGATTCGGCAGAGGCGATGATGCCCGGGGTGGGTATCAATGATTCGGGAGAGATCGTGGTGAGCTATACGTACGGTCCTGGCAATCCAGGGCCCACGCGGCGGCAGTACGTTTACCACTATCACTACCATTGAGGGGCAGGATGAACAGATTTTGGCGACAAATTTTGATGGTGAGCGCGTCGACCGCACTGGCAATGGCCGGAATGGGTTCGAGCTGTCCCGGCACGGGTAGCACGGCAAACTTCACCAACGGGCTGCTGCTGGCGACACGGCCAACCGTGGCTCCGTTGCGCAACTGGCATGCGAGCATGATTATCGATCCCGGCGCCTCAGACTTGTCCAATGCCAGCATCGACCGGGATCAGAACGTGACCATCTTCGGCGGAGTAACGGGAGTATCCATCTATCCGACCGCGGTATTTCACGACGCCGACGAGCAGTTCTATGCCATCTTTACCCGTGGCGCGGGCACTCCGCCGGCTGCCACCAGTCAGGTGAACGCGTTTGCCACCGAGCAAAACAACTTTGGCTCAGACAGCTGGGTGACCGGTCTGGGCTCGTTCACGCAGCTGGATGTTTCGACGAGTAATATGACGTTTCAGGTCAAAACCAATGTCGACGCCAGCGGCAACGCCACGTCCTTTTTTAACGCGGTTTCGACCACAGCGCCGAATCGGGTGCAGCTCAAAAGTGCGCGCCACAGCTTTGGTAATGGCAGCTGGGATGCGCCGGTTACCATCAGCTCGGTCACGGCCACCACTGACGTGGGTCTTTCCACGGCCGCCGCCACCGATGCGTTTGGAAATACGGTCGTCGTGTGGGTGCAGCCCACGGCCGGGCAGCCGCAGGTTTTTTTCAATGAATTTCGACCAAACCTGGGTTGGCGCTTCAGCTCCGTGAATCCTCTCGTGCCCTGGAACGATGTCACGATCAATGATCCGGTAAAGGATCGGGGCGTGGATGTAGGCTTTGATTCCTTTGGCAATGGGTATGGGGTTTACGTTGCCGACGTGACCTTGCCGCTGCCTCTCGTGGGCAGCAAGACCAGTATCATGACGGCGCGTTGGCGCAGCGACAAGCCGGAAAATTTTCCGAACACAACCATAGGTTTTGCCGGCAGCGATATCGGCGATATCGCAAGGGTCACCGACGTGGCGCACACCACTGCTCATAGCGTCTTTGGTTATCCCCGCATCTATGTGGGGCCCAATGGAAGGGCCACCGTATTCTGGTACGAAAATCAGGGTGGGCCGAGCGCCGAACTGTGGTGGTCGCAGACGCCGGCCAACAACCTGGCCAGCACGGGCAGCTGGGGTATTGCACCCACCACGCCCAAGCGGTTCGATCTGGATTTCGGTCAGCCCGGCACTCAGGTTTATATGAATGAGGGCAGTCACCTGTTTGTGATACCGCCGATTCTTGCCTACGACGGTTCGGTCGCCGCGATTGCCACGATCAAAACCGACGGAACCAATCGCCGGCTGTTCGTCAGTAAGACGGTCGACGGCGGCGCCTCGTGGTCGCAGCTCGGCACCGCTGATCTGGGCGGCATCACGCGCAACGTGGAGTCGGCCAACATCGCGGTCAATCTGCTGGGCGATGTGGCCGTGGTGTATAGTGCCAACGATCCCTCTGATTTTCGTGAGCATGTATACGGCAACGTTTACACCGAAGGCAGCTGGACTGGCGTTAATCAGCTCGACTTTAATAATAGCGTTCTGGCCTTCGGGCGGCCCAACTACGCGCTGCCTAACGTGACTATTGATGAGCAAGGCAATGCCTGCGCGGCTTACTCGGTCAGCGACGTGCTGTTCTCGCCACAGCGACGCCGTGTCTTGGCCAACTTCTATCGTTAAAAGCTCAAGCGCTGGTTTGACCCAGGCGTCGTGGGGCCAGCACCTGGTACCAGCGGCGAACGGCGTCACTCAGGATGATGAGCACGCAGACGATCATGATCACGCTGATGGCCGCGTCCAGGTACCCCGTAAAAGCAGTGGCGGGATTCAAGGTCAGGGGCCAAAAATTGTCGGTGATGTTTTCCACCGCCGCGGTGATTGTCGTCGTGCCGACAAACACCATGGGTAGCGCCGTGACAAGCGCGTAACGCGCAGGTCGGGTGTTGAGAATGACGGTGGTGCCGATGCATAGCGCGATGGTGGCCAGCAGCTGGTTGGCCACGCCAAACATGGGCCAGATCGTCGAGATGCTGCC
>JBBRLF010000250.1:0-7711 GCA_038231515.1 candidate division WWE3 bacterium
CAAAGAACTCCTGCAACTTTTCGGGGCGCAGCGTGGGCCGGTGGAATTTCATTTCATTTCTCCAATGCTGTTTTCCCAGAACTTCACGGCGGTTTCCATAACCGGCACATGCAGGGCCAGGACTTTGTCGTTGAAAAGTCCGCGTTCGATTTCAAGCGTGACGGTCGGGATCAGCCGCTCTTTTCCCGCATAGGTCCCCAGACACCCGGGCGTCGGATAGCCAATGTCTTCGGTTACCGGATAGCCGCATACGCCAGCCAAAACCTCGGCCCAGGCGCGCGACGGCCCGTTGGCATTGACCTGAAAGTTCGCAAAAGAATGCAGCGAGATGATCGCATGAGGCTTGCACGCGTCGAGCAGCTTTACGAGCGCCTTGTTCTCGGGCTCGCTGGCTGCGGCGGGACCGGGCGGATAGCGTGGATTTTTGAGCTCCGGCGTCCAATCCTTTGAAGGCAGATTGCGATTCAGGTCAATGTTGTTGGCGTTCCAACGTTGGCCCAGCGCCACACCGTCGGGATTTACGCGCGCCCAGATGATCACGCCGATTTTTTGAAACGGAAATCGCTTCGACCAGCGCGAACGCATCTCTTCGGCCAGCCACACGCCTTCGATCTCGTCGCCATGCACGGCTCCCAGCACGAGCAGCCATGGCCAGGGGGCTGCTCCCGGTATTTCGGGCAAGGCCGCGCCTGCACCCGCGGGCGCAATGGCCAGCGCATCAAGGGGGCGATGCTGTACGGATTCGCCCAATTTCCAAACGACGTATTCTGACTGCATCCCTCATGTATATTCAAGTGAAGGCAGGAACTCAATTGCGTTTTAAGTGTTTGAATTAACAATTAAAACTCAGCTATATTTAACTTCAAAATTTAAGCCCGAATTCCGAGGAGTATATATGATGAAATTGCTGAGAGCTCTTGTCGCCCTGACGCTGGTGTCAGGCGTAAGTCTTCCCAACGCTTACCCATTTGCCATTTCGATGCCCACCCAAGGGTCGGCCGAGGCCGCCATCGAGATTTTAAACAAGGGCGGAAATGCCACCGATGCCATGGTAGCCGGAGCCTTTGCGCTCAATGTAACTCAGCCCTACAACATGGGCCTGGGCGGCGGCGGTTTTTACCTGGCACACGCGGGCGGTAAAACTTACTTCTGGAACTCACGCGAGATGGCACCCGCTTCGGCCAGCGAGAAGATGTTTCTCGATAAAGACGGCAAGCCCATCAACTACTACCCTGAGCGCGTAACCGGTCCCAATCCCGTCGGCGTACCGGGAACCGTCGCGGGCCTGTGGGCCGCACACCGCAAGCTAGGCAAGTTACCCTGGAAAATGCTGCTCGCCCCCGCAATTCGACTCGCGCACGACGGCTTTCCGATCACCTCGCATTTTGCCGATATTCTGGAAGAGGAATGGCCGCGCATCTCAAAATTTCCTACCACCGCGGCGATCTTTGGCGACGGCGAAGGCGGCCATCTGCGCGTGGGACGCATGCTGCGCCAGCCGCTATTGGCCAAGACGCTCGAAACCATCGCCAATGGTGGTGGCGAAGCTTTTTATCACGGCGAGCTGGCCACCTCGTGGCTGGCCGAAGCCGCGCGCTTTGGCGTGAAGATCGACCAGGCCGACCTGGATCATTATCGCGTGGCCACCCCGCTTCCCATCGAGTTCAAGATGTTCGGGCTGCGCGCGTTGATCTCGGCGCCCCCCAGCGCCGGCGGCATCATGGTGGCGGGCTCGCTGCGGTTTCTCGAACACTACTATCGCCTGCACGACGTGCCGGCGGCCGACAGCGCCACGCGTGTCATCGTGACGACCGAGACGCTGCGCTATTTTCAAAATCTGCGCAACGACACGATTGCCGATCCGCCCGCGGGCACGCTGGATCCACAAACGTACCTGGGTTCGACTGAAGAGAAAAAAGCCTGGGTGGTAATCGAAAAAAATATCACCGACCACCGCGATCGCATCGAGACGCGCGTGACCACGCAGCCGCGGCCAACCGTGCGCGTGCTGGCCGCCAATGGCGCAGCCCTGCACGACACCAGCAGCGAGGGTGCGCACTCGCACACCGCCCACATGAGCATCCTCGACGATGCCGGCATGTCGGTGGCCTACACCTCAACGATCGAGCAGTGGTTTGGCTCGGGCATTGCCGTGGCCAAACATGGCTTTCTGCTCAACAACGAGCTGAGTGATTTTACGGCCGAAGCCGGCAAGCCCAACTCGCCGGCGGCCGGCAAACGCCCACGTAGCAATATGAGCCCCATGCTGCTCTTTGAAGGCACCAAGCCGGTCGGCGTACTGGGCTGCGCCGGGGGCGGACGCATTCCCACCGTGCTCGTCGAGCTGCTCGAAAATTATTACATTCACAAGATGACTCTGCGCGAGGCCATGGCCTTTCCGCGGTTTCATCCCAACGAAGGCAAATTGGAACTCGACCCCTCCTATCCCACCTCGCTACCCGCAAAGTTGCACGACGCCGGCTATGACGTCGCCAGCGAAAAAGTGGGCGCCACGCCGCATGCGCTGATGCGCCGAACGGCGGCTGATGCCTGGGAAGTCGCAGCCGAGCCCCGTGCCGACGGCATGGCGCTGACCGTGGACCGCGCAAAGAGAGGCAAGTGATTACGCGATGACCTCTTCGATCGCTCTCTACATTCTGCTGGTCCTGGGCGGGCTGCTCTTTCTCGTAGCCCTGTTCATGTTCGGACAAGCCGTTTGGGACACGATCGTGGCGGTGTTTCGGATTTTTTTCACGACTCTGGGCGGAATACTGCGTTTTTTCGGCGGCTCGTTGCTGGCACTGGGCTGGTACATCACCGGTGTTTTTCTCTTGCTGGCCATCGGTGGCGGCGTGATCGGCTATATGTACTGGTTCAAGGCCGGTGGCTTTGAGCTGGCGGGCGTAAAACCCCCCATCTGCACCGAGCTGCTCGATCGCAAGGGCAACGTGCTTGATTACCTGTGTCCCTTCGATGGCCTGCGAATATGGCGCCCGCTGGAGTCCATTGCCACGAACGCCCGCATGCTGGTCGTGATGCTTGAAGATGACAAGTTTTACGAGCACGGGGGCCTGGACATTGACGAGATCTGGAACTCGCTTGAAACCGATCTTGAGAAACACAAAATCGCGCGCGGCGGCAGCACGATTACCCAGCAGCTGGCCAAAAATCTTTTTCTGAGCAAAGAGAAGTCCTTGATGCGCAAAGCCTCGGAAGTTCCCATTGCGATGCGGCTCGAGCGCGAATTCACCAAGGACCAGATTCTCGAGCTCTACCTGAACACGATTGAATGGGGCCCGGGCATCTTCGGCATCGAAGCGGCCAGCCGCCTGTACTTCGACCACGAGGCCAGCGTACTCAAAGACGAAGAGGCGTGGCTGCTGGCGCTCATGATTCCCAACCCCAAAGAGCTTTGTCTGTGGAGCCACCCACTGGCGAAACGCTCGCTGCTGCATCGGGCGAAACATCTGGCAACCCGGCTTTACCAGGAACATCGAATGTCACGGCCTGAGTCGGAACAAGCCTTCGCCACGTTTGAAGCGTTCCTTGGCAACTGGGGTGCCTCGCGGCCGCTGGCCCTGCGCGCGGGAAGAAAATTTCCGGCCCGCTGGGGCAATGAGCACACCTTCTCGCTGGCCGAGGTCGTGTCGGTGCGCCGGGGCGCAGCCGGTCTGCTCAAACGTTTTCGGCAGGCGCCCGTGCGCCTCAATATCGACCGCGAACTTCAAGAAAAGCTCGAGGCGCTGCAGCCCACCATTCATGCGCACGACCTGAGCGATATGCTGGCCGTCATGGAAGGCACCGAAATCCGGGCCATGATTCCCGTGACCAAAGCACGCCTTGCCGCCGAGGTGAAGCCCATTGCCGACGCTCAAGGATTCACGACGCAAGTTTTCCCGGCACGCAACATTCCCAGCGGGGCCCTGTGGCCCTAGTCGTTGTAGCCAAAACCATTGACGCGCCAACTGCCCGGTACTATTCTTCTGGTCATGCGCACAACGAATACGATCATGCTGGCTTCGCTCAACAAGGGCAAGATTCACGAATACCAGGAACTCTTCAAGGAGTATCCGGCCATTGAGTTCAAGACATTGCCTGAGCTCGTGTTCAATGTTTCCAGCATGAAGGAAGCCGAAAAAGGCACGACTTACGAAGAGAATGCTTACTCCAAAGGCCGGCTCGCGCACCTGGCCGCAAAATATCCCACCCTCTCGGATGATTCCGGAATTGAGGTCGATGCGCTGGGCGGCCGTCCCGGTGTTTTCTCGGACCGCTACTCCGAGCCGGAAAAAGATGAATCCCGCGATGCCGCCAATGTGCGCAAGATGCTCGAAGAGCTCAAGGGTGTTCCCAAAGAAAAACGCACGGCCCGTTTCGTCTGTACGACGGTGTTTTTTGTGGAAGGGGTTCACCTCACTGCCACTGAAACGCTCGAAGGCTCAATTCTCGAAGTGCCGCGCGGAACTCAAGGGTTTGGCTATGACCCGATTTTTCTCGTCAAGGGCACCGACCAATCGCTGGCCGAGATGACGCTCGAAGAAAAAAACAAGATCAGCCACCGCGCCAAGGCGCTCCACGCGATCATGAAACAGATTCAGGAAAAAGGCATCAAACTCGTCCGCCCCTAAGGCGTAAAAGAACGCGCGACGCCTTCCACACAACGACCAAGCCAAGCACCAGCGCCGCCACTTCCGACCGTCGCGTGTCGTGCGCGCCGCTACTCGCACTCGCAATGGTGGCGCAGCCCAGTGGCAGGGCGCCAATGCCCTCCTGCCGAGGATAGAGAAACGTGATGGCCGCGACATCATCTTCGCTGAGCCGGCCCGCCTCGCGCACGATCGGAAACATCAGCGCCGATCGCTCGGCGGCGTGCCCGATGCCGAAAACATGTCCCGCCTCGTGCGCGACGATCGTGACCAGTCGTTCGGGATCGGACGTGGCAGCGGCTGCGGCATTGATGACAATCACGCCATGCCGGTAGCTGCGACCTTCATGAAAGGCTTTGCCGATGGCCAGCGTCGCAGGGCCCGCGTCCGGAAAGTGGCGTTCAAACTCTGCATCAAAGACGATCACGCTGTCTTGTACGGCGCCAGCCAGCGCTGGCAGCGGCTCGGCCTGCGTGGCCTCACCGAGCTGCGAGCGCAGCATTGAGGTGCCGACGCCATTCCAAAGTTGCAAAGCCTTATTGAGTAACATATCAATCCGCGCGCGCTCGAACGGCGCACCCCGGTAGTCGACCCGAAACCGAATCGGAAACTCGCGCCAGCGCGCACCCTCTTCCCCGGCCGAGGGCATCAGGGTAAAGGCGGAAAGCAACAACGAGGTGCCAACCAGGCCCGCCAAGCACAACGCAAGCAGGCCCCACCGCCTAAATGGCATAACTCACCCCGAGCAAAACGCGAAAGCGCCGGGCTTCGTCATTCCAAAGCCGGGTAACCGAGCTCTGCACATCGAGCCTTATCTTTTCATCGAGCCAGCAGGCCAGGCCCGCGTTCAGCAGAAACAACGTTGAAGCGACAACGCCCGCAGGGGTCACGAAATCACCGCTGCGTTCAATCGCATGTCCGTTCGAAAACCAGGCACTTAAGCGCACACCGCCGCCCGCCAGCGCAACCACACGACGGCCCAGACGATAGCTCAAGTTGGCCGTGAGCATGGCTCCCAGCGCGAATTCAGAATCCGGGTTGGAACTTGGAAAGTACATTGCAAGCTGTGGCTCCAGCGCCCAGCTTGTCGGCGACGGGCTGAAGTGCGCATGAGTTGCGAGCAGCAATGGCGTTGCACTCAAAGGAGTTGCACGGCCCGCAACTCCCGCGGCTTCAAAGGGTTGCAAAAACAGGGAGCCCACGCCTAGCAGCGGCGAGGCAAAGGTCGCCCCCAGCGGCCAAATGGCGAAAACGATCGAAATCAGCCTCAGCAGTGCCATAAATGCCCCCGGCGCCCCCCCCCCGCGCGCATGCTATCAGGCGATCCATTTTTGACAACGGGGCCGCAGCTTTGCTAGCGTTAGACCACGATGTCGGCGACCGCGAATCCCCATTTTGACGTTCAGCAACAAGCCATAACCAGCTTAAAGCGCATCCATCAGATCTGTGTTGCGCTGGAATGCTTTCAGGTCGTGGGCTCGGCGCTGGTCCTGACCATGGGCTACTGGATGCGTCCCCTACATTTGTATGCTTCAATGATTTATTTCTTCATGGCGATTTTTGCGCACATTGTCGTCTTTTACGTGATGCAGGCCATCGCTAAAAATGTAAGCGATGCCTATGCGTCCAACCCGCGTGCGGTGCAGGAATGGATTGTCGTGGGCACCCAGCGGCTCTCGCGAAAGATACTTCCCTACGTGCTGCTGCATACGGTGATTTTACTTTCGCTCATCGCAATAGCCGCGGGCAGCGGCCTTACCGACTCCCATCCCCGATATCACCATCCGGGGGCCTGGCTTGCGGCTGTGGCCGGATTGGCGTGCCTGATACGAATCATTTTTGCTTTGCGCGAAAATACGGCTTACCTCACGGCGTTCGTCACCACGACGGGGTTTGCTCGGGATTCCGCCGAACTTGTTGAACATTAGATTCAAGGGCGATAGATCATAAGTATGCGCATACTTATCTTGTTGCTCCTTGCAATGGTCCTGGGCACCGGCTGCTCGACGTCAGCCACGCGGGGGAATCGTGCCACGCGTTTGAATGCTCCCGACCCCCACGAGCTCGTGATTGTCGCGACGAGCGATTTTCATTCCGCGCTCACACGGGCAGAGGGCCTGGCCTCGGTGCTGCGCTCGCTCAAAACGCAGTACAATGACCAGATGCTTTACCTCGATGGCGGCGACCTTTTTCAGGGCTCGCTCGAGGGCAATCTGAGCAAAGGAAAGTCGATTGTCGAATTTTTCAACGCGATTGGCCTGGAGGCCGCGGCCATCGGAAATCACGAGCTCGATTTCGGACCCACCGCCGTAGGCCGTGTCAGCGTCAAGACTGGCGAGGACGGGCTGGGAAATCTGAAAGCCCGCGTGCGCCAGGCCCGCTTCAAATGGCTTTCGGCCAATATCGTGCGCACCAGCAAGGCGCGCTGTCACCAGCACCACGGGGCGCAGATCGAGCATTGCAATGCGCTGGGACAACGAACCGTTTTTGAGCCGCACGCGATTTTTCAGCGGGCGGGCCGCAAAGTTTGCGTCATTGGTGCGACCACGCCGTCCACGCCGGCCATTACGCGCCCCGATTTCATCAAAGGCGTTCATTTCGAAGAGCTGCGCCCGGTGGTTGAAGCCGAAGCAAAATACCTGAGACACGAAGAAAGCTGCGATCTGGTGCTGCTCGCCGCCCATGCAGGCCTGCTGTGCAATCCGGAAGGGCGCTGCAAGGTCGAAGGCGACCGCGCCGAAATGCTGCGGCTTTTGCGCGAGCTGCCCGAGGGCACGCTCGACGCGGTTGTTGCCGGCCACACGCATCTGCTGGCGCAGGAAACCGTGCGGGGCACGCCCGTGATCGAAGCCGGCACGGGCGCCAAGTCCGTAGGCATCCTGCACCTCAATGGCACCCACGGCGTGGATCTGCGCGCCCGCTTTGAACCCTTTGTGACCGTGCCAGACACGGCAAGTGCCCCCGATATCACGACGCTGCTCAAACCCTACCGCGACGCCGCGTCTGGAATTCGTGCGCGGCCCGCAGGCTCTACGGCCGCGGCCTTTACCAAAAACTACGTTACC
>JBBRLF010000251.1:0-7658 GCA_038231515.1 candidate division WWE3 bacterium
CCGCCGGCTTTCTTTTCGCCAGCTGGCTTCTTTTCGCCGGCTGGCTTCTTTTCGCCAGGGGCTTTAGCTTCTTTTGTATTCTTTTCGTCTGCCATATTTGCCTCGTACTCTTACAGAGACTCGCCGCATTTTTTACAAATGCGGAGTTTCTTTTCGCCACTCATTTTGCGCCCCGTCCGAACACCACGATTGCATTTCGGGCAAAGGAGCAGGACATTTGAGTAATTGAGCGAAGCTTCCTTCTCGACGATTCCGCCCTGGGGCGCTTTCTGAGAGGGCTTCGTGTGTCTCTTAACCAGGTTGAGTTTTTCAACAACAACGCGGTTCGGAGAGTGCATTACCCGCAAAATTTTTCCGGTTTTTCCCTTTTCACGGCCAGCCATGATTTGAATCATGTCGCCTTTCCGAATCGAGAGATTTCCGCTTTCTGTGTTTTGCATTTTCAATTACCTTCCTAAAAACCTATTAAAGAACTTCTGGTGCCAACGAGATGATCTTGGTGAATTTCTTCGCCCGCAACTCTCTCGCTACTGGCCCGAAGATACGCGTCCCGATAGGCTCAAGCTGAGCATTAATCAGAACCGCCGAGTTCGTGTCAAAACGGATGAACGAACCGTCCGACCGTCCGAGCGCCTTTTTCGTGCGCACGATCACAGCCTTACAAACGTCACCCTTCTTCACCTTTGAATTCGGCAAAGCAGCTTTAATGGACACAACGATGATATCGCCAATCGCAGCGTATTTACGCTTCGAACCGCCCAGCACCTTTATGCACATCACACTTTTTGCGCCCGAGTTATCAGCAACATCGAGACGTGTAGTTGTTTGAATCATGGTAAACTTCTCCTACTCAATTAGTGTGTTGCGCGCACAACGACGCGGCGGAGTGCCCAGCGCTTGTCGCGGCTAATCGGTTTTGACTCAACGATTTCGACCTTATCGCCGACTTTGGCTTCATTCTTTTCGTCATGAGCCTTATACTTCTTCGACAGCAACAAATATTTGAAATATTGGTCATGCTTTTCGCGACGATCGACCTTCACAACGATGGTCTTCTGCATCTTGTCGCTTACGACGATACCCTGAAGAATACGCTTGTGTCCGCCTGCGTCAGCAGTCTCGGTTGGCTTCTTTTCAACGACTGGTGCCTTAACCATACTCACTTACCCTTTGCTACTTTCTTCGCAGGCTTGCTGGCCGCAGGCTTGCTCATCAGTTTCTGTGTCTGGAAAGTTTTTACACGAGCCAGTTCTTTTCTCGCAGCGCTTACCAGCGAGGTATTGGCCAGCTGTCCAGTGGCTTTCTGCATGCGGAGCTTGAAAAGTTGCCCTTCCAGTTCCGTGCCCTTCGTCTTGAGTTCTTCAAGCGACAGGCTATTGGTTAGCTTGTTTTCCTTACTCATTCTTTAGCTCCTGCTGCTGGTGCAGCTGCTGGCTTCGAGGCTGCTGGCTTCAAAGCTGCTGCCGCGGCTTTTACTGCTGCCGAGGCTTTCATTTCAGCATCGGTTTTATAAATCACCTTAACTTTAAGCGGCAACTTGTGGCCGGCCAAACGCAGAGCTTCGGTTGCTTCCTGTCTCGAGATGCCATCCATCTCATAGAGGATACGACCGGGTCTGATCACCGCGCACCATTCTTCAACGTTACCTTTACCGCTACCCATGCGGGTTTCAGCTGGCTTCTTGGTTATGGATTTGTCCGGAAATATACGAATCCAGATCTTACCGCCACGCTTTACGTAACGAGTCATCGCGACACGGGCGGACTCGATCTGCTTGGAGGTGATACGACCGCATTCTACTGCAACCAGGCCGAAGTCGCCGAAAAACAAAGTGTTTCCGCGCAGAGCCTTGCCGCACATGCGACCCTTCTGGTGTTTGCGCCATTTAACGCGCTTTGGAGACAACATTTTAGACGCTCACTTTCTCAGTCTTCTTGGCCAGGATTTCACCGTGGTAGACCCACACCTTGACGCCAATCTGACCATACGTGGTACGAGCTTCTGCCGTGCCGTAATCAATGTTTGCGCGCAGCGTGTGCAGAGGCACCGAGTCTTCGCTGTACCATTCCGTGCGGGCGATTTCGGCACCGGCCAAACGGCCGCTGACGCGAATCTTGATACCCTTGATGCCCTGCTTGAAAGCAGAGGTCATGCACTTCTTCATCGCGCGGCGGAAAGCGACACGCTTTTCGAGCTGACCTGCAACGTTTTCAGCGATAAGCACGGCATTTGATTCCGGCTTCTTCACTTCGATGATGTTCAGGAAAACTTCGTTCTTCGAAAGCTTCTGCACATCAGCTTTCAACGTTTCTACGCCGGCGCCCTTTTTACCGATAACGATTCCGGGGCGAGCCGTATGGACGTTGATTTTCACTTTGTTTGCAGCGCGTTCGATTTCAACCTTCGCGATACCAGCACTTGCGAGCTGCTTGCGAATGAACGAACGCAACTTGATGTCTTCGTGCAACAACGTGGCGTAGCCGCGCTTTGCGAACCAGCGAGAGTCCCAAGTCTTGTTGACGCCGAGTCTAAATCCAATTGGATGTGTTTTCTGACCCATTCTTATTACCTCTCCGCCAGGCTGACGAAAATGTGGGAAGTCTTTTTGTTGATCTTGAACGCCCGACCCATTGCACGAGGGCGGAAACGTTTAAGAGTCGGACCTTTGCCAACCTCGAGACGCTTGATATAGAGCGTATCGACGTCGATTTTCCCTTTGTGGTCGGCATTGGCTACGGCGGATTTCAAAACACCGCTGATGTAGGCCGCGACACGCTTACGACGCGAAAACTTCAGAATCGCGAGCGCTTCGTTGATGCCTTTGCCGCGCACGAGATCGGCGACCAACATCGCTTTTCTCGGTGTAACGCGGATATGCTTTAAGCTTGCTGTTACTTCCATATATTTACCTCGTTAAGCTTTCGGAGCTGCCGGTTTTGCTGCCGGAGCTGCTGCTGCTGGCTTGGCGCCTGCTGCCCCTGCCGGTGCGCCTGCTGGTGCACCACCTTCATTTGCCTTCTTATCAGCCGGAGTATGACCGTGGAAGGTACGCGTCAGGGAAAACTCGCCCAACTTGTGTCCAACCATGTTTTCAGTCACATAGACCGGAATGAATTTACGGCCGTTATGAACCGCGAACGTCATGCCAACCATATCCGGAATGATTGTCGAACGCCGGGACCAAGTTTTTACGACCTTCTTGTCATTACTGGCCTTTGCCGTTTCGACCTTCTTCAACAGATGGTCATCGATAAAAGGGCCTTTTTTAATTGACCTAGCCACTTAGCCTCCGGTTACTTTCTTCTCTTGATGATAAAGCCGTCAGAGCGCTTGTTATAGCGCGTCTTATAGCCCTTGGTTGGCTGGCCCCACGGAGTACGTGGATGTCCACCACCAGATGTTTTACCTTCACCACCGCCGTGTGGGTGATCGATTGGATTCATGGCCACGCCGCGAACGGTCGGACGAATGCCCAACCAACGTGATCTGCCGGCCGTGCCGATAGCCATGTTCATATGATCGGTATTGGAAATCTGACCAATCGTTGCGCGGCAAAGATGATGAAACCGGCGCATTTCGCCGGAAGGCATCTTGACCTGGCAGTAGTCTTCTTCGCGCCCCATCAGCTGGGCAACTGCGCCCGCCGAGCGGACCAGCTTCCCACCGGTGTTCGGAAGAAGTTCCAGGTTATGAATAAGCGTACCGACGGGCATCGCAGACAGGGTCATCGTGTTGCCCGAACGGATATCGGCTTTTTCACTCGCGAGAACCTTGTCGCCCACAACCATGTTGAGGGGAGCCAGGATGTAGCGCTTTTCGCCGTCGGCATAGGTCACCAGAGCGATGTAAGCCGTACGGTTCGGATCATACTCAATTGAGGTGATCGTGCCGGGGATTTCCAGCTTATTGCGCCGGAAGTCGATGATGCGGTACATTTTCTTGTGGCCGCCACCGATGTGACGAGTTGTGATTCTGCCGTAAGAGTTACGACCGCCGCTACGCTTCTTGATCTCGAGCAATGATTTTTCGGGCTTCTTGCCTTTGGTAAGGACAGAGAAATCCGCCATGCCTTTATGGCGTAGACCGGCTGATGTTGGTTTGAATGTTTTAACTGGCATTTTTATGCACCCTGGAAGAATTCAATCTTCTGGCCTTCTTGTAGTGTAACGAGCGCCTTCTTCCAATTCGCGCGCTTGGACACAAAACGACCAGCTTTTTTATATTTTCCGTGGACGACCATCGTACGAACGTGGTCGACCTTGACCTTGAACAGCGTCTGAACGGCTTCGCGAATTTCCTGCTTATTGCTGGCAGGTGAAACTTCGAAGGCATACGTTCTGAGGAGCTCGTTTTGAGCCGTGCTCTTCTCGCTGATAATAGGTCTTTTGATTACTTCAAAAGTCGTTCTCATAAATTCCTCTTACCCTAACCGTGCGCCCAAAGCCTCAGCGGAGGCTTTGCTCAGGATCAACCACTCGTGCTTCACCATGTCGTACGTATTGATTCGTTCAGTCGTTACGTAGTTCACGGTTGGAAGATTGCGTGAGGCCAAATCCAGGTTTTCATTCTTAACGTCTACCAGAAGCACTTTTTTTGCGTCGAAAGCCTTCGACAGTGTTTCCGCCAGAGCTTTGGTCTTCGGCGACTTGAGGTCGAACTTGTCGACGATCACAAGATGCTTCGCTGCCAACTTGTCCGAGAGGACGCAACGTAAAGCTCCGCGAACCATTTCCTTTGGAGTGTTCTGATTGTATTTGCGTGGCTTTGGACCGTGAGCGCATCCGCCCCCTGGCATCAAAGGACTGCGATTCGAACCTTGACGTGAGTTACCAGTTCCCTTTTGGCGGAACGGCTTCTTACCGCCACCGCGAATCATGCCCTTGGTCTTGGTCGCCGCAGTACCCTGGCGAAGGCCAGCGAGCTGAGCTTTAATGACCTGGAGGACAAGCGGTCCATTCACTTTTTGGCCGAACACAGAGTCGGGCAGATCCATCGTGCCGACTTTCTCGTTCTTCAAATTTACGACATCAATTTTTGCCATAACTTATCCATTGTCCTTGATTGCTTTACGAACCGTTAACAGGCCGTTTTTCGGGCCTGGAACAGAACCCCTCACCAACATGAGATTGTTCTCGCGGTCGATGCTCACGACGCGGAGATTCTGAACAGTGACCTGTTCATGTCCCATGTGGCCTGGCATCTTTTTGTTCTTAAAGGTTTTGCCGGGATCGGCGCGATTACCAATGGAACCCATGCTGCGATGAGATACCGAGCAACCATGGGTTTTATAATTTCCGGAGAAATTAAAACGCACCATCGTACCTTGCGTGCCCTTGCCCTTGCTTACGGCAGTCACGTCAACGAGGTCGCCTTCTTTGACGAAGTCCGGAAGAACGAGGGCGCCTTCCTGGATACCATCAACAGAAGCGAGCGGGAATTCGACCACGTGATAGAAGCCCGGAGCGCCGGATTTCTTGAAGTGGCCTTTGTCCGCTTTCGTCGTTCTTTGTGGCTTCTTCGGCAGGAAGCCGACCTGGACCGAGTCGTAACCTTCTTTAGCCTTGGTCTTCACTTGCGTAACAACCGTGGGCTGCAGGTCGATGACGGTCACAGGAACCATGTCACCATCTTTATTGAAAATCTGTGTCATCCCGGACTTGAGTCCGAGGATACCGGCCCGAACACCAGTCAGGATCACACCCTTGGTGTTTCCGGCCTGGGAGTCCGCTGCTCCGGCTGTCTTTTCCGTTTGTTCACTCATTCTCTATTTTTCCCTTTACACACCACACCCGACTTTCGGGTGCTGTATACATCACAAGCCGCTATACCAGCCGACCTGCAAACCTATTTTTGCCATTAGCTTGACCGTTCCGACGGAACGAACTTACTGAGGGCCACAGCATCACCTGGCAGGTCACCGGAAAACTTTTAAATCAACCGGGCCTTCAGGATGCATCCGCGACAAGAAGTACACGGAAAACGTCTTTTGCCGCTCCCGAACACGTCAGGCTCTAAGGCCTTCGTTTGAACAGGATGCGGCTAAATTTCACAAGAAACGGTGTCGTACTACGATTTAATCTCGACGTCAACACCTGCCGACAAATCTAATTTCATGAGGCTATCCACCGTCTGCTGGGTGGGCTCAAGAATGTCGATAAGGCGCTTATGGGTACGGATTTCGAACTGTTCGCGCGATTTTTTGTCGACGTGCGGAGAGCGCAATACGCAGTATTTGTTGATTACGGTTGGCAGAGGGATCGGGCCGCGGACTTTGGCGCCTGTGCGCTTTGCCGTATTCACGATTTCCCAGACCGACTGGTCCAAAACCTTATAATCAAAAGCTCTCAGTTTAATTCGAATCTTATGTTCCATATATTTCCTTCTTTAATAGCTCTTTACTCGTCGTCTTGACTTAAGTGCCTAAAGTTTAGACACCGGCTATCTGGGACTCATCGTGAGCCCCTGTTAATAAAAACTATTTATTACTCAACGATCTCAGCAATGACGCCTGCACCGACAGTACGGCCGCCTTCGCGAATTGCGAAGCGCAGTTCCTTTTCCATCGCGATAGGAGTAATGAGTTCCACTTCCATTGCGCAGTTGTCGCCAGGCATGACCATCTCGACGTTAGCCGGGAGCTTTACCACACCTGTGACGTCCGTGGTGCGGAAATAAAACTGGGGCCGGTAGCCGTTGAAAAACGGCGTATGACGGCCGCCTTCTTCCTTGGTCAAGATATAGGCTTCTGCTTTGAACTTCTTGTGAGGCGTGATCGAACCTGGCTTGGCCAGGACCTGCCCACGCTCAACTTCTTCCTTCTTCGTACCACGCAGCAGCGCGCCGATGTTGTCGCCCGCTTCACCCTGGTCCAGAAGCTTTCTGAACATTTCAACGCCCGTCACAACCGTCTTGATGGTCGGACGAAGGCCGATGATTTCACACTCTTCGCCAACCTTGATGATCCCGCGCTCAACGCGGCCCGTAACCACCGTGCCACGACCCGAGATCGAGAACACGTCTTCAACTGGCATCAAAAACGGCTTATCCTTATCGCGCACAGGTTGTGGGATGTAGGCATCCACTGCGTCCATCAGGCGCATGACCGAGGGTTCACCAAGATCGCCTGCGTCGCCGGCCAGTGCCTTCATTGCTGAGCCCTTGATGACTGGAATCTTGTCGCCCGGGTACTTGTACAGCGTGAGCAGTTCGCGAACTTCCATCTCGACGAGATCGAGCAGCTCGGCGTCGTCAACCATGTCGCACTTGTTCAAAAACACCACGACGGCCGGAACGCCGACCTGACGTGCAAGCAGGATGTGTTCACGCGTCTGAGGCATTGGGCCGTCAGCGGCTGAAACCACCAGAATGGCTCCGTCCATCTGGGCTGCGCCCGTGATCATGTTTTTGACATAATCGGCGTGGCCTGGGCAGTCGACGTGCGCGTAGTGGCGGTTCTTCGTCGAATACTCGACGTGCGAGGTATTGATCGTGATGCCGCGCTCTTTTTCTTCCGGAGCATTGTCGATCTGGTCGTAAGCGCGGGCGACCGAAAGGCCTGCCTTTGCCAACACCGTCGTGATTGCCGCTGTCAGAGTGGTCTTGCCATGGTCGACGTGACCAATCGTTCCGATATTGCAATGGGGCTTACTACGATCAAA
>JBBRLF010000252.1:0-7648 GCA_038231515.1 candidate division WWE3 bacterium
CCGGGCTACCGGAACGGGCCTGGTTGCCAAGCAGTTTCACGGCCGGGTCAAAGAGGTTATCGGCGTCGACATCTCGGCCGAAATGACCAGCCAGGCCTCGGCGCACCTTGACCGTCTTGTAATCGCGCCGGTTGAGAAAATACCGCTGCCCGATGCGCAGGTGGATTGCTGTGTCTGCCGGCAAGGGCTGCAGTTTGTCGACCTGGACCGCGCGGTACCCGAGATTGCCCGCCTGCTCAAGCCCGGCGGACGCGTCGTACTTTGCCATCTGGCGGCTTACGGCGAAGAAGACAAAGCCGAGGCGTTCAAAACCCAGGCACTGCGCAACCCGGCGCGCACGAATTTCTTTCTGTCCGGCGACCTCGAAAAAGTTCTGGAACGGCATGGCCTGAGAGTGACCAAAACCGAGGCCTATCTTTCGCGCGAGTCGGTGAACAAGTGGATCGATCACGGCGCCTTGAACGCCAAAGAGATGGAAGCCATTCGCCAAACGTATCGCGACGCTTCGGCCGCTTTCAAACGCATTCACCAAATCGAGTTCGCTGCCGATGACATCTTCGACACGATGTTCATGTGGCTGATACGGGCCGAGAAACCCGCGTCATGAGCGCGGGCGATCTGGCCAACACGGCAACCCAGCGCGCGCTCGTGAAGTCTTTCACCGAAGAGGCCACGCTGGTGTTTCGCTACCTTTACTTCGCCACCATCGCCGACTTCGAAGGCCTGGAAGGCCACGCCGCGCTTTTTCGCGAGCTGGCCGAAGGCGGACTGAACAACGTGCATGGTTGCCTGGATTATCTTAAAACCGTTACCGACCCTGACTCCCAGATACCCCTGGGCGACTCCTTGCGAAATCTGCAGTCGGTGCTGCAGACCGAGATACAGCAGTTCAACCAGCTCTATCCCGACCGCACCAAAACGGCGCGGCACGAGGGCTTTACCGACATCGCCAGCTGGTTTGAAACCCTGGAAAAGCTCAAGCGCGCACACGTGCAGAAATTAAAGAAACTGGAGGCCCCGCGTGACGACGCCGCAAAACCCGAAATCGGCAAGTAGCTCGCGCGGCTACGCGGCGTCCGACATCGTCGTGCTTTCGGGCATTGAGGCCATCCGCAAGAATCCGGGCATGTACGTCGGCTCGGTTGGCGACGAGGGCGCCCATCACCTGCTTTATGAGCTTGTGCATAACTCTATTGATGAAGCCATGGCCGGCGAATGCACCGAGATCGAGGTCGTTTTGGGAGCGGGCTTCGCACAGGTCACCGACAATGGCCGCGGAATTCCCACCGAACCGCACCCCTCCGAGGGAATACCTGCTTGCGAGGTAGCCGCAACCCGGCTGCATTCCGGCGGCAAGTTCAGTCAGCGCTCTTATGGCCAAACCGCTGGCTTGCACGGACTGGGCCTTTCGTGCGTGAACGCACTTTCAGAAAAGCTGGTGCTCGAGATATTCCGCGGCGGCCAGCATTACCAGCAGCAGTTTCAGCGCGGTACACGCGACGGCGCGCCGGCCAGCAAGGTGGGCGCCACCACGCACGGCACGAGCATTACCTTCTGGCCCGATCCGCAGATCTTCACGACATTTCGCCAATTTGACGAGCAGGTTTGCCGCGAACGGCTCGAAGAGCTGGCCTTTCTGAATCCCGGCATCGAGCTGCGCTTGAAAAACGCGGCCAGCGGCAATACCCTGCGCCTGAAGTTCGACACCGGTGTCGCGGGCTTTCTGGCCCATCTGAACACCCGTGAGCATACCCTGGGCCGCGACCCGATCGAGGTAAAGACCGGCAACGCCGCGATGAGCTTTCACGCCGTACTTCAGTGGACCACGGGCTTTGAGCCGCGCATTCGCTCTTACGCCAACTGCGTGAATACCGTGCACGGCGGAACCCACGTCCAGCTACTCAAGAGCGGCGTCACGCGCGCCATCCAAAAACTCATGCACGAAACCGGCCGCCTCAATGCCGGCAGCGACGATGCGATTTCGGTCGACGAGGCGATAGAGGGCTTTACCGCCGTTATCGATCTGCGCCTGAACGCGCCCAAGTTCGACAGCCAGACCAAGGGACGTCTTTCAAACATAGCCGAACTTGCCTCGGTCGAAGCCGCCGTCTTCGAGCAGGTCTGCACCGCCCTGAGCGGCAATCCCCAGCTGCTGTCCATGATTTTGGGCAAGGTACTCGAAGCCCGCAGCGCCAAGATTGCGGCGCGACGCGTGGCTGAAAAAATTCATTTTCAGAATATCGAACGCGAATTCGACGAAGCCGTCTATAAGAAGCAGTTCGGCATTCGCTCCAAAAACTGGCACGACTCAGCCACCTGGATCACGCACGACGAGCTGCTGGGCAATCACGCCGCGCTTTATGAAAAAAATGACGAGGCCATCGCGCTGGACGTCTGCTGCGGCAGCGGCGTGGTGGGCGCCTCGTTCAAAGGACGCGTAAAGAAGGTTTTCGGTCTGGATCTGACGCCCGAGATGGTCGCGCTGGCCGGCACCCGCCTCGATGAAGTGCGGCAGGGCAATGTGTACAAAATTCCGTTCCCCGACAATACATTCGATCTGGTCTGCACGCGCGAAGTGCTGCATCTGCTGCCCTATCCCGAACGGCCGGTCGCCGAAATTCTTCGCGTCCTCAAACCCGGCGGCCAGTTCATTGTCGGACAGTGCGTGCCCTTTGGCGAAGACGATGGCCCCTGGATGTATCGCATCTTCAAGAAAAAGCAGCCGCTCATCTGCAACATGTTTCAGGAAGAGGATTTTCGCAAGCTGCTGCTCGATGGCGGATTTCACAAGCTCGAGATGAAAGAGCTCAACGTCTGGGAGTCGATCGATCGCTGGATTAACAGCTACGAGACCACCAGCCAGCACCGCCACGAGATTCGCGCGCTTTACCATAACGCTCCGGTCGAGGCGAAACGCATCCATCCATTCAAAATTTTGCCGAACGGCGAGATACACGATCTGTGGCGCTGGTGCGTGTACTCCGTGAGAAAGCCGTGAACCGAACGTTCTCGGTGCTGCGACGTATCGCGCTCTTCGTCCTGCTCCTGACCGTCTGGCAGCTGAGCTCGCGGCTGGGCCTGCTCAATCCCATCGTGCTGCCCGCGCCTTCAAAAGTGGCAGCCGCGCTGTGGCAGCTTGCCGCAAGCGGCGAGCTCCTGGCCCACGCCGCGGCCAGCCTGCAACGAGTACTGCTGGGATTTTTTATTTCAGTGGCGCTGGCCATTCCACTGGGACTGCTGCTTGGCACGAACCGCGCGCTTCGCCACGGCCTCGGACCCGTACTTGCGCTGCTTCGTCCAATTCCTCCCATCGCCTGGGTGCCGCTGGCGATTCTCTGGTTCGGTCTGGGTAACGGCCCCAGCTATTTCGTCACCATGATTGCCTCGTTCTTTCCCCTTCTGCTCAATACGATGGCCGGCGTCGAAAACGTCGATCCCCGCCATCTCAATGTCGCGCGCAGCCTGGGTGCCAGCCGCCGGATGATTTTTCTCGAAGTCGTACTGCCTTCGGCGGCGCCTTTCATTCTCTCGGGCATGCGAGTGGGCCTTACCGTTTCCTGGATGAGCGTCGTCGCCGCCGAGATGGTGTCGGCCAACCGCGGCCTGGGCTATTTCATAGAAAGCAAACAAGAGATGGTTCAGATGGAAATGGTTATCGGCGGCATGTTTACAATAGGACTGATTGGAATCATCCTGGACCAGCTACTGGTAACACTCAATAGACGGTGGGTACGATGGCAGGCGCCACAGAAAACCATCTGATCGAAGTCCACGGCGTGGGCTTGAATTACTCGCCCCGGCTGGGCCAGACGCCACGTCTGGCTCTTGAAGACGTCACCTTTTCGCTTCAAGCGGGCGAGGTACTTGCAGTGCTGGGGCGTTCGGGCTGCGGAAAAACCTCGCTGCTTTCGCTCGTTGCCGGATTGCTGCTGCCGACGCGCGGCAAAATTCTTTTCGAAGGAACGCCGATCCGCGAACCTTCACGCAGCCGCGTGATGATGTTTCAGAGTCACGACCTTTTTCCGTGGAAGACTGCGGTTGAAAATATCGAATTTGCGCTGCGAGCCCGTGGCGTCTCGGGCAGTACCCTGCGTGCTGATGCCCTGGGTTGGCTTGCGCGCGTAGGGCTTGCGCAGCAGGCCCATGACCTGCCACGTCAGCTTTCGGGTGGCATGCAGCAGCGGGTGGCACTGGCGCGCGCCCTTGCTGCCGATCCCAAACTACTGCTGCTTGACGAACCATTTGCCGCGCTTGACCCCTTCACGCGCGAGGCGATTCGCCTTGAGTTCGCGTCGATCATTCGCGAACTGCGCAAGACGGTTATCCTCGTCACCCATCAGATAGAAGAAGCCATTACCCTGAGCGATCGCATCCTGGTACTGCCGTCCGCACCCGGAAGGGCCGTCCAACTCCTGAGCGTGCCGGTGACCGGGCGAGAGTACGATGCCCCTGATTTTCTGGCGCTCAAGCGCCGCCTTCATGACATAATCATGCAGAAGTAGGAGCTTCCGATGCGTACCTTTCTCAGAACCATACTCGCCGTGCTGATGCCGCTCGTCTTTGCCGCGTCGGTTTCACGAGCCGCCGACTTGCCGCGCACCGAGCTGCGAATGGCCTTTCCGTCTGTCGGCGCGCTGATCAGCAATCAGGTAGGAACGATTTTGCAGAACACCGACCTTTTCAAACAGCATGGCTTCGACGCCAAAATTACGCCGCTGCCCCTGGGACGCGAGCTGAAAGTCGCGCTGGTTTCGGGCCAGGTCGACGTAATACTAACGTCCGAAGCCAACTTCATCGTGCTGCTCGGCGAAGGCTACGACTGCTACGCCATCAGCTCGCTGGGCACAGGCGGCCGAATGGCCCTGGTGGTCAAAAAAGATTCGAAGATTCAAAGTATAGCCGAACTGCGCGGCAAACAGGTGGCGACAATCTTCGGCACGTCATTGCACCAGCCGGCGGTCGAATGGCTCAGTCGCGACGGGCTCAAGCCGGGCCAGGACGTGCAGCTCCTGAATATGCGCGGCATGGGACCGATGAACTCAGCCTTTGCCTCAGGCGACATCTCCGCGATGGTCACCTTTGATCCGTTTCTGCTCGACGGTCTGAAAAAAAATGAATACCGGATGCTCGAAAAAACCGACATGGACCTGATCGTCGTCATGTCGGCGGCCTATGCCAATAAACACCCGGGCGTGATTCAAGCCTTCAACGCCACTCTGAAAGAGGCCGCCTTTTACATGGCCACTCACAAGAGCCAGGCGAACCAGTGGGCCAGCACGCTCAGCGGCACCTCGGTAGCCAGTCTCGACGAAGGCTCAAAATTCAATGCCAACTACAGAGCCACCACCCTGGCCGGAGTTTCGATTGGAATTTCAAAACGTTTTCGCCATAAGCTGGCTCAGTCGGGCGAGTTTTTATTTCGAGAAAAACTGATCAACAAGAAGGTACAGGTCGACAACTATATCCGGGACCTGCAATGACCAGCACCCGCATCGAACACAGAACTCGCACCGCTACCGAGCTGACTCAGGCCTGGCAAGGGCTGCGCGCCCTTCCCGATAGTGTGAGTCGCGACGGAGTCAGAAAAGTATGTGTGATTCTATCGGCCTCGCGCAGCGGCTCGAGCTTTCTGTTCCACCTTCTTTCTCATCACCCTGGTTTTATGGCTCCGGCGGGCGAAGAGACGCCCTTCTATCGCATGAGCGGACTGGGCTGGGCTGACGAGCTGGCGCAGTCTGACCGGGTGGACGGAAGCCCGTCACCGGAAACCTTCGAGCGAATTGCAAATCTGATTCTAAGCGACGCCGGATGCTACGACTATTCCGAGGTGGCAGCCGATACCGGTTACCCCGCCGAGGCGGTAGCCAGGCTGATTCTACAACGCCCCCCGCTTGCCCCTAATGCGGCAGCTCTGCTTGCAGTGGCGCAGAAAATTTTCAGAAAAACGGCAGGACCGACGTTTTCCGCCCAGCATTATTGGAGCACCTTGCTCAAGACGGCACAGGTTGAGCCGAGGTTCGTCCCGGGGCCGGCCAACGAGTTTGTTTTCGAAGAGCCGCCGTTCGTGATTCCCGAGCCCCGGCTCAGGGTTACCAGCGCCGATCTTGCGAGCCGAACTCTTTTACTCAAAGCCAGCGCCAACTCTTACCGGGTGCCCCAGCTCCAAAGTCTTTTTCCCAACGCGCAGGTAAAGTTCATTTTACTTTCTCGAAATCCAGCCAGCAGCATCAACGGCCTGACTGACGGCTGGCTCTCACCTGATTTTCATTCCCACAATCTTCAGGAAGTGGCCGAGCTCAACATCGCGGGCTACACGTTTGTCGACAGGCCCGCCACCCGCTGCTGGTGGAAGTTTGATCTGCCCCCAGGCTGGTCTGCCCTGGCTGGCGCACCACTGACGGAGGTCTGCGCTTTTCAGTGGGTAGCGGCAAATCGCGCGATCATCAAAGAGCAGGCGCGTCTTGGAGCTTCGCTGCGCATCAACTATGAACACCTGCTCGATCAGAAAAGTTTGCTCGCGCAGCTCGACTCCATAGTCCGCTTCGTGGAGATGGACGCCAAGGCGGCACTTCCGGTGCTGGAAAAAATCGCAGCGCGAGCGCCACACGTCATGGCAGTTCACCCCCCCCAGGCCGGAAAGTGGAAAGCCCGACGTAGCCAGATACTCCCGCAGCTGGCCACCACCGGAGTTCGCGAAGTCGCCGCGGCCCTGGGTTATGATCTGAAAGATCCAGAAAGGCTTCCCTGATGCCAAAACTTGAAAACTTCGCGGCCTACCATGGTCGCGGCTGGAAAAAACGAATAAGTAGATTCGACGCCGAGCTGGCCCAGGGCCACTCGTCCTGGTCCAGCCTGCGTGTCGACTCCGAGTTTGCGCAGCTCAAGGCCGTGCTGCTGTACTGCCCGGGCAACGAGCTGCGACGGATTCGAAATCCTGACAGCGCTCAGCATCTTGAACGAATCAACTCCCGAAAAATCATCACGGAATTTCAGAAGCTGGCAGCCGTGTACCGCAAGCTGGGAATCACCGTGCACTTTATAGACGGCCAGGCCTTTCACGGCGATGTGACGCACTTCAATCTCATGTATGCCCGTGACCTGTTTTTCAACACGCGCTCGGGGGCGGTAGTGGCGCGTATGGCAAGCCAGGTGCGCGCCGGTGAAGAGCGTTATGCGGCTCAGGCGTTGGCCAGGCTGGCCATTCCCATCGGCCGCAGCATATCGGGATTCGGTCACTTCGAAGGCGCCGATGCGCTATGGCTTGATCCCAAGACCGTGATCTGCGGCATCGGCACGCGCACAAATCAGTCGGGCTTCAAACAGCTGCGCGAGCAGCTTGCCTTACACGACGTACGCTGCCTGCCCATAAAGCTTCCCACCGGCATTCAACATCTTCTCGGAATACTGCAAATTGTCGATCGCAAGCTTGCGCTGGTACGTACTGAACGGCTGCCGGCGGCACTTAAAAAATTGCTGCGTCGGCGGGGCTTCAAGCTCATCGAACTTGCCGAGCACGACGAGGTTCGGCACGGACAAGCCATGAACGTCGTAACCGTGCGCCCACGCACGATTGTCATGCCGGCAGGGTGCCCGGTGGCAAAACGAATCTATCTGGCAGCAGGTCTCAAAGTTGCAGCCGAGGTGGCCG
>JBBRLF010000253.1:0-7640 GCA_038231515.1 candidate division WWE3 bacterium
GGCACAGCCAACGATAGCCGACACACACCAAAGCCAAGCTTGCGCAGCACGCGCACGCCGTCGGTGCCGCTGGGTGATTTGAGCAGCAACTTCTCTTGCAGTACGTTCTGCCCGACGATGCCCAGATCGCAAATTCCGTCGTGCACGTATTCCGGAATATCGTCGTCGCGCACCAGCATCAGGTCGAGCGGAAAGTTTTCACATGGGGCCAGCAGCACGTCTTTGCGCCACTCAAAGCTCAGCCCACACCTGGCCAAAAGACCCAGGGACTTGTCATTGAGGCGTCCCGATTTCTGCAACGCGATTCTGAGTCTTTGTCGTGTGCTCATCTTCATTCCCTGCCTGGGCCACACCCTAGCATTTTTGGCGTAAAAATTCGCGAGCATTTCCAGCTGCGACCAACCGACCGCTTTGCTCGCAGCACGGAATTCCCGTTGAAGTTGAAGGCAAGGAAATTGTTGACTAATATAGTCGTATAATGATATAACCAACACTGAAATGAAGATTTTTTCAGCACCTGCATTTGCCATTATATTCTCTGCTCTCGTCGCTTTGGCTGCGGGCAGTCCCGCGCACGCCGGCGACGATAGTCCAAGTGTTCAGTGGCTCGATCCCACCGTCGATTCGAACCTCGCTGTCGAGGGTGCCGCCTGGTTTTCCTCGAATCATCTCTTTCGCAGACTGCCGGTGGATTCTGAAAACAAGGAGTTTAGGGCCGAGGTAAACGCGCTGGCCGACAACACCGCCGGAATGCAAATCCGCTTTCGCACGAATAGCCCTTTTGTACGCGTACGCGTGCAGCTCACAGGCGCAAGCAATATGTGGCATATGCCGCCTTCGGGCCAGAGCGGCGTCGATCTTTATGACAACGTAACGGGACGCCTGCGCTTCTGCGGCGCCGCTCGCGTAAATCCTGGCGAAGACCACTACGAGGCCGAACTTTGCACCTGGCCGTCGACCGACGGCCCACGCGACTGGAAAGACGTCACGCTGAACCTACCCCTTTATAACGGCGTAAAAACTTTTGAAATCGGCGTGGCCGAAACCGCCGAGATCGCCCGACCCACGAAGCACCGCACCAGCGGCCGAGTCGCAATCTACGGCACGTCAATTACCCAGGGCGCCGCAACCTCGCGCCCAGGCCTGGGCTGGACCAATCAGCTCAGCCGCCAGATTGACCAGGAAGTGATCAACCTGGGATTCTCGGGCAATGGCATGGGCGAGCCGGCCCTGGCCAAACGCATTGCCGAACTCACCGAACTGAAGCTGGTCGTGCTCGACTACGAAGCCAATGCGCAGGACGAAGGTGTTCGCAAGACGATGGAGCCATTCATCGCCTTGATCCGGGCCCGCTACCCCAAAGTACCAATCGTAATCGTAAGCCAGATTCCCTGGGTCTGGCAGATTCGCTCGACGGGTTATGCCGAGGGCAAAGCTGCCACTCGCAAGTTTCAACGTGCGTTGGCCGACAAACTGCGTCGCGCCGGCGACTCCAATATTCATTTCATCGACGGCTATGGGCTGATGCCACTCGACCACTTCGAGGATGGCCTGGTCGATGGCGTGCATCCCAACGACCTGGGCATGAGCTGGATCAGCGAGAACATGTTGGCGCAGCTTCGAAAGCTGCATCTGGTTTCAGAGTAAAAACTGAGATACGCTTAAGCTGGGATGAAAATCGGCGTATTCGATTCAGGAATTGGTGGCGTCACGGTGCTGACGGCTTTGCGGAAGCGATTCCCAGGCGTCGAGTTCGTCTATCTGGGCGACACAGCCAACGTTCCTTATGGCACCAAAAGCCCTAGCCAGATCAAGAGCCTCGCGGCAAACGCGGTGGCAAGCTTCGCGCCTAGACAGCTCGACGCGCTGGTCGTGGCTTGCAATACGGCTTCGAGTTTGGCGCTCGACGAAATCATGGCAACCCTTCCCAAGGTTCCCGTATTTGGCGTAGTCGAGGCTGGCGTTCGGGCGACGCTCGACGCGCACCGCGCGTTTACCGCCGCCAAAACCGTACTCATCCTGGCCACGCGCGCGACCGCCAGAAGCGGAATTTATTCGCGACTGCTCACCCCAAGCCTCGGTGCCACCACTCAGGTAGTCGAGCAAGCCTGCCCACTGCTCGTGCCCATCATTGAAGAGGGCCTGCTCGATCACCCGCTCCTGCACCTGGCTATTCACGAATATGTCCTCCGGCATTCGGAGGACCGGGCACCCGGAATCGCCCTGCTGGCCTGCACGCATTATCCGTGGATCAAGAAAGCTTTTGAGCGGGCGTTGCCCGGCTGGCAGATCGTCGACAGTGCCAACGCCGTGGCGGCACTGCTCGAGGAAGCGTTGCCTCAGCTCAAACAAGCCGGCAATGGACCGTCAAAAACAGAGTGGCTCTTCACCGACCCCGACGTCGTTCCGAAGTTTGTCTTCGAAGCCTGACCCGCCGCGTGTTAATCTGAAGAAAATGGGCACCGACCACGATGGCGAAATTACTTCTCAAGGAATTACTTTTCAAAGAATAATTTCAGGCAGACTGCCGCTGCTGCTGGCGCTCGCAGGGCTTGCCGCGATCTTCTTTTTTCGGCTGCCCTCGACTGTGCAAAATCACGATTCGGGCGAACTCGTGGCGAACTCCTATGGTTTAAACGTGCTTCATCCGCCGGGCTTTCCGCTTTATCTGTGGCTCCAGCACTTTTGGACACAGCTATTGCCTGTAGGCAGTGTCTTCTGGCGGGCGGCTCTGCTGAATCTGATTTTTTCACTGGGCGCACTTGCCGTCGTGGGCTGGCGCATTCATCGCTCGGCCCTTGGCGCAGCCTGCATCGTCTTGCCCCTGGCCTTTTCGAAGACATTTTGGGCCTATTCACTGCTGCCCGAAGTCTTCATGTTGAATCTCGTGCTGCTTGCGTCGATCTGCGCGCTTTATCTTTACGCTCCGGTTTCAAAAGCCCGCACGCTCGGTGTGTGCCTGCTCTTCGCTTTGGGTTCGGCCAATAACCCGAGCATCGTTTTTGTCCTGCCAATCGTTGGGCATGTGCTTTTCCAGGGTAAGCTGTCGTGGCAAAGCAAGCTGGGCGCATTTCTGGCCAGCCTTGCCGTGGTGAGCGCTGCTTATCTTTCGCTACTGCTGCTGCACAGCGACTCCCTGTTCTCCTGGGGGCGGCTGCACTCGCTGGGTGATCTGCTGCCCCACATGCTACGCCGGGACTACGGTACTCTGCAGCTGACTGGCCAGACCCAGAGTGCGAGCTTTTCCGCAAACACGGCCGGACTCCTCAAAACCGTGCTGACCCAAACGCCGCTAAGCCTGCTCCTCGCCACGTTGCCGCTCCTGAATTACTTCTTCAGCCGCAAGCTCGACCCACGATACCTGGTCGTACTCGCTTCGCTGGGCGCGTATGTTTGCATTTTCCTGGCGCTGGCCAACGTTGACGTGAGCACACGGGGAAATCTGATCCTGGAGGCCTTCTTTCTGTTTCCACTGGTGGCGCTGGCAATGCTGGCCGGCTTCGGACTCAACTCACTCGCGAAAACACCGCCCCTCTGGGTGCTGTACGTCGTGGCCGCCCTGGGCCTGGGCTCGAGTGCCTGCAATTACCGCGCATATCAAAAGCAAAACAATCTGGCCGGCAACACGGTCATCGAAGATTATGCGCATAATCTTCTGAATATGATCGACGACGACGCTCGTGCGTTCGTGCTGGTCGACAGCGACGTCAAGGTCTTCGCCCTGCGCTATCTGCAGCTCATAAAGGCCGAGCATCCCGGCGCAATCGTACTCAGCCAGGGGATGATGTTTGACCGCCGGCAGCTTGAAAAAATCAAAGTCCTGCGGCCTGACTTTCGCCTGGCCGCGAATTTTGACCAGGGCCCGCACGCGCTTGATGTGTTCAAGCAGTTCATCGAACCGAATCTCAAAAAATTTGACTTCTACCTCACGAAGAATATCGGGTTTCCGCAAACCAAAGCTACCTATCTGGCCCTGGGCCGCAAGATATCGGCCGGAAGCGGCGTGCAGTTCGACGAAGCCTCGGTGACTCGCATCAGACATTCAACTCTGGCCGCGGATCTTCCTGTCTCGCTGGAATTCAACGAGCACAAGAGCCTCTTTGCCGAGTATGCTTACTTTGATTTGAAACGCGGACTCCTGGCGCAGTCCAGGACCAAGGCGCTGGCTTTTTTTTCGCAGGCTCTTCAGACGGTGCCCTATTGCCTGCCCGCGCTGGGCAATATCTGCGTACTGAAAAAGGGTTTGGGTGAGGATGACCGGGAGTGCCTGAGCCAGCTGCAGAAAATGCAGCAACTGGAATTCAATTACTATTGATCAGCCTCTGCCAGTATTCCAGCAGCTGCAAGCAGGCATATTGTTTCAATTTTGACCGGGGACGGTGCGGCCCGGCAGGGGACTTGGTTTTCCGAGGCAGTTTCGTGTATAATAGTGGACATGATTAAAATCCACGGAACGATTTTGGCACTTGGCTTGTTTCTGACTTCTCCGGTGTCGCTGGCCGGCTCGGGAATCTTCGGGCTGCAGTGTGGAACCGTGAAGTGCAACGTCAACTACCTTCCGAACACCCAAACCGCTACGTCCATCTCGCTGGTCGCCACCGGCATGAGCAAGTGGCTGGGCTACAGCCTGGTCTTGGGCGTCAATCAGGGCTACACGCCACTGCAAGAGTCCGGCGTTTCGCTGCAATATGACGGCACATTATATTCCGTGGTCGACATCAAGTCTCTGCCGCCGGGACATTACTCCTTTGCAGTTTTTCCGGCCACGTCGCGCAACCAGATTCTGGGAAACGGCGCTTTTACCATCGTAGGAGAAGCTTCGGCTCCGACACCAACACCTTCCAACTCGCTGATCGGAAGCTGGGTCAGCGTGGGGCTGCTCGTACCGACGCCACTGGTGATCAACTCCAACGGCACCTATCAGTTCGGCCCCAATAGCGGCAGCTATCAGCCCACGGCAACCGGCGGAGTGTTCAGCGGGCTCTTTGCATCGATGAGTGGCGGCCAGGCCGTACTTGCGAACGGCACGCTGCAGTTCAGGGCTCCGGTCAATGGCACCGCAAGTTCGTGGTACACCTTTCGCCGTCAGTAGTAAGTCCAAGCCAAGATGATCGCACACCGTCAAGCCCTCGCCTTTCTTCTGCTGCTCAGCTCCGGGCTGAGCTTTGCCGGGCCGCGCGAGATCCTTATTCCGACCACCGCGCCTACTGATCAGAAAGACACTCTTCAATGCTGGGCGGTATCCGCCGTAGCCCGCTTTGATGCGCTGGCCTCACACGCCAAGGGCTCGTTCGTGAAACTATCGCCGAAGTACACGGTCTATACGAAAACCCGCGCCGAGGTGATCGGAATGATTCTTTCGAAGAGCGCGAAAAAATACCAGGGTGCGCTCTGTGAAGGTTGCCCTGACGAGGATATCTACTATGAGCAGGGCGGCATCCTGCCCGATGCCGTCGAAGCGGCAAAGCTATTTGGCGTGCTGCCCTACGAGGCCTATTCCGGCTTTCCTCAGAACGATGAGAAAATGTTTCGGGCCCTTAATGCACTCATTGGAGCCTATGCCGAAAATCCGGAACGCTACGATAAGCCCCGAGTTCGGCTAGAGGCCGAAGTAACCGCGCGAGTGGAAGCAATACTTGCCAAAGCGCTCGGCGGCCGCCCGCCCGAAGATTTCGACTTCGAAGGCACCCATTATACACCGCTGACTTTTTTAGTGGCAGTGCTGCCGGGTTTTGAACACGCACGAGGTCGTGAGCTGAACTTCGAAAAAGAAGCTCCCCGCGAGCCGAGCCTGACTCATCCCGTCGCCTTTGACGGCCGCAAATATGAAGCGTTCGCGACGAGTGACCGTGCGCTGCTGCTCAAGACGTTGAAGAAGGCGCTCCTGCGCGGTGAACCCGTACTTTTACAATACACCGTCATCGATGAAGAAAAAACACAGACCCACGGCTACATTGGGTTCAAGATCAACGGCCAGAAACCCAGAGCTCCGGATAACAATGCGCTCGAGCACTACGTGCTGGCAGTGGGCGCCCATTTCAACAAGGATGGCAGCTTCGCCGAGATCTACGTGAAGAACACCTGGGATACGCAGCCTGGCCCGCGTTGGGGCTACCAGTGGATGCAGCCGGATTATTTCTATCTCATCAGCGGCGTGGAGCTGCCTGACTCATGATGAAACTACTTCTTATACTTTTTGCGGGACTCGCCCTCGTCGCCCAAGCCGGCGAAAGTCCGGAAATTACGGTCAATCTCGCCAACGTCCATCCCACTCAGATGCAGATCGGAATGGCCGCCGTGCGAGCGGTGGCCCAGACCACCTACGTGGATGCCGCAATCGGGACTGATCCCACTCTTGCCGATTTCAAATCCCGGGTCAGCACTGATCCTAAAAATCCCAAGCCGCCTTTGAAATCGCTTGCACAGCTGAGCCCCGAACAGCGTAATGTCTTGCGAGAAAAACTCGCCACCTATCTCGCAAAAAATCCACCGCAGCCCGTGCGAGCCGTGCGAGGTCCGGATGACTCAATCTATATCACCGACGGCCATCACCGCACTACCGCGCTCGAGGTGCTGACCCTCGAAGGCAGTCCACCGCTGGTTGATCCAAAGCTGGCCAAGATTCGAGTAAGAATCGCCGAGGGCGGTAACTACCTGGGCCGCACTGCTGACTTCGAAAAGTTCGTGGCGGCAAAAGGGTTCTTCACGCGCGAGGTGCGCGAGAGCTTCGAGCGCAAGGAGCTGTCGACCAAGCAGCTGCTCGGCCGGCTGCCCCGGACGATGAATGAGATGGTCAGCCAGGATCTGCCGTTACGCAGTACGATCGGCAAGGTATTTTTTGATCTTGGAATCAAGGGCGATCCCTTCGAAGATTATCTGGAGTTCTTCATCGGCGAGCAGGTGGCCTGTGAAAGCGGCTCGCTTGCCGGCCACGAGTTTGACGACGCAACCCTGGAGCGCACGCGCCGAGCAATATTTGGCAATCCCGATATCGTTGCATACCTGCGAACCAAAGAGCTGCCCGAGCCGGATAAAACCGTGGCCGAGGCCCAGATCGGCAAAGCACTGACCAGCTACGAGGTCCTTGAAAAAGACCGCACCGTCCAAGGCATAGCCCAGCCTGAGCCTTCTGCCTGCACCAGTGCTAAAGCAGCAGCGGACATGGTGAAGGACGCGGTAAAACACCTGATAGAGAAGTTTCAAGAGCCCGCTTCGGCTGCAGTGGAGCTAGACGATGCTCATAAAAGCACCCCGACGCCGCCCCTGCCCGTAGAGCCCAGCCAGAAAATCGCACCCGGACCAGGCAATCCCGAGGCCCATTAGCAACAGGTCTTGAACTCATCTCACCGCGCGATGAGCCAGCGCCGAGTTATTGGCCGTATAGGAATCCGCACCCAGCAGCACGGCACGCAGCCCGTAGATGCCAGCGACCACCGCGCGTTCCTCAATCCAGGGAATTTCCAGCGTAGCCGAAGCTCCCGGCAGCAGCCCCGGCACCTCGACATGATCCGCGATAACCACCGCGGCAGCACTGGCCGTGGCGTCGTTGATGGAATCGTCAACCGCCGAACGGGTCACGCGAAGAGTGGCCAAACCAGGTGACCAGGAACTCCAGCCCTCGTTTCGAACTTCAACAAATA
>JBBRLF010000254.1:0-7590 GCA_038231515.1 candidate division WWE3 bacterium
CGCAGCCCGATACGGGTGAGCAGGCTCTCGAAATCTGCGACATGCTGGTTCGCAGCGGCGCAGTCGACCTGCTCGTCATCGACTCAGTGGCGGCACTCGTGCCACGCGCTGAAATCGAAGGCGAAATGGGCGACTCGCACATGGGCTTGCAGGCCCGCTTGATGAGCCAGGCGCTCCGCAAGCTGACCGGCACGATCTCCAAGAGCAAGACCACGGTGATCTTCATCAACCAGATTCGCATGAAAATCGGCGTCATGTTCGGTAACCCCGAAACGACCACCGGTGGTAATGCGCTGAAGTTCTACTCGTCGGTTCGTCTCGACATCCGCCGCATCGCCGCTCTCAAGAGCGGTGAAGACGTGATCGGGAACCGCACGCGGGTGAAGGTCGTTAAGAACAAGGTGGCTCCGCCGTTCAAGGAAGTCGAATTCGACATCCTGTACGGTCACGGTATCTCGCGCGAAGGTGACCTGCTCGATCTCGCATCGGACAAGAACATCATCGAAAAGAGCGGTACCTGGTACACCTATGGCACCGAACGCATCGGTCAGGGCCGTGAAAACGCCCGCACCTGGCTTAAAGAGCATCCAGACGTATTCGAAAAGGTTCGCCGTCTCGTGCTCGAACAGGCCAATATGTGGAAGGGTGGCGCAAACGAGATCATCAATGCTCCTGCCGGCGCGAAAGACGTCGCGAAGGAAGCCTTGTCGACCGCGGCTGCCAAAGCCCCGACTGCCGAGCTCGCTGCACCAAAGATGGCTGAACACAAGCTTGCCGCTCCTGCTCCAAAAGCAGAAGTCAAGCTGGCTCAGTCTTCCAAGCCAGCACCGGCTCCAGCCAAGAAGCACTGATCCAAAAGTAAGAAGTGTGTGACGACGGGGCGGCCTTCGGGTCGCCCCGTTTTTATTTCAGGAAAGACATGTCTCAAACAAAATCGACAAAAAGCATTCTCTCTTCAAGACCAGGCGATCTGCCGGCCACGCGGGGTATGCTCAAAGCGGTCCACGACTCGCTTGAGCTCAAAATGAGCGGTTTCGGTCACGACGTAAATGCGCGCTTCAAACAAGTCGACGCGAGATTCAACGAAGTCGACGCGAGATTCAACGAAGTCGACGCGCGATTCAACGAAATTGACGCAAGGTTTAACCAGGTCGATGCGCGATTCGACAAAGTCGATGCGCGATTCAATCGCGTGGACGCCCGCCTTGAAACGATTGAGTCAAAAATCGATGCTGTTTTAGCACGGGTGACAGAGACCGCGATTGACCATGAAGCGCAGCGAGGCGAGAATCGAATCGTTTTCGAGGGTCTCCAGGGCGTCCGTCAACGCCAGGATCGCGTCGAAGCCGAAGTTCAAAAGATGGATAATACATTGCGATATCTGGCGAGTTCAAAGCCGGAACAAGGGAGAAATTGATGGCAACGGATATCAGCGTATCAAATGACGAACTTTTTGGAGCTTTGAATTCCGCTCTGAAGAAACGTGGAAAACGCAAACGCATCATACTCGGACTTGGACAGGCGCTACTGTTTTTCAAGCGGATTCCAAAAGACTTCGAGCTCCAACTCCTGTCGCCCGCCCTGGATGATGATTTACGAAAGGCCGGAAGCGCGGCAGCAAGGGCCTTCGGAGCAAAGCCAACTCTATTCACTACCAGTGCCGCCGAGCTAAAAAAAGCGCGCAAGGACCAGAGCTGGAAAAAGAAAATCCAGGTCCTTTATAGGGGTTCGCACCTTACAGTTAGAGCCGTCGACGTTTACGACTTCCTGCATTCTGGCTCGAAAATCACTTGAATCGCCGGTTATTCATCAGATACCCCGTCGATACAGACAGTAAGCGCGCTCCATATCGTTGGTGTGCAGCACTTCCTTGCCCGACGGCGCCCAGCCACGCGAAGCATCAAGTTCGGGATACATCACAGCATCAAAGTAGGGATGACCTTCGTGCACGTCAGTGCAAGCCGTTCCATGCGCCTTGAGCTTGGAATCTTTCTTCTTCACCCAGCAGGAATGTCCCAAACCCAAAACATGCCCCAGCTCGTGCAACGCCTCGGCCAGAATCAGGCTGTCTTTGCGCCCGGTCATATTGAATACGATGATCTGCTCACTCTGCGCGCCATTCTCGCCCATCGAGCAGCGGCGAGTCACCGCGCCGACATGTTCTTCTTCATCGGTGGCCAGCCACTCACTGGTCGACGTGATTCTCGTGATCAGCAGACCTGCAACCTTGGCGGTCTCTTTAAAGCAGTAATGAACGTCCAGCGGAAGGTTCGAGAAGTCCGGCTTGTGCCCTGGCGACGGAACTTGCAGCTCAAAAAAATCCATTCCCAATGAGGCCTGGCTAAAGAGGTTCCACTGCTGAATCGCTTTGACGATCGAACTCTGTTCGCCGCCGCTAAACCGGGGATCGAGGGACACCTTGATTGGAAACGTGCGAACCAGGTTGAGATAAAACGACGCCTGGTCACCCGAAAGCGCGCATTTCTGGCCCTTGACCGGAAACGCATCAATCCTGGCCTCGTCGCACGCAGCGGCGCCAAGGCAGAAGTAGAGCACAGCCAAAAGGGGAAGAAGCTTCATATAAGTCATTGCCCGGCGACCCTATATTACATGAGCAAATAAGTCAACAATGACAATGAGGTCACGCCCGGGGGTATTACTTCTTGACCTGAGCAACCCCAATTGAGAAAACCTGAGAATATGAGCACCAAGAAAACAGCCGCCCAGATCCGCTCGGAATTTTTGAAGTATTTCGAAAAACATGGTCATACCGTGGTCGAATCGAGCGGCCTTATTCCACAAAATGACCCGACGCTTCTCTTCGTGAACGCGGGCATGGTGCAGTTCAAAGACGTTTTCCTGGGCACCGATCCACGCCCCTACAGGCGCGCGACTACCTCGCAGAAGTGCGTGCGGGCCGGCGGCAAACACAACGATCTCGAAAACGTCGGTTTTACCGCAAGGCACCACACATTTTTCGAAATGCTCGGAAACTTTTCGTTCGGCGATTATTTTAAAAAAGAAGCGATTCATTATGGCTGGGAATTCGTTACCAAGAATCTGGCCATCGATAAGGAACGCCTGTACGTCACCGTTTACAAAGATGACGACGAAGCGGCCAAGATCTGGGCGGAGCAGGAAAACGTTCCCAAAGAACGCATCTTCCGCTTCGGCGAAAAGGACAACTTCTGGTCGATGGGCGACACCGGCCCCTGCGGCCCGTGCTCGGAGATTTTCGTCGACCGCGGCGAAAAATACAGCTGCGGTAAACCCACCTGTACGGTTGGCTGCGACTGCGACCGCTACATGGAAATCTGGAACCTCGTGTTCATGCAGTACAACCGCTCCAAAGACGGCAAGCTCACGCCCTTGCCCAAGCCCAGCGTCGACACCGGCGCGGGTCTGGAACGCGTGGCTTCAGTGGTCCAGGGCGTTGACACCAACTATGACATCGATCTTTTCCAGGATCTGATTCAGGCGATTGCCACGCTGGCGAAGGTAAAATACGGCCCCGATGAAAAGATCAACGGCTCCATTCGTGTCATCGCCGACCATTGCCGCGCCACCAACTTTCTCATCTCCGACGGCGTGCTGCCCTCGAACGAAGGCCGCGGCTACGTCCTGAGACGCATCATGCGCCGGGCAATTCGCCATGGCCGCAATCTGGGTTTTCGCGAGCCGTTCTTCTACAAGCTCACCGCGCCTCTGATCAAGGTCATGGGCGAGGCTTACCCCGATCTCAAAACCAAGCGCGAGTCGCTGGAGTCGACCATCAAGCTCGAAGAAGAGCGGTTTCTCAAGACGCTCGACAACGGCCTCAAGATTCTCGAAGAAGAGATGGCCAAGGCGAAAACCAAAATCATTCCTGGTGCTGCGGCCTTCATGCTCTATGACTCGTTTGGCTTTCCGCTTGATCTGACCCAGGTCGTGGCGCGCGAACATGGTTTCAGCGTGGACGAAGCCGGCTTTCAGGCTGCCATGGAAACCCAGCGCGAACGCTCGCGCGAGCACTGGAAGGGCTCGGGCGAAGAGGCAGTCGGCGAAGTTTTCAAGACGCTGCAGCAAAAAGGCTTAAAGTCGGCATTCAAAGGCTATGAGACGATGGCATGCGACGGCAAGGTGCTGGCCATTATCGAAGAAGGCAAAGAGGTCAGCAAGACCTCTACGGGCAGCTTTCAAATCACGCTCGATCAGACCCCGTTCTACGCCGAAAGCGGCGGACAGGCCGGCGACCAGGGCGAAATCAGCGGCCCCGACGGCTTTCACGCCAAAGTGGTGGATGTGAAAAAACCGGCCGGCGACGTCATCGTACTTTTTTGCGAAGAGGCTTCAGGACAGCTAAGCTTAAACGCTGTTGTGCAGCAGAACACCTCGCGCAGCCTGCGTTCACTGACCGCGAAAAATCATACAGCCACGCACATGTTGCACCACGCGCTGAGAAAAATTCTCGGTCCCCACGTCAAGCAGGCCGGCTCGCTCGTCAACAGCGAGCTGCTGCGCTTTGACTTCACCCACACCAAACCGATGACTGACGAGGAGCTCGAACGCGTCGAAGATTTCATCAACGAAAGCATCTCGAGCTCCGAACCCGTGCAATCTGAAGAGATGGAAAAAGATCTGGCCCTGGGCAAGGGCGCAATCGCGTTTTTCGGCGACAAGTACGGGGCACGCGTGCGCGTCGTATCGGTCGGTACTCCTGGTACCGACGGCAAGCCCTATTCCGTTGAACTCTGCGGCGGCACCCATGTCCGAAACACGGCCGACATTCAAAATTTCAAAATTTTAAACGAAAACGGCGTCGCCTCGGGCGTGCGCCGCATCATCGCCGTAACGGGCCCCGCGGTTATTGCCCAGCTGCGCGAGAAAGAAAAGCAGCTCTATCAGATCATGACTCTGGTACGGGCTTCGGCACTTCCAGAAGTTCCGATCAAAATCGAAAAGCTGCTGACCTCTGAGCGCGAGCTGCGCAAGGCACTCGAAAGCCAGACCCGCAAATCATCGGCCGGCGAACTGGATCGTTGGATCGCAGAGGCGGTAGCGGTCAGCGACGGCAAGCTCATTCGCGGCATCATGCAGTTTGGCGACGGTGAAAGCCCGGCCAAAGCGCTGCGTGACATGGCCGACCTGATTCGCTCGAAGGTTCAAAAATCGGTGGTGGCCCTGGCGGCAACCGACAAGGCCAAGGGCACCACGATGCTGCTGGTGGCGATAACCAAAGACTGGCAAGACAAGTTCAAAGCCAATGAAATCATCAAGCAGGTAGCCCCGATTATTGAAGGCACGGGTGGCGGAAAGCCTGACCTGGCGCAAGCCGGCGGCAAGAACGAAAAATTCAGCGAAGCTTTCCAAGCAATCCAGAATCTGCTAGCCCAGTAGACCGCACTATCGGAGGGGCTCATGAGACTTTTCGCGTCTGTCCTGGTTCCGCTCGCCTTGCTGACCCTGCTTTCGACGACCTCGTGCACTAAAACGCCCGAGCTCAAAGGCAAAGTGCTGCACGTGGTGCTCGAAGAAAACGTCAAGGGCCTGGACCCGGTATCAACCTACGACATTATCGGTGGAGAAATTATCTTCCAGGCCTACGAGACGCCCTATCAGTACGACTACTTCAGCGAAACTCCGCGCGTGATTCCCATGCTGGCCGACGGAATGCCGCGCCTTTCGAAAGATGGGCTGACCTACACGTTCAAAATCAAAAAGGGCCTGCGCTTCCAGGACGACCCCTGTTTCAAGGAAACAGCTGGAAGGGGCCGCGAGGTAAAAGCCGCCGACTTCATTTATAGCTGGAAGCGCGAAGCGAATGTAGCCAACGAGGCCCAGGGGTTTTGGATCTTCGACGCCAAGATCGTGGGTATCAACGACTTTCAGAAAAAATTCGGTGCTGGCAAGGTGGCCGACGAGGTTATGAAGGAAGATGTCGAGGGCTTCAAGGCACTGGACGATCACACGATACAGATCAAGCTCACCAAACCCTATCCACAGCTGACCTACGCGCTGGCCACCTCGTTTGCGGCGCCCGTCCCGGAAGAAGCCGTTAAATTTTACGGCAGGGATTTTGAGCGCCACCCGGTGGGCACCGGCCCGTTCAAGATTCAGAGCTATGATGCGGGCTTCAAGGTAGTCGTAGTGAAGAACGAAAACTTTCGCGAAGAACTCTTTCCGATGCCCGACCAGGTCGCGCCCAAGTACCGCGAGGCGGCCCGGGCTTACGGCGGCAAGCGGCTGCCGCTGGTCGACGCCATCGAGTTCAACATCATCAAGGAAGAGCAGCCGCGGTGGCTGGGTTTTCTGGCCGGCAAGTACGACGAGGTGAAGATACCCAAAGACAACTTCAACTCGGCCATCGAAAACAAAACCAAGGTAAAAGGTGAGCTGGCCAAAAAAGGCGTTACCGTCAGCATCGAGCCCGCGCTGGGTTACTGGTACGTCAGCCTCAACATGCAGGACAAGCTGCTGGGCTCGAACAAATATCTGCGTCAGGCCATTGCTTCGGTTATTGACCGCGATGCGTGGCTCGAGATGTTCAAGAATGGCCGCGGCTCCTCGCAAAACGAGGTCAATCCGCCCATCTTGAAAGAACGCTGCGGCAAGCCCTACCGCTGGACGCGCGACATCAAGCGCGCCAAAATGCTGCTCGCGAAAGCCGGCTATCCCGACGGCAAAGGCCTGCCCACCCTAAAGTGGGACACCCGCCGCACAGAGATGTCCGAGCGCCAGCTGGCCGAGCTGATCGAAAAAAATCTGGCCGAAATTGGCATCCACATCGAGATCATCAGCAACACCTTTCCCGCGTATCTCGACAAGAGCCACAAAGGAAATCTGCAGCTCAGCAAGGGTGGGTTCGTCATGGACTACCCCGATCCGGAGAACAACTTTCAGCTGCTCTATGGCGCCAATAAAGCACCGGGCCCCAACGAGGCGAACTTCGACAACGTGGAGTTCAACAAGCTTTACGAAAAAACCGCGATCATGCCGCCAAGCCCCGAGCGCACTCGACTGATCTGTAAAATGGAAGACGTGCTGCAAGAGGAAGTGCCCTGGGCTTACGGCATTTTCGAAGACGAGTACCGGCTCGTGCACAAGTGGCTGAAAAACTATCATACGTCCGAACTTATCTACACGAAGTACAAGTACGTGGACGTGGACGACGAGGAACACGCGAAGGTCGTCAGCCGTTAGTGCGCGGGGCGACGTCCGCTGCGGGTACCGGCGCGCACTCCACCAGGGCCACTGAGCCGGTCGGGGTCCGTGACTTTGACGCCAGAACTCTCAACCACATTTTCAGGCGCAACCTTGAAATTGATCGCCGCAAGGTCACCCCGGGCTTTTCTCAACGCGTAATCGACGTCCAGGCTGGCGCGATAAACCACCGTGGAATAAACACCCCAGTTTTGATCGGCGGTACAGCTCCACTTGCCCAGACTGCCAATGTCAGCTGAGTTATCGATGCAGCTGCAGAAGGGATCGCGAGCAGCGCAGTCGCAGTTCATACGAGCCCGTGAATCCGAGCAGAAGGCCTTGCGACTGTCTTCGATGGCAAGGCAGGCGCGATTCAGACGTTCTGATGGCTCTTTGGCGTTTCCGTCCAGC
>JBBRLF010000255.1:0-7535 GCA_038231515.1 candidate division WWE3 bacterium
AAAGAGCTTGAGAATGTCGGGCAGCGGTGTTTCTTCGGTCACGCTCGACACTTTATGAGAAAAATCGATGCGGCGCTCCAGGTCGAGCGGTTTGGCTTTTTCGGTGCTTTCAATGGATTTGATGATGTCGTACTCGGAGACGATTCCGACGATGCGCCGCTGCTCGTCGACCACCGGCATGCCCGTAATGCGGTTATTCACGAGGGTTTTGATGGCATCTTCGATGGTCATCTGGGGGTGGCCCAAAATAAGTTCGGTGGTCATGATATCTCGCGCGCACGTTACCATAGAGCGTAATTCTCCTGAGTAAGGGACCAAGTAGAAAGGTCGGTATTCCTCTCTGGTCAGACCAGTTTAAGCCAATCCTTGAGTACTGCCAATCAACGCTTCGTAACGAGGCTGTATCCTTGACCGCCACTGGCAAGAACGTCACAATGGTGTCAGGCCATTATGGATCTTCGGATAGACCCCAAGCTGTTCCATGATTTTCACTTCAAGATAGCGATGCCTTTGAGGCTTCCAGCGACAAGTCGCAGGATGCTGGAGGAGTTCGCAGACATCGACGTGAACTCTGAGGCGGTTTCGAAGATAGTGCAGCGAAATCAGTATATTGAGCACATGCTGATGCATGAAATCAGGACCCTGGGGCTAAAAGAGAACACGCCCGGGTTGCAGGCGGCCATCGCGCTGCTGGGCATGTCGCGCGTACGGGACTTCGTCTGTGCCTTGCAAATACTGCGCATGGTGGGTCGGCGTCATCCCGAGGTTGGCAAGGATGGCAAATTCACCTTCAAGCCGTCCGAAATGGTGAAGTACGCGGTCAAGACCGAGGAGTATGCGTTAGCGCGCCAGATACCTTATTCCGATACGGCTTATGCCGGCGGAATGATGTTTGATGTGATGTTTGCGGTTGCCCGCGAGCTGTTTGACGATCCGGATACGTTTGAAGACTATGCGGTTGAAATTTACAAGCATGGCCTGCGCACGGCGCTGCTGGGCGTGGAGATTTCGAAGTCCATCAAAAATTTTTCGTACTCGAAGTTCGTCTTCTCGGCCTGTCTCATTCACGACATCGGCAAGCTGGCCCTGGAGCTGCTGTTTCCGCCGGCCACGCCGAACTCTTATCTTTCGTTCCGCGAAAGCCTCGACGAGCATCCGGTGCGTCGGGCGGTAAGGCACTTCATCGAGGTTAAACGCTTTGGCCTTTCGCACGAGCATTACAGCTCGCAGATGGCGTTTCAGTTTACGATCTTTCGGGGCATCGAACGGGCCATTCTGTTTCATCACGACCCTTATCCGCTGAAGGGCGCGAACAAGGATCTTTACACCTTCTCGTCGCTGATCGCGCTGGCCAGCAATATGGCCAGTCACTACCGGAATCCTAAAGATGCCAATGATCCGATTTTGGCGACCTGGCTTACGCCTGAGGTCAAAGACTGCAAGATTGACGCGAAGACGCTGATGGCGGTGATGCAAAAGGTGACCGCGTCGTCGTCGATCTAAACGATTTAAGCCGCTTTTTTCGGGGTGATGACCAGGTCTTCGGGCTGCTTGCCGCCCGTGAGTCTTTGATGCTCGCGCAGAAACACCTTTACGAAGTCCGGATCAAATTGTGAGCCGGAGTAACGCTCGAGTTCGGCATAGGCAATCTCGACGGACAAGGCTTTGCGGTAGGGGCGGCTCGAGGTCATGGCGTCGAAAGTATCACCAACCAGAATGATGCGCGAGGCGAGTGGAATCTGATGACCCGAAAGGCGATCGGGATAACCTTCGCCATCCATACGTTCATGGTGGTGGCGTGCGCCCGGGACGATGTTCTTGAACGCATCGATGAGGCCCAGGATTTCGCCGCTTTTTACCGGATGCTCCTGAATGATGGCCTGCTCTTTGGGGTCGAGCCTGCCGGGTTTAAGCAGCACACAGTCCGCGATTCCGACTTTTCCGATGTCGTGAAACATCGCCGAGAGCTCAAGATTCCTCATGTCGCTTTCTTTGAGATTGGCGCCGCGCCCAATCATCATCGCGTATTCCATGACTCGCATGCTGTGGCCGTAGGTATACGGGTCGCGCTCTTCGAGGCAGCGCAGCAGTGCTTTGATTGTCTGATTCAAGAGTGTGTTGTAGGCAAGTTTAAGATCCTGGTTTTCGCGAAAGGTACGAAAAACAAGGCTCAGGAACGCGGCCTCTTGCGAGTTCTGCGGACCATGCTTGTGGTCGTGGTCGTGGCCGTGCTCGCTGATATCGTGTTCAGATTCCTCTGAATCAACGACAAGCGCGGCTCCATTTAGTTTTTGCTTTGGCAAGGTCCCCCCTCGTCCTATAGCGGCCTTATGGAGTAATCGGCGTTCCTGACTCTCTACCTTAATTTTACCATAATTAACGCAATGCGCAAATTTAAGCGGAAGATACTTACGGGCCTATCCCCCTGACCTTGCAGGGCTAAAGCGGGCGAGCGGTTGGCCTAAATCTTTTCGGCGAAAGTGCCGTAAAGACATAGAGGGGAAACGGATTTCCCTTAGGAGAGCTGTTCGTCCATGGATAGGGTATTGCCTGTACTTGAAAAAGCGTTGGCTAAGTTTGTGGTCGCGACCGCTGTCGCAGCCGCCATCTTTCTTAGTTTTCCAAAGGCCTTCGCTGACAAATTCAATACCGAGACGTCTCAAGACACGCGGTCGCTTGGCATGGGCAACGCAAGCATCAACCTGGGGCGCGGCCCCTACGGCGTTTTCTACAATCCCGCCAACATCGCGGCACGCGATTCCGGTTCCCACATTCAGCCGCTCAATATGCAGTTCGAGGCGGCAGAGGGACTTTTGCAGCAGGCTTCGGGCGGTAACGGGGTCAACTTTCAAAGTTTGTCGTCGCTGTATAGCGGGTTGAAAAATTCACCCAATACCTTCGCGGGCGGACGGTACTCGCTTTATCCGAACGTGACTCTTCGCAACTTCAGCTTTGGTCTGCTTTACGAGGTGAATCAGGGCGCGGTTCTGCGCACCTATGACGGTGCGCTTCGTGTAATCGCCCGCGATCGCCTGGCGCCCACGGTGGCGCTTTCAGAGCGGTTTGCCTCGGGCATCGTTCGTATCGGTGCTTCGGCCCAGCTGGTCACGGTGGGAAACGCCGACGGCGTGGTTTCGCCGCCCATTCCGACGGCGGTCGATTTTGCCTCGAACATAAACTCCATGACCGGGCTGGTCCTGACTGCGGGGACAACGATAACCTTACCCGTGCGTTATCTGCCCAGCTTCTCGCTGGTCGGGCGCAATCTTGGCAATGCCAGGTATGCAACCGCACCTGTGCTGGTAAAATTCGGCAATGGTCGCACGGCTTTCACTGATCCCATGATGTTTGACTGGGGCAGCTCTATGACCTTCATCTTAGCGCGCAGGCTCGAGCTGAAGCTGGCGGTTGACTACCACGACCTGACCAACAAGCTATCTGGTGGCCGTTTTCGCCATGTCTTTGCCGGCACCGAGCTGATCGCTTACGACTTCATCAAGCTTCGCGCGGGGTTGGCGCATGGGTACCCGTCATTTGGTCTGGGAATCAATACGCGTCGGGCGAGTTTAGACTTTGCGGCCTATGCCGATGAGATGGATGACAGACTTCGCGGCGCTAAAGAGCAACGTTACGTGTTTCAATACACCTGGGAGCTATTCAATTGATGAATCTGCAAAAAGTTGCCGTTTTTACGGAATCAGACGAACTGTTCAAAACTTTCAAGAGAACCATTCCGGCGGCCGTAGCCGAGGTTCAGCATGTTTCGAAAACGGACGCCGAGGTGCCGGCGGGCGTGACCCTGGCCTTTGTCGACGGCAAGTGGCCCGGTGACATTCAGGCTTTGCTTGGCAAGCTGGCCGCCCGCGCGACCTATGTCGTGCTGGTCGATGACGAAAAGCATATTGGCGACACCGTGCCTGAGATGGTGGCCGAAGGAATCGTGGATGATCTGCTGCTGACGCCGATTCGGGCCATTGAGGTACTGGGCAAGATCAAGCACGTCGCTCACCTTGAGCGCGTCAAGGAAGTTGCCGGGGTGAATCTGCAGCTTAAGACGCTTATTGAAAAATTCGAAGAAGATATCCGCACGACGCGCGCCATTCAGCGCACGCTGATTCCCGAAAAATTCACACCGGTATCCGGGCTGCGGGTGGCACATAAATACCTGAGCGGCCTGAAAAGCGGCGGCGACTACCTCGACTTTTTCGAGTTCGAAGACAAGACCCACGCAGGCGTGCTGATGAGCGATTCCAGTGGCTATGGCCTTTCTTCAGCCTTCATGTCGGTTATCCTGAGATTAGCGGTAAAGCTTTCGAAAAACGAGTTTCGCAGTCCCAGCGTCACGGTTGCCAAGATCTTCGAAGAGCTGCAGCTGACGATGAAGCCCAAGGAGAATCTTTCGATTTTCTACGGCATCCTGAACCGGAAGACTTTTGAGTTTACCTATACCAGTGGGGGCTCGGTGCATTTTGTGCATCAGTCTGAAAGTGCGTTCATCGATCGCACTCTGGGAGGCCAGCCGTTGGCGAAAGATCAGCCGCCCGTGCTTACGGATCACAAAGTGATTCTGATGCCTTCAGACCGAATTGTCGTTTTCAGCGATGGCTTTGCCGACACCTTTAACGACGAGGGCGCCAAAGGGCTGGAGCGTTCGTTTTCAAAGGCTTACGGCGATGACGCCATCGAACTCATCAATAACCTGACCCATCGAATTAAACAGCGCTTTGAGGCTGACGATGACATGCCGGAGCAGGATTGTTCGGTGATGGTCATTGACGTCGACAAGCGGGCCATGCGTCTGGCCAAATGAGCATCCTGCTTTTCGCTCTTCTGGTTCAGGGCACCGTGGTCATGGCGGAGGATTCCGGTAATGAGCCGGCTGATTCGGTAAGGTTCGAAAAAACCGGCTTTCAGGAATGCCTGGGCGAGATGGAAGGGCATACCACGCCCGAGGCGGAGCTAAAAATTTGCCAGGTAGGCAATGGCACGTACCTCGATCACAAAGGCGTGCTGCAAGTATTGCGTACAAAGGATTGGTTTCCTTTCTCGAAGTTCTCCACGCTAGTGGGCGAGGTTCGCGTTACCTGCGCGCCAGACGCCGCCGTGCTCAAGCGGCAGGTGGTCTTTCCCGCGCGCAGCGAGCAGGGCAAACGTGCGCGCATCGAACTGCCGTGCGGGCTGGCTGCGAAGGCAGCCGGTCAGGCCATGGCTGCCGTGCAGACGTTGCTTTTGTCGGGCCTGAAAGACCGCGCAAAATTTGCGGGTCTCGCCGCCGAAGCGTTGCCGGGCTGCAAGGCCAAACCCAAACTCGATTCCTGCGTGCGCTACGCCACGCTGGTCAAAGATACGGTTGCTGGCGTGGGCGCAGCTGAGGTAAACGGGCGCCCCTTCAGCTTTACGGTAGCGGGCTTTGAATTTCGAGCGGGCCTGGAACCCGCTCCGAAAAAAATCAACGACGACGTCAACAGCCCCGACCCAATCGTGCGCATGCGCGCCTATATGCGGCTAAAAGACGAAATGGATGACCGCGAGTGGCGCGACCAGACTCGCGCCATCTTTGACAACCTGGGCCCTGAAGCCCAGCGCCAGTTGGTGGAAGAGGCGGTCGAGAATGCCGATGCCCAGGTACGCAACTGGGGCATGGATAACGCCAGCCTGCTCAAGGAAGAACGCCTGCTGGTCGTGATGGCGCGAGCGCTCGATGATTCTGACTCTGGCGTGCGTTCGAAAGCGATTCCCTTCGCCTTTCAGCTGGGTGAGCCTTTCATGGTGCGCGCGCTTAACGATCCAATGCTGGGAAATAGAGAGCTGGCATACGACACCTTGATTGCCACCAAGGGCGACAAGGCACGGATCGAGCAGATGGTTCGCCTCCTGGAGCGGGGGCTTGGCGACCCGGACGCTTCGATTCGCGAGCTGGCCAAGAGCAAGTTGAATATGATTCGCGAGGATGCTCCACCCGAAGACGTGACGCCGAAAGAGCCGTAAAGTTTACCGGCGCGGGCACCGAAGCGCTTGAAGTAAGCATCGTCCCCTGAAATGTACGGCGAAAAAAAATCAGCAGCCCAAAGAAAAAATTTGCACCAGACGGGACGATGCTTCATAACTTATAGAGTACCCATGGCCTTTAAGACAAAAGGAACTCTAAATGAAAAAGAAAACTGTTGCCAAGAAGACCGCTAAAAAAGCCAAGAAGAGCACGAAAAAGAAGTAAGCTCCGTCTTCTCAGTCTTAAAGGGGGCAGGGTTCAACAGCGAGAGTTTTTACAGATCTCCTGCCCCAATTTAAAAAGCTTTCAGACCGCCGCCAGCGCCGCTTTCAAATCCGCTTCCAGATCCGCGATATCTTCGATACCGACCGAAAGACGAACCAGATTATCCGAAATACCCAGCTGTTTGCGCGTTTCCACGGGAATGGACGCGTGGGTCATGATTGCCGGGTGATCCACGAGCGACTCCACGCCGCCCAGACTTTCGGCCAGGGTGAAGACTTTGCAGGCCTCCAGAAACCGACGGCAAGCGGCCAGATCACCCTTCACGAAAAACGTGATCATCCCGCCATGTCCGCGAGTTTGTTTACGCGCGATTTCGTGCTGCGGATGCGAGGTCAGCCCGGGGTAGACCACCCGTTCGACCTTGGGATGTTTTTCGAGCCAATGCGCCAGATGTGTGGCATTTTTCTCGTGCCGTTCCATGCGCACGTGCAGAGTCTTGAGGCCACGCAGCACCATGAAGGAGTCCAGCGGACCCAGTACCGCGCCCGCTGAGTTTTGATGGAAGTACAATTTTTCAGCCAAGGCTTTGTCGTTCACGACAAGCAGACCGCAGACGACGTCGCTGTGGCCGTTGAGGTACTTCGTGCCACTGTGCAGAACGACGTCCGCGCCCAGCGTGAGCGGAGTTTGGAAGTAGGGGCTCTGGAAAGTGTTGTCCACGCCAACGAGCGCGCCCTTTTTGTGGCCCAGAGCGCTTACGGCGGCGATATCGGCGATTTTTAACATCGGATTGGTCGGTGTTTCGATCCAGACCAGCTTGGTCGTGGACTTGAAGGCCTGCTCGACCTTTTTAAGATCGGTCATGTCGACATAGGTGAACTCGATGCCGAAATTCTTGAAGACCTTGTCAAAAAGGCGAAACGAGCCGCCGTACAGGTCGTCTGAGCAGACCACGTGGTCGCCCGTCTTGAGCGTGTGCATCAGCGTGGTGAGGGCTGCGCAGCCCGAGGCGAAGGCCATGCCGTATTTGCCTTTTTCCAGCGCGGCCACACAGTCTTGCAAAGCAAACCGCGTCGGGTTCTGCGTACGCGAGTATTCGAAGCCGCGATGTTTACCTGGCGACTCCTGCGCGTAAGTCGAGGTCATATAGATCGGCGTCATCACGGCGCCCGTGGTGGGGTCGGGTGACTGGCCAGCGTGAATGGCCAGCGTGCCAAAGCCGAGATTAGGATTTGTTTCTTTCATGACTGGGAACTCCTCGTTACACAACCGTTAACCCTGCTTGCGTGAACCCAGGTACATGATCAGATCGATCTTCGAG